>JBBQYK010000456.1:0-3428 GCA_038208765.1 Verrucomicrobiota bacterium
GAGTCCATGCAGGCATTGTTCTTCGGAGAGGCCAGGGTTCTGGTTCCGGATTCCTGCCAGTGTGATCTCGCAGGCCGATTCAAACAACTGCTGGCCGGCCAGAATTTTGTCCTCCGCCGACATCTTCCGCGCGTCGCGCAGTTCCTCGCGATACAACTCGTCAATTAGCCGCTGCGTCTCCGGGGGCGGGGCGTAAGCCGCGGACTACTCGCGGAGCGCGTCTGGATGGTCGTCCGTGGACATGGAGGAATTTCAATTCGCGTGGTCGGCATGAAACAATTCGACTTCATCGTCCTGGCAGCGGCATCGCGGGGCTTTCCCTCGCGCTCGAGGTCGCGCCACGCGGGACCGAACATCCCTTTCCCAAACCGACGCCCGTCGATACACTGCACCCATGAGCGAGATCATCTTTCAGGTCACCGAGGACGAGACGGACGGCGGATTCATCGCCCGCGCACTCGGTCATTCCATCGTCACCGAGGCGGACACTTGGGACGAACTCCGCACCAACGTCCGCGAGGCGGTGCTCTGCCACTTCGACGAGGGCAAGGCTCCCGCCGTCATCCGGCTGCATCGCGTGCTGGATGAACTCGTTTCCGTGGCATGAAGTTGCCGCGCGATCTTTCCGCCGCTGATTTGGAAAAGGCGCTGCGCCGCGCCTTCGGCTACCAGTTTGTCCGGCAGCTTGGCTCGCATCGCCGTCTCACCACGCAGACGGGCGGTGAACATCACCTGACCATTCCCAATCACGACCCGCTCCGCCCCGGCACGCTGCGCGCCATTCTCGGCGAAGTGATGGTTCATCATCGTCTCACGCTGGAGCAGCTGCTGAAGCAGCTTGAGTTGGGGTAAGTTCTCCTGCGGCGGCTGAATGAAACAATTCGACTTCATCGTCCTGGGTAGCGGCATTGCGGGGCTTTCGTTTGCGCTCAAGGTCGGGGCGCGCGGGCGCGTGGCCATCATCACCAAGAAGCATCGCGCGGAGTCGAACACGAACTACGCGCAGGGCGGCATCGCGGCGGTCACGAGCAAAGAGGACTCGGTGGAATCGCACGTCCGCGACACGGTGGTGGCGGGCGCGGGGTTGTGCAACGAGGCGGTGGTGCGGACGATTATTCAGGAAGGGCCAGCGCGCGTGCAGGAGTTGATCGAACTGGGGATGAGGTTTTCCGAGCGCGAGATCGAGGGCGGGCGTGAACTGGATCTGGGCAAAGAAGGTGGACACTCGAAGCGCCGCATCCTGCACGCGAAGGACGTGACGGGCCGCGAGATTGAGCGTGCCTTGCTCGCGGCGGTCGCGGCGCAGCCGAACATCACGATGCTGGAAAATCATTTCGCCATCGACCTCATCACGACAAAGAAGCTCGGGCGCGCGGGCGCGAACCGCTGCGTGGGCGTCTATGTGCTCGACAATAAAACGGGCGCGGTCGAGACGTTCGCCGCGTCGGTCGTGCTGCTGGCCACGGGCGGGTGCGGGAAAGTTTATCTCTACACGACCAATCCCGACATCGCGACGGGCGACGGCGTGGCGATGGCGTATCGCGCGGGCGCGGGCATTTCGGACATGGAGTTCATCCAGTTTCATCCGACGTGCCTGTATCATCCCAAGGCGAAGTCGTTCCTCATCACCGAAGCGGTGCGCGGTGAGGGCGGCGTGTTGAAGACGATCGGCGGCGTGGAGTTCATGGACAAATACCATGAGCTGAAATCGCTCGCGCCGCGCGACATCGTGGCCCGCGCCATTGACAGCGAAATGAAGCGCAGCGGCGCGGATCATGTGCTGCTCGACATCACGCACCAACCCGCGCGCTTCATCATCGAGCGGTTCCCGAACATTTATCAGACGTGCCTGCAATACGGCATCGACATCACGAAGGAGCCGATTCCCGTCGTGCCGGCGGCGCATTACCAGTGCGGCGGCGTGCAGACCAACGTGGACGGCGAGACGGGCATTGAGTGCCTGTACGCCGTCGGCGAAGTGGCCTGCACCGGACTGCATGGTGCCAATCGTCTGGCGAGCAATTCACTCCTCGAAGCCCTTGTCTGCGCCAATCGTGCGGCAGAAAAAATTCTCCAAAAGAATCCCTGCCAGCTCGAAAGCGATCTGCCGATGTGGCAATCCGGCCACGCCAGCAATGCCGACGAAATGGTCGTCGTCTCGCACAACTGGGACGAGATTCGCCGCCTGATGTGGGATTACGTCGGCATCGTGCGGACGACGAAGCGGCTGCAACGCGCGCGCACGCGGCTGGCGAATCTTCAGTCGGAGATTCAGGAGTATTACTGGGACTTCACGGTCACGAGCGATTTGCTGGAACTGCGCAACATTGCGACGGTGGCGGAGTTGATCGTGGAGTGCGCGCTGCAACGGCCGGAGAGCCGGGGGCTTCATTACAATCTGGATTTCCCGAAAGCGGACGCCGCCTGGGCGCAGCGCGACAGCGTGGTACGAAGGTGATGAGTGTGAAAATTCCCCTGGGCCGTTTGATTCAACACCGCGTTGCCTGACAACTTGACTCGACTTTGCGCGCACCTAACATGCGCGCTCGTTTTTGGAACTGAAACCCGAACCCTGAACTAAAACCATGAGCTCAATCATCGACATCAAGGCCCGCGAAATCCTCGACTCGCGTGGCAACCCGACCGTGGAAGTGGACGTGCATCTGGCCAGCGGCGCCATTGGCCGCGCGGCCGTGCCGAGCGGCGCGAGCACCGGCGAACACGAGGCGCTCGAATTGCGCGACGGCAACAAGAAGCGGTACCTCGGCAAGGGCGTGTCGAAGGCCGTGGCCAACGTCACGGAGAAAATTCTCCCCGAACTCATCGGCGTGGACGCGCTGGATCAACTGACCGTGGATCGCATCATGCTCGAACTCGACGGCACGGAGACGAAGGCCAAGCTCGGTGCGAACGCCATTCTCGCCGTCTCGCTCGCGAACGCGAAGGCCGCCGCCGAACTGCTCGGCCAGCCGCTTTTCAAATATCTCGGCGGGCCGAACGCCAAAGTGCTTCCCGTGCCGATGGCGAACGTCATCAACGGGGGCGCGCATTCGGATGCGCCGATTGATTTCCAGGAGTTCATGATCGTGCCCAAGGGTTTCGACACCTTCAGCGACGGTCTCCAGGCCATCACGGAAATCTTCCACGCGCTCAAGGCCGTGTTGAAGAAGAAGGGCCTGAGCACGGCGGTCGGCGACGAAGGCGGCTTCGCTCCGAAGCTCGACAGCGCCGAAGCGGCCATCGAAGTGATTCTTCAGGCGACGAAGGACGCGGGCTACAAGGCCGGCAAGGAAATCTTCCTCGCGCTCGACGTGGCCAGCTCGGAGTTCTACACGGGCAAGGAAACCTACGTCTTCAAGAAGAGCAGCGGGCAGAAGCTCACCGGCGATCAGCTCGTCGCGTTCTACGCGAAGCTCTGCGGCAGCTAT
>JBBQYK010000457.1:0-3424 GCA_038208765.1 Verrucomicrobiota bacterium
GGCACCTTCACCGTCGCGGATTTTTACCGCGCCACGCCGTTCCAGACGACGTTCACGCCCATTGATGTGCGGCTGACGAACTTCACGATGCGACCGCGCACGGGCAGTCCGTACTCCTTCACGGCGAGCACGGGCGAGGGCGAGTATTTCAATTGGGCGGGGAGCGTCGGCGCGGTGCCGCCGGCGTCGGCGGGGCGGTTTGAACTGGGCGGCATTGACCTGAAAAAATACGGCACCTACGCACGCGAGTTCACGCAACTCGACGTGCGCGACGGCAAGGTGAAGGTAGGCGGAACCTACGCCTTCACGCTGGAGACGAACGGCGTGCAACTCGCCATCACTAACGCCAGCGTGGTGCTGACGAATCTCGCCGTCTTCGCACCGGACACCGCAAACACGAACGCGCTGATCCAAATCCCCAGCGTGACCGTGCGGGGCGTGGAAGCGGACTGGCAGCAACGTCGCATGAAAGTACGGAGTATCGAAACAACGGGCGGTTCCATCGTCGCGCGACGTTTCCGTGATGGCGCGGTGGAGTTGTGGCAACTCATCGCACCGCCCACCAATCGCGCGCCGAGCCTGTTGAATCTTCCAGCCACCACCAACGCTCCCGTCGTCACGCAGATCATTCCTGCCGCGCCGTGGTCGGTGCTGGTGGAGAACATCGCCGTGCGCGACTACGCGGCGCGCGTGGAGGATCAGTTTCCGCCCACGCCCGCGAGCCTCGTCGCGGATCATATCTCCCTCGATGTCACCGGACTTTCGCTCGCGTCGAACGCGCCGGTGTCCGTGCAGCTCTCGACGCGTGTGAACCAGACCGGCGGCGTGAAGCTCAGCGCGCGCGGCACGATTCTGCCCGTCTCGCTCGACACGGAACTTGATGTGAACGCCCTAGAGCTGCGCCCGTTCCAGCCCTACGTCGAGCAGCAGCACGTGAAGCTGGCCTTCACCAGCGGACGCGTTTCAACCAAGGGCCGCGCGTCCGTGGCGCTGGGCGCAAGCAATGCGCTCGCTGCGACATTCTCCGGCGATCTCGTGCTCGATGACGTGGCCGTCGTGGATCAAATCGCCCTCCAGGATTTTGTGAAGTGGAAGCAGGTCGCGGTGCGTGGGATTGATTTCACGCTCGCACCAATGAGCCTGAAGGTTCGCGAACTCGCCGCCGATTCCGTGGCCGCCACGGCGGTGTTGAACACGAACGGACAACTCACATTGGTCGCCGCGCTGCCGCCCGCGACTACTAACGCCGCGCCCGGCGCGCCAAAACCCGCGTCGGAAAAATCCGCCGACCTGCTTCCGTTCCCCGTGCAACTCGGCCTGCTCACGGTCACGAACAACTCGCTGCACTTTGCCGATCTGAGCATCCAGCCGAACGCGCGCTTCAGCGTGCAGCAGTTCAGCGGCACCGTGCGCGGCCTGTCGTCTGCGCTGAACACGGCGGCGGAGGTGGACATCCGCGGGCGCATGAACGAGAGCGCGCCGTTCAGCGTGGCGGGTAAAATCAATCCGCTCGTGCGCGATGTGCTGATTGATTTGGTGGTCACGAATCAGAACACGGAACTCACCGCCTTCACGCCCTACATGGAAAAATTTGGCGGACATGAATTACGGAAAGGAAAATTCACCGTGGGCTTGCGAGTGAACTTGAATCAGCGCGCGCTCGATTCGGAGACGGTGGTGTTCATAGACCAGTTCACGCTCGGCCCGCGCAACACCAGTCCCGCCGCCACGAAGCTGCCGGTAAAACTCGGCGTGGCGCTGCTCAAGGATCGCAACGGACGCATCGAACTCAGCGTGCCGGTGCAGGGGCGGCTCGATGATCCGAAGTTCCGCGTGTGGCCCGTCGTGTGGCATGTCATGGAAAATTTATTACTGAAGGCGGCCGCGTCACCGTTCGCACTGCTCGGCTCGGTGGTCGGCGGAGGCGGCGAGGAATTGAGCCACCTCGAGTTCGCGCCGGGACAGGCGGAAATCTCGGAAACGGAAGCAGCGAAGATTGAGAAGCTCGGCCAGGCGTTTTACGAACGACCCGCGCTGAATCTGGAAATCATGGGTTCAGCGGACGAGCCGCTCGACCGTGCGGCGCTGGCGTGGCTGAAGCTGGAGCGTGAATTGAAAACCACACGCCTCGCCGAACTCGCCGGCAAAGACAACGCACCCGCCACCGCCGAGGCCGTGAAACTGGAGCCCCGTGATTACGAGCGGCTGCTGAAGACGGAATACAAAAAGGTTTTTCAGCGCGCGCTGCCGCTGCCGGAAGTTGTAACCAACTCAGCAGGTGTGGTGATCACGAACGTCATCGCCTCCGCTCCGCGCGCCACGACAGGCAAAGGTGCGGAGAGCCTGACCATTCGCTCCACTCCCAAGCCCGCCGCGAAAGACACCAACGCCGTGACCGCGCCCCTTGCCCTCACCCGCCCCGCCTTGCTGCCGCCCGTGAATGACGAACTGCTCGCGCGGATGGAAACCGAACTGGCCGCGCAGAAGAAAGTCACGGACGACGACGTGCGGGAGTTGAAGCAAGCCCGCGCGCAGAGCGTGCACCGGGCGTTACTGAAAACGGAGAAAGTTACCGCCGAACGACTCTTCATCCTCGCGCCCCTGCCTGCCGATGCCGCATCGAAGGGCCAAGCACGAGTGAATCTCTCTTTGAACTGATATGGCCGCGCCGCTGAAACTGGTTCGCATTCCCACACTCAAAACCGCCGCTGACTTTCGCCGGCATGTAGCGGCACTCGGGGTCGAGCTGCCGTGCGATGACGGCATCGTTGCGGGCGCGACATCGCCGCTGGCGCAGGCGGTCGAGGATGTGAGCATCAACGGCAAGCGCATTGGCAATCGCGTGGCGATTCAGCCGATGGAGGGCTGGGACGGCACGACGAGCGGCGGCGTGACGGAGGAGATGATTCGCCGGTGGCAGCGTTTCGGCGAGAGCGGCGCGAAGCTGATTTTCGGCGGCGAGGCGATGGCGGTGCGACCGGACGGGCGCGCGAATCCCAACCAGATCATCATCAATGAGGAGAACAAGGCAGGCATCGCCGGGCTGCGCGAGACGTTGATTGCGGCGCATCGCGAACGCTACGGGACGGCGGACGATTTGGTCATCGGTTTTCAACTCACGCACTCGGGGCGCTTCTGCCGGCCTGTGGACAAGAAGCGGTGGGAGTCGCGCGTGGCCTACCGGCATCCGATCCTCGACGCGAAGTTCAACGTGATGAGCGACGCGCAGATTCTCAGCGATGGCGAAGTGGAGGAACTTATTCAGTGCTACGTGCGCGCGGCGAAAGTCGCGGCGGATGTGGGCGCGGACTTCGTGGACTTGAAGCATTGCCACGGCTATTTGCTGCACGAGTTTCTCGGCGCGCACACGCGGCCCGGCAAATACGGCGGCTCGTTTGAAAACCGCACGCGCATTCTCCGCGAA
>JBBQYK010000458.1:0-3409 GCA_038208765.1 Verrucomicrobiota bacterium
CACTTTCATCTCGGCCTCGACCTGACGGAAAGAAGCCTGGAGCGTAGCGGCGTCCATGGTGGTAATGACCGCGATTTCCTCGCCCGCAGCCACGCGTTGGAAACGCTTCACCTTGAGTTCCTTGAGCGTGCCGTCCACGGAACTGATGACGTTGGCGCGTGTCGCCTCGACTTCGCCGATGATGTTTGTGGGCAGCACATATTGTTTCCACAGCATCACGACGCCGAGCAGCACGACGGCGAACGTCATGAGCGGCAGCGCCTGGATGCGGAACTCGCGCCAGCGTTCAGCGGGCGGCGTCGGGATGGGGGGTAGCGATTCCATGTTATTAAACCTCAGATTGATCTTCCGCCTGCATGCTGGTCACGCGGGACACTCCGGTGGTGGCGCGGAGTTCCGTGAGCATTTCTTCCATGCGTTTCGGATCGCGCAACAGCAGACGATAGGAAAGGTCGGTGCCTTCGTAGCCTTCATGGGAGCGCTGGCTGGCGCAGAGCGTCCGGCGGCTGTGGCGGTTCAAGGCGCGGGTCAAATCGGACAGCTCCAGCAGCGGACGCGCCCAGTGCAGGTTCACAATCAAATCATAGCGATGGCGGCTGCCAAAGGAAGTCGTCCAGAGGTAGAGCATCGCGATGGAAATCAGCGAGCAGCCGATGACGGCGGTGGTGAATTTCTGCGAGCCGCAGGCCAGTCCGATGGTCAGCGCGGTCAGCACGTAGGTGGTGTCGAGCGTGTCGCGAAGAATGTTGCGGAAGCGGACGATGGCGAACACCGCCATCATACCGAACGCGGTCACGAGGCTGTTGGCCAGCACGCCCATGACGATGGAGACGATGACGGGCATCATCACCAGCGCGTTCACGAAGGAGCGGGAGTAGGACAGCCCAGAGTGCGTAAGCATATACACCCACGCGATGATGTGCCCCATCGCGAAAGCGAGCAGAAGGCCCAAGGCCACGGCGGGGAAATTCGTCGGCGCAATGCCGTAGTCCCCATGCAAAAAGGCGCTAAATACTGAATCCAACATAAAATTCATTCTCACTGCGGCGGCGTGACTCCAAGCCAGTGCCCCGGTGAATTTGTCGCGTATTCTTCACAAAATTGGTTCGTCATTGTCAAGCGCACCGGCCACCGGGGGAATTACGGGTGGCATCCCCGTATCGTCCTTGGCCCGGCGTAAAGCTCACAGTCTAGCGGAAGGTCGCGGAAAATCTTTACTGGCAGCGGGTTGCTCATGTGAGTGCGGGGGTTTCACGTCAGGGTTGCTTGCGTAATTTCGCGAGCGCGTTCAAGGCGGGCGGGAAGTCCGGGCGCAGCCGCAGCGTCTCGCGGAAAGCGGCCACCGCCTCGTTTGTTTGACCCATCGTGAGATGCGCGGCCCCCAGGTTGAAACGGGCCTCAAGGTAATTGGTATCGAGCCGCGCCGCTTCCGAGAAGCGTTCCAGCGCGGCGAGCCCGTTGCCCTGCTCGGCGAGGACGCGTCCGAGGTTGTTGTGCGCGGTAGCGTTGTCCGGCGTCTGCGCGATCACGGCGTGGAACTGCTCGGTCGCCTCAGCGTAACGCTTCTGGCGCGTGAGCAGGTTGCCAAGATTGTTCTGCGCCTCGGCGTACTCGGTGAAGTTGGAGATGGCGCGACGGTAGGCGTATTCGGCCTGGGGCAGTTCGCCCAGGCGGACCAGCGACACGCCGAGATTAAACCACGCCTCCTCGTGCTCCGGATTCAACTCGGTCACGCGGTGAAAACACAGGAAACCCAGCTCCGCGCGGCCCTGCTGCAGCCAGCGTCCGCCCAGGCCGAGCAACTCATCCACGTCCGACTGGTTGGTCACCCAAGCGGAGAATTTCGCCATGTCAAAGACGTTGGAAACGGCCGGGCCAGCGGACGACGGGCCGTTCGTCAGTGCAGCCGAAGCGGATGAAACCATGTTCGTTGGCCCGTCAGCCGTGGCCTTTGACTCGACTCGTTGCCACCACGCCACCCCCGCCACCACGACCACAAACAACACAATGATCGCCGGCCACGCGGAACCGCGTGGGCGCGGGCGTCGGTTTTTTTTGGGCTTGGGCACGGCGGAAAAGTGCCGCTTCAGGGAAACTTCTTCAACGCTCAATCCAGCGGCTCAAAAATCCTCCCGCCAGCGCCCGAGCAGATGCACGTCGTCCATCAACAGTTCCGTTCCCGGTTCGGCGACAAACTCGAGGGTGAACAAATCCAAATCCGCCAGCGGCGCTTTCGGGAAGCTCTCGAACGCGAGCCGCGCCTTGGCCCAGTTCGTCGAGACCGCCACCGTCTCGCTGCGGCGGGACGTGACTTGGTTCGTCGAAAAGGCATTCGCCGCCAGCGTGAACACGACGTGACCTGCCCCGCCCGAGGCGCGCAACCAAAGGCCGACGCCTTCCGCCCCATGCTCCTCGATGAACCACCCGCGCAGCCGCGTCGATTCCACACTCACGGACTTCCGGCCCGCTGGCACCCGCACCGCCAGCGCCGTGCGCCCGCTTCGGGCCGGCCCATTCGTGCGCAGCGTTCCGCCCGGCGAGCGCCAGCCCTCCTGCCCCTGCTCGAAGCCTTCGAGGAACGCCCAGAACAAACGCGACGGACGCTCCATCCCCAGCCCGCGCGGATGCGCGAGTCGCAGCGGAGAAACCACCTCCCGTCCGCTGGTGCGCGCGGTCACGAAATAAATCTGCGGCACATCCAGACTGTCCACGGGGATTTCCGCGAGCCAGCCCGGCCCCGCGCGCCGCATCGACAGCGTCCGCCAGTCGCGAGCTGGCCAATGTCCCGGCGCATCCGCACTCGCGACCAATTTCAACCCGCTCAATGCCTCGTCTCCGTCACACTTCACCTGCAACACACCCGCCACCACCTCCGCGCGCAAGGTGGCAAACCCATTCGTCAGCACCGTTGACTCCGCGAACCGCTCGGGCCGTGCGCCCGCCTCCGTGAGCCAGCGATCCGCCGCCGGCTCCGGCCCGGCGCTGAAGCCAGCCGCCAGTCCGAGCATCAAAATAATTCCTGTTCCGCATCCACGCATTTACCGCGACTACACCATGAGAAAGCGGCGCGGGCAATCCGCAGCGTCGTGGGCAAAACCGGAAACCAACCACGGACACAGATTTGCCATTGGCACCCGCCGCGCGCCTTATCACACTCGCCGCCACGATGAGCATTGCGACCCGCACCGGCGACGACGGCACCACGGCCTTGATGTACAAGCGCCGCGTCCCCAAGACCCATCCGCGCATCGAAGCCAACGGCGCGATTGACGAACTCAACGCCGCCCTCGGCGTCGCCCGTGCCGGCAGCACGGACGAATGGTCGCGCGGCGAAATCTTCACCACGCAAAAGCAGCTCGTGGACGTGATGGGCGAACTCGCCACCGCGCCCGCCGACCTCGAACGCTAC
>JBBQYK010000459.1:0-3383 GCA_038208765.1 Verrucomicrobiota bacterium
GTTGCTGCCGGGCGAGGGGTTGTTCCTGAGTTCCACGGTGAGAGTGAACGTCGCGGCGTCGAATCCGTTCGGCGGACAACAACTCGGTGTGCGGCTGGTGAACTTGAACAGCGCGCCGGGCATCGAGGTGAACTGGGACAACGTGCGGCTGGAGCACGGCCCGATTGTGCCACCTACGCTGGCGGTGACGCGCAGCGATAACGCACTGCAACTTGCGTGGCCTGCGAGCGCGTCCGGCTTCACGATTTTCAGCGCCACGAATCTGACCGCGCCCGTGAACTGGCAGCCCGCCGGACTGACGGCGGTGCAGAGCAACGGCCAGTTCCGCGCCACGGCGCCGCTGCCGTCGGCAGGCGTTCGGTTCTTCCGGCTGCAATGGCCGTGAGCACCGCGCTCCTGGAACCACTCGCCTCACATTGCCAGCTGCTGGTAAAGCCAGGTCAGTCCACGGGGCGCGAAAATAATGATCGCGATCAACAACCCCAGACCGAGCAACGGAGTGAGATCCAATTTGCCCAAGCGCAAGGGCAGGGCAGCGAGCGGACGCAAAAACTGTCGCGCGGCGGCGTGAAGGAAATTCCAGAACGGCGCGCGCCCGAAATAGACGTAGCTCGCGACGAAGTGCAGCGCGAGCACGCCCGCCACGAGATGCGCCCACGGCAGCCACGCGCTCAGGCCGATGACGAGCGCCTGTTTCGCGAGATGCGTGAACGAGGCGGCGGGCGCGGCGAGCTGCAACCAGCCGAAGACCGGCCCCAGTGCCAGCCAGAAAACAAACGCGACCACGAACGGCATCAGGACCAGCACCGGTGCCGGCCAGCGCGCGAGCAGGCCGAGATGCGCGCGCACGAGCGCGGGCCACGGATTGCTGTCCGTCGCGCCGCGCGGCACGACCGCCAGCAGCGCCAGCGAGAAATAAAACACGGCGAGGAAGAGCAGGAAGCCGAGCAACGAGAACAGCAGCATGGGCATGAACATGTCGTTGCGAAAATGCAGCGTGATTGGTCCCAGCGGAAGGCTCGGCATCCAGCGTGCGGAAGTGCCCACCTGCCAGTAGAGAAGCGCGCGCGCGGAGAGCAGCACGGCCAGCGCGAGATGCGAGGGCCAGCGTTTCGTCGGCTGGCGCTGCGCGCTCTTGAGCGTGGCGATGAGCGCGATGCCGGGAACGCTCGGGAGATTCGTCAGCCGCCGGCTGCGTCCGTTCAGCCAGAGCAGGAGCGCGGCGCAGTTCAGGATGAAGTCGAGGACGGGCATGGGAATGACGAATTCCGAATGACGAATGGCCGAGGGCGCGCGCCGCTCACTTCGTCATTCGTCATTTATCATTTTCGATCACATCATTTTCAACAGTGTGTCCGCCATGTCGCTGGGCGTCACGGCCACGCCGATGCCGGCGGTTTTGAAGGCTTCGATCTTGGCTTCCGCCGTTCCTTTGCCACCGGAGACAATCGCGCCCGCGTGCCCCATGCGGCGTCCGGGCGGCGCGGTTGCGCCCGCGATGAAACCGGCCACGGGCTTGGTGCCGTGCTTGGCGATCCACTCAGCGGCTTCTTCTTCGGCGCTGCCACCGATTTCGCCAATCATGATGATGCCCGTCGTTTCTGGGTCGGCCATGAAGAGCTTGATCACGTCGAGGTGCGATGTGCCGTTGACCGGGTCGCCGCCGATGCCAACGCAGGTGCTCTGGCCCACACCGCGCGAGGTGAGCTGCCATACCGCTTCGTAGGTCAATGTTCCGCTGCGCGAGACGACGCCGATGTGGCCCTTCTTGTGAATGTAGCCGGGCGCGATGCCGATGCGGCAGCCGCCGTGCGAATCCTTGCCCTCGCCGGGCGTGACCACGCCGGGACAGTTCGGCCCGATGAGCCGCGTCTTGCTCCCGATCATCGCCTGCTTCGCGCGCACCATGTCACGCACGGGAATCCCTTCGGTGATGGCGACGACGAGATCGAGCCCGGCATCCACGCCTTCGAGAATCGCGTCGGCGGCAAACGGGGGCGGCACGAACACCGCGCTCGCGGTCGCACCGCTCTGCTTCACCGCGTCGGCCACGGTGTCGAAGATTGGAACTTTCTTCCCGCCATGCTCAAAGAACTGCCCGCCCTTGCCAGGCGTGACGCCGGCCACGACCTGCGTGCCGTAATCAATCGAGAGTTTGGCGTGGCGCGCACCGAATTCGCCGGTGATGCCTTGGATGAGAAGTTTGGTGTCGGGTTTTACGAGAATGGCCATGATAAAATTTGAGTTAGTCGGTCAACAAATCGTCAAGCGTTGGATTGTCGCGTGCACCGTGGCGAACGTGGGCGATTTCCACAATGCGTTCCTCATGCTTCACGCGGTAAAAGATTTGGTAGTCCCGGTGCGGGAGCAGGCGATAGGAAGGTTCCTCCTCGTAAGGTCGCCCCAGTTCCGGGTGCTTCTCCAGACCCGTCACCCGCCGGAGCAATCCCTCGCCGAGTTTTTCCGCCGCCGCAGGATTCCTGCGGCGCAAGTAGCGGTCGATCTTTTCCAAGTCGCATGAGGCGGGTTCCGTCCAGACAAGTTTGTATTTTACTTGCTGTGCCATGAACGAAAACGGCGGACGACTTCATCGTGGGAAACGACCTTGCCCTGCTCTGATGCCGCCTCGGATTCGCGCAACGCGGCCAGCACCTCAACGCGCTCGCGCACTTGCCGGGCCGACGCCTTGTTCGGCAAACGGCTGATGGCCAGCAGGACTTCTTCTTTGAATGAAAGCGTCGCGTTCATGGCGGCAAGGTATCAGTGGGCCTTTCTTTGGCGATGGGAAATTGAAGCGCCGCAGGGTTTGTTCCGGCGGAAGTTCGTGGTGTCATCTTTAACAAGCATGGCCATGTTTATTTACGATTTTCGATCGGCAATTTGCGAGTCAACCGTCGGCAAGCTGCCGCTCCTTGATGGCGAGCAACTGTTTCAATGCGGCCAGATCTTTCTCCCGGCCCGCCGCCTCTTTGGCGGCGATGATGGCGTCAATGTCCAAAATGCGGAACAAGCCGTAGGACATCTCCTTGAGCAGGGAACGGCGCAGGCAGTCAGCGTAGCCGCCAACGCCGGCGACTTCGCCCAGACAATCAAGGATGCCCAGGTCAGTCCGCAGGTAGAGATTTTTCAACCGCGCGCAAAGATCCTCCGAGAGTTGCAACGGCAATTTGTTCGCAGTCAAGCGATGGCGCGGGTGCAAATCCTGGACGGCTCGTTCAATCCGGCGAAGGTTGTCGGGGTTAAACTCACAGCAAATGTCCAGGTCGAGCGTCACCAGTGAAACCCCGTGCAGCACCCCGCAAAGCCCGCCGATGATAACGAATTCCAACTGCTGTTCCTGCAAGCGTTGCAGCAGCGCCTTGTCATTCTGAACCATCAATGGT
>JBBQYK010000460.1:0-3371 GCA_038208765.1 Verrucomicrobiota bacterium
CTTCCAGCCGGCGTGTTCATCACTCGTGACGCTGCCATCACGCCGGCCAGATGCCGGCGCTCCCAGATCAATCTTGTTCCGCACCACGATGCGCTTCTTCCCCGCAAACTCATGGAGGTAATTTGCATCCGCGTCCGTGAACGGCTCCGAGTTGTCGAGCACATGCAGGATCAACTCCGCACGTTCGAGGCTCGTGCGGCTGCGCTTGATGCCTTCGATCTCAATTTCATCCGTGCCCTCGCGCAAACCCGCCGTGTCGATAAACACCACGGGAATCCCGCGCACGTTCGCCGTCTCCTCAATCGTGTCGCGCGTGGTGCCGGGAATTGCGGAGACGATGGCGCGGTCGTGGCCGAGCAGTTGATTGAGCAGGCTCGACTTGCCCGCGTTGGGCCGTCCGATGATCGCCGCGCGCACACCGCGCCGCAGCACCTGCCCCTCGTTCGCCGTGCGCAGCAACTCGTCCATGAAATCCACCGCGCGCTGGAGCCGGCCCAGCAGTTGCGCCTGCGTGTCCGGCGCGATGTCCTCGTCAGGGAAATCAATGTGTGCCTCAAGGTGCGCCAGCGTGAGCATCATCTGATCGCGCACTTCGTTGATGCGCTGGGAAAGTTTTCCGGCGAGTTGTTCGTTCGCGGCGGAGAGCGCGAGTTCGGTGCGCGCGGCGATCAAGTCAGCGACCGCTTCGGCCTGCGTGAGATCAATGCGGCCGTTCAGAAAGGCGCGGCGTGTAAATTCGCCCGGCTCGGCCAGCCGCGCGCCGCCGGTCAGCACGGAGTCCAGAACTGACTTCGCCGCCAGCACCCCGCCGTGGCAGGTGATTTCCACGCAGTCCTCGCGCGTGAACGTGCGCGGCGCGCGCATCACCGCCACCAGCACTTCATCAATCACTTTCCCGCCAAGGATGATGTGGCCGTACTGAATCGTGTGCGTGGGCGCGCCGGAAACTTTCTGCGAAGACTTGCCCCGCGGAACAAACACTTTATCCGCGACGATGAACGCTTCCTTGCCCGAGAGCCGAATAACCGCAAGCGCGCCCTCACCGAGCGGCGTGGCAATGGCGGCGATGGTGTCGTCGAGCATTATCGTGCCGGGGGCGTCCCGCCCCCACCCGGAGTCGGCGGGACGCCGACGGCACGTTGCGGCGACTCCCACGCGCGCCCCTGCGTGTCCACATGACGGCAGTTGCCCTGTTGATTCTCCGCGTCGCAGCCTTGCAGGAACAAACGCGCCTTCTGGTAGCTCTTCTTGTGCAGATAATGCAGCAGCAGCGGGTCGGCGTCCTTCGGCAGCGACGCCGTGAGTTCATCCACGCGCGCGAACAGCGGCAGTAAATTCGGCTTCGGATTCGCGCGCGGCATGGACTCGACCGCGCGCTCCAGTTCCAGCAGCGCGGCGAGAATGTTTTCTTCGAGCAAAGTCACGGGGTCTCCATACAGCACGGCCCGCTCGCGACCAAGTTTTCCGTCAGCAGCCACATTGTTGGAGCGAGGACCGCCGAGTCCGCGTGTCCAGCATCACCGTTCCAATGCGAACAGTTGGCCAGAGGAGTTCGCACGGACTCAGCGGTCCGCGCTCCAATGATGGGCGGACGCGTCCACACGCACTTTTCCCTCGACTCCCCATGCCGCGCTGCTAACTACGGGGCGCGATTTTTCCGGGCCATGCACTCGCTCACAAAACGACAGCAGGAAGTGTTGAGCTTCATCGAACTCACGCGCACGCGGGCCGGCCACAGCCCTACCTTGCGCGAGATCGCCAATCACTTTGCCTTTCGCAGCCCCAAGGCCGCCGCTGATCACGTCACCGCATTGCAGCGCAAAGGCTTTCTCTCAAACGCCGCCGGCAAAGCCCGTTCGCTCCACGCCATCTCACCGTGGGGAAAAATGCTCGAGCCGGTGATGCACATTCCCATCTACGGCACGATCCCCGCCGGCTACGCGCAAGCCCGCGAGACCGAACCGAGCGGTTGCCTCTCGGTGGATGTCCGCACGCTGGGCACACGACCGGGCGCGCGCGCCTTCGCGCTCGAAGTGCGCGGTGAATCCATGGCCGGCAAAGGCATCTTCAGCGGCGACATGGCCGTGATCGAACCCGACCGTCCGCCGCGCGCTGGCGATGTGGTGGCCGCGCTGATCGATGGCGAAAGCACGCTCAAAACCTTTCTCCTGGAACGCGGCCAGCCCAGCCTGCGCGCCGAGAATCCGAAGTTTCCAAAATTGCTGCCCGCGCAGGAACTCGTGGTGCAGGGCGTGATGGTCGCGCTGATCCGGCGGTGCCCGTAACGCGCCAAAAACTTCAAAGTTGAACCACGGAAGACACGGAAGGAAATCAGGAAAGAAAAAAGCTCCGGGCTGACTGAACAGGCCAGACTCTGAATCGGTTTTCTCCCTTCCGTGTTTTCCGTGTCTTCCGTGGTTCTCAACAAACACGTCCGACCACCCCGCGCTCGCCCGCGCGGGAAATTTCCGGTAATTCATTTCCATGCACTGGCAGCGCGATGGCTACGAATTGAGCGATGACAAATCCCGGCTTGATCCATCCGCAGTGAAGGCGCTGCTCGACACGACCTACTGGGCGGCGGGCCGCGCGCCGGAGTTGATCGCGAAATGCGTCGAGCACTCCGTCTGCTTCGGACTGTTTCATCGCGGTGCGCAGGTTGGCTTCGCGCGCGCCGTCACGGATTTTTCCACCTTCACCTATTTCTGCGACGTGATCATCGCGCCCGAACATCGCGGCCACGGCTTGGGCAAGTGGATGGTGGAAACGATGCTGGCTCATCCCGATTTGCAGACCGTGACGCAATGCCTGCGCACCCGCGACGCCCACACGCTCTACGAACGCCACGGCTTCGAGCGCACCGAGTATCTGCGCCGCTCGACGAATGACTGGTCGAAGCAATCCCCAACGCCGAGGTGAACCATGGGCATGGACAGCGTCGAACTGGTCATAAAATTCGAGGAGACGTTTGGCACGCGTATCCCAGATCAGGAGGCCGCCAAAATGTTCACGCCTCGCCAGGTCATTGACTGGCTGGCTGGTCATCAGGCGCGCGGACATTTTTTCACCGAGCCTGAACGGCCTCTGAAAAACACCTGGTGGCGGAAACTCCGCAAGTTGCCACCACCGCCCCGCCAGCCGGTCCGCCTCGAAGCGAGAAACTACAGCCGCGAGGAGATTGCCCATCATGTCCGGTTCATCATCCTGGACTTCCTGGGCGTGGAAGAATTTGAGGAAGACGATCGGTTCGTCGAAGATTTGGGAATGGGTTAACGCCGCACCGCCCAGCGCAACTTCGCCGAGGACGCGCGCGGGTTGGCCGCGAGTTCTTCGGAGGAAGCGCGCGTGACTTCATGCGCCACGGCGGAATA
>JBBQYK010000461.1:0-3358 GCA_038208765.1 Verrucomicrobiota bacterium
GGCGACGCCGCCGCGCCGCTGGAAATCGCCGAATGGATCAAGGGCGACGCCGTGGACCTCGCCGCCGTGAAGGGGAAGAAGGTCGTGGTCGTGGAATTTTGGGCGACATGGTGCGGGCCGTGCAAGGTGAGCATCCCGCACCTCACGGCGATGCAGAAGAAGTATGAGAATCGCGGCGTAGTCATCATCGGCGTGAGCGACGAGGAGGCGTCGAAGGTCAAGCCGTTTGTCAACGAGCAGGGCGGCCAGATGAATTATACCGTGGCCATCGATCGCAACCGCGCGACGTCCGCCGCATACATGGAGAAGTTCGGGCAGAACGGCATCCCCCACGCCTTCGTGATCGACAAGGAAGGCCGCGTGGCGTGGCACGGGCATCCGATGTCCGGGCTGGAGCGGGTGCTGGATCAACTGGCGTCCAACACGTTTGATCTCGGTCTCGAACAGAAGCGCGAGAGCGCCACGAAAAAGATTCAGGAATATTTCGAGCTGGCGCTGAAGGGCGAGGACGATGCGAAGCTCGACAAGTTCGGCCTGCAACTCGCCGCGCTGGACAAGCAGCTAGGAGGCATCAATCCCGAGGAACCGCTGGACCTCGGGGTTCTGAAAAAAATGGCGCGCCTCCAGAGTGTGATGAGCGATTACCAGCGGGCCATCGTGTCCGGCCAGAGCGACGCGGACCTGGCGAAGCTCGAAGCGAAGGCCGCGCCGCTCGCGCCGAAGGATTTCAGCTTCAAGGATTTCAAGGCGCGCTTTCAGCTTCAGCGCACGTTTCAGGAATACTACCGCGCCGTGACCGGCAAGGGCGACGAGTCGAAGTCCGAGGAACTGGCGAAGAAGCTCGAAGCCAATCCCGGCGACAACGCCGAGATGTTGAACGAGATCGCCTGGACGCTGCTCACGGACGAGAAGATCAAGAACCGCAACCTCAAGCTCGCCACCCGCCTCGCGCTCGCCGCCGTGGACGCAAGCGAAGGAAAAGATTCCAGCGTGCTCGACACGTACGCCCGCGCGCTTTTCGACACCGGCAAGGTGGACGACGCCATCAAGCAGCAGAAAAAAGCCATCGAACTCAGCGACGACGCGGACAAGAAACGCGAACTGGAAGCGACGCTGAAGGAGTATCAGAAGAAGGCGGCGAAGTAGGTCGGCGTTCGCATCATTCCGCCGTGGGACGAGTTATCGGTTGCCCCTCCCTCGCGCGTCCGGCATCGTTTGCGCTCAATGCCTGCGGCGTTTCCGATCCGATGGCAAATCGACTGGCGACTGGAATCAGCCAAGCAACGGCTGGCGGTCGCGCTGGCGATTTCCCTCGTGCTGCACGCGCTCATCTATGGCGCGTGGCTCGTCGCGCCTGCGACGGCGGCGTTCCTCAAGGAAGCATTCGAGCGCGTGCCCGCGAAACCGCGCGCACAGCTCCAGCCCGAGTTCGAGGAACCGCCCGCGCCCAAACGCGAGGTGCCGATGGTCTTCGTGGAAATTGATCCTGCGCTCGCCTCGAAGGAACCGCCGAAGGAGACGAAGAATTATTCCACGGCCAATTCACTCGCGGCGAATCCCGTGCCGAAGGAAGCGGTGACGCCGAAGATTGAGGGCAAGCAGACGCCCGTTTTGCGCACGATGGACGCGCCGAAGCCACAGCCCAAGCCGCTGGAACCGAAACCGCCGGAGCCGGAAACGCCCGAGACCAAGAACACCGAGCCAGAAGTGAAGCCCAAGGTCACGCCCCCGCGCGGCGATCTGGCGCTGGCGAAGCCGCCGCCGCCGAACAACATCCCCAAGGCTCCGGAACTCACGCCGCAAAAAGAGGGCGAAGCGCCCAAGCCGCGCCCGAAGCCGCGCACCCTCGCCGATGCGCGCGCGCGCAATCCCGCGCTCGCGGGTGAGAAATCCGCGCAGGACGGTGGCGTGCAAAAACGCGCGCACATCGCGATGGTCGATGCGCGCAGTTCGGTGTTCGGCAATTACGACGCCATGTTCATCGGGTTGGTGCAGGCGCGCTGGTATCAGTTGCTCGATAACAACCAGTACATGATGGACCGGCGCGGCAAGGTGTCGCTCACCTTCCGGCTACATTTCGACGGGCGCATCTCGCAGATGGAAGTGGCGGAGAATTCCGTGGGCGACATGCTCTCGCTGCTCTGCCAGAAGGCGATTCTTGATCCCGCCCCGTTCCCGAAGTGGCCGGCGGAAATGCGGCGGCAGATTCAGAACCAGGGCGGCACGGAGTATCGCGATGTGAAGTTCACGTTTTATTATGACTGAACAGCAAGTCGCCACGCACTCGATGATGGTAGCGCGTCGCTGTCCTCAGCGCGCCGGAGTGAGGCATTCGCAAGTTCCAATGCGTCCTTCCGATTTGCGGCCCGGCGCGCTGGGGACCGCGACGCCCGACCCGGCGCTCCTTTCACGATTCACATTGGACATTGCCCGCAGCGCACGGCATAGAGCGCCGCAAGAATTTTAAGATGCACACATTCTTCATAGTCATTTTGGTGCTCACCTCGGTGGTGGCGGTGGCGTTCATTGTCGAGCGCGGGCTGGCCTTGCGCTGGGGGCGCGTTATCCCGCCAGCGGTGCAGCACGCGGTGGAGTTCTACAAGAGCGCGGATCAGTTGCCGCAGTTGCAGAAAGCCTGCACGGACCACCCTTCCACCGCCGGACGGCTTTTGCTCTTTTCCTCGCAGCATCTCGACTGGCCGCGTGCGGAAAATTCCGAACTCGTCGAGACCCGCGCGCGGCATGAAGTCGCGCAGCTCGAACGCGGCCTCGTGGTGCTGGAAATTCTCACCGGCATCGCGCCGTTGCTCGGACTGGTCGGCACGATTTACGGACTCATCACGCTCTTCGGCAGCATGAGTTCCGTCACGGGCGTGGACAGCGCGAAGTTCGCCCAAGGCATCAGCACCGCGCTTTACGCCACGCTGCTCGGCTTGATGGTGGCGATTCCCGCGCTCATCGCGTGGAGTTATTACAGCAAGAAGGTGGAGAACCTGACGGTCGAGATGGAGTCGTTGTGCGATGAGTTTTTGCGCAAGCACTATCAGGGCAAGAAATGAATTTCTCCGTTCGCAAACGCCGCCGCGCCCCGAGCATCATCATCGTCTCGCTAATCGATGTGCTGCTGGTGGTGCTGATTTTTTTGATGGTCACGACGGCCTTCAAGGAGACGCCCGCGTTCAAAGTGACGTTGGCGGAGACGACGCAGAAGGCTCCGCAGCAGGGCGTACAGGATTCGCCGCCGCTCATCATCACCATCACCACGAACACGCCGCACTTTTATCTGGGCAAGACGGCGGTGACGTTCGACCGGCTGAAGTCTGAACTCGCACAGCGCGCGAAGGCGAACCCGCGCCTC
>JBBQYK010000462.1:0-3326 GCA_038208765.1 Verrucomicrobiota bacterium
CACGCGCTCGGTGTCGGACAGGTCGCCGATGATCTTGCGCACGGGGGTCGGCAGCTTCCGCACCAGCGTGGGCAGGGCCAGAATCTGGTCGCCCTTGGACAGCAGCGGCTGCTTCAGCAGGTCCACCACCTCGATGGAATACTGGCCCTTGAGGTGGTCCTCACAGATCCGGTTCAGGTTCCGCAGGGCCGTCTCCGAGCGCGCCGTCTGGCCGGCCACGTACAGGCGCAGTTGCCAGAGCTTGGGCGGTTCGCCGCGTGTCCGGATGCCATTCTTGGTCGCCCGTGGTGTCACCTTTTTGGTTTTCATCAAGTTGTCCTCCCATTTTTGCTGACGCGAACCCGTGTGCGGGCCGGCACCTTGGCATCCGCCTGGCGCAAGCGGCCCGAGGCGGCCCGCTCGGTGGTCAGCATGAGCGTGCTGGTGCCGACCTGTTCAGCAATGCGCCGCAGTTCCACCGCCTCGGTTTCGTAATCAGCGCGCAACCCGCTGATCTGCCGTTCAATCGCCGTGCGCTTGCGCTCCACTTCGCGCTTGAGCCGGGCCGCTTCCTGCTGGCTGGTCAGCACGGCGGCATTCTCGAGGGCCTCTTGCGCGGCGCGGGCCGAACCCGTCAACACCCCGCTGGACCCGATGTAGGCGTCCACGATGTCAATGCCGTGGTTCGAAATCAGGAACTCGCGGATCTGATTCGAGTGCGCCATGCCGCGCGCCTTGAGCACGTAGAACACGCGGTTGCGTTCGCCGTTGCCTTCGAAGTCCTGCAACAACAGCCAGGAGTCCATGAGCGAGGACATGGACGCTTCGCTTTGTTGCAGCGCCTGGCCACCCTGCGTCAGGCTGGTGAAGAGCGAGGTGACTTGCCCGGCTTTCAGAAAATCAATCAGCCGCGTGATCATCGCCTTGCACTCGGAGTCGGTCCCGGCGTCCATCAGGCTGGTGATGGGATCAATGACGACGACCTGCGGCTTGAACGTGGCGATCTCCTTGAACATCGTGGCCAGATGCATCTCCAGTCCGTAGAGCGAGGGCCGCGCCGAGTGAAACCGCAGGAGGCCGCGCTTGACCAGCGGCTCTAAACGCAACCCGATGGAGTGCAGGTTGCGGATGATCTGTTGGGGCGATTCCTCGAACGAGAAGAAGAGCACGCGCTCCCCGCGCCGGGCAGCGGCGTGGGCAAAGTTGGCGGAGACAATGGTCTTGCCGGTGCCGGGCGTGCCGGTGAGCAGAATGCTGCTGCCGCGAAAGAAACCCTTCCCGCCCAGCATGGCGTCGAGCCGGGGAATACCGGTGGCGATGCGCTCGTCCGACACCTTGTGATTCAGCGACAGCGAGGTGATGGGCAGCACGCTGATGCCGTCGTTGCCGATGAGAAACGGAAACTCGTTCGTGCCATGCATCGCGCCGCGATACTTCACCACGCGCAAATGCCGCGTGGCGATCTGATCATGGACCCGGTGGTCGAGCAGGATGACGCAATCGGAAACGTATTCCTCCAGCCCGTGGCGCGTCAGTTGTCCGATCCCGCGCTCGGCGGTGATGACGGCGGTGACGCCCTTGACCTTGAGCCAGCGGAAGAGGCGGCGCAACTCGGCGCGCAGGATGGCTTCGTTCGGCAACCCGGCGAACAGCGCCTCCAGCGTGTCCAGCACCACGCGCTTGGCCCCGAGGGAATCAATCGCGTGGTTCAGCCGGACGAAGAGGCCTTCCAGGTCATACTCGCCGGTCTCGTGGATTTCGCTGCGCTCGATGTGGACGTGCTCGACGAGAATCTTTTTGCGCCGGATCAGGTCCGCCAGGTCGAAGCCGAGCGAAGCGACGTTGGCCTTCAACTCGGCTTCCGTCTCCTCGAAGACCATCAGGACGCCCGGCTCGCCGAACTGCGTCGCGCCGCGCACGAGGAACTCCGCCGCGAGCAGCGTCTTGCCGCAACCCGCGCCGCCGCACACGAGCGTGGGCCGCCCGCGCGGCAAGCCGCCGTCGGTGATTTCGTCGAGGCCCTGGATGCCGGTGGGGCACTTGGGCAACTGCCGCGCTGGAGAGGTGGCTGTCTTGGTCATAAATCTTTTCATCATCGCTTTCCCGGTCTGAGATTTTTGGCAGCCGGAACCTGCACCTCGATCGTGGTGCCGTGGCCCGGCGCGGATTCGATGGCGAAGCGGCCTCCGACCATCGCCACGCGCTCCCTCATGCCGAGCAATCCGAGGCGACCGTTCTTCTTCGCCTGGAAGGTCGAGAAGGAGCGGACGTTGTCTTTGACATTCATCTGGACGGTGTCCGCCAGTTGCTCGATGCACAGTTCCACCTGGGTGGCGCGGGCATGGCGGGTGACATTGGTCAGCGCTTCCTGCGCGACGCGGCAGAGCACGGTTCGTTTCGCGCCGTCCAATTTTTCCACGCCAGCGAAGACCCGCAGGCGAACGTTCAAATGAACTTCAGCCATCAGGACGGTTATTTTTTTCATAGCTTTCAAAAATTAACGTGGACGAATTTTTTCAGTGGCGCCCCCCCCCCCCCCGTAATGCGCGGAAGGGAATCTCGCCGCGCACGGTGGTGCCTTGGCCTTTCACGGAATGGATTTCAAATTTGCCTCCGACCATTTCCAGCCGCTCCCTCATGCCGATCAGTCCGAGGCGTCGGCCGCGTTTGGCCGGCAGCATCAGATCCGTCGTGGGACACTGGCCGTTGTCCTGGATGGTCATGACGATGTCGTTCGCGACTTTTTGGATGTGGATTTCCACGGTGGTGGACTGCGCGTGGCGGGCCACGTTCGTGAGCGCCTCCTGGGCGACGCGATAGAGGACGGTGCGTTTGTCGTTGTCCAACTTTTCCACTCCGGCAAAGACCGTGAGCTGCACGCGCAGGCCGGTGTCCTGCGTAAAGTTCTTCACAAACGCGTGCAGGGCGGGAATCAGCCCGAGATCGTCGAGCAGCATGGGACGCAGGTCGCGCGCGAACCGGTGGACGATGTTCACGGACTTCTCCACGAGCCGCTGCGTGCGGTTGATCTTGGTCTGGAAACCTTGGCCACGCCCGCCCGCCTCCCTTTTCAAGGCGCCCAGCCGGAGGTTGATGCCCGCGAGGGTCTGGGCGATTTCGTCGTGCAGCTCGCGGCTGATTTTTTTGCGCTCCTCCTCCTGCGCCGAGAGAATCTGGTGGGAGAGATGCCGCAACTGAAGCTGCATGTCCTGCGACTGCTCCAGGAGCAGGCGCTGATCCACCTCGCTTTGCTGGAGGGACTTTTCCACCACCCGCCGCCGGACAATTTCCGCTTCCAGCTTCTGGTTCGAGGCGGCCAGCACGGCGACGCGGCGCTGCGTTTCCGC
>JBBQYK010000463.1:0-3317 GCA_038208765.1 Verrucomicrobiota bacterium
GATGGGGTCGCCGGCGGCGAGATTCGTGGGCGCGGCGGCAACGGTCATGGTGAAATTTCCGACCGCGCCCGCGAAGGTCGGCGGCATGTTCTGCGCGGGCACGGGCAGCACTTGAATCGTGGCCTGCTCGGTGGCCATCCGCATTTCAGTTTCCGGCCGCCCAAAAAAAACGTTTTGCTGCCGGGTCTTGTCCGGCACGAGGATCGAGGCCGTGGCCGGGCCGACGGTGACGAGTCCCGCCTTCACCGGCGTGATGGGCTGCTTGAAAGAAACGACGGCGTAAACCTGGTTGCTCAGGTTCACGCGGGACTCGGTGGGCTTGAGCCATTTGCCCGCCGTGAGTCCGGCATCGAGCGGCAGTTGGGGATACTGTGTGATGCGCGCCTCTTGAAAATAAACCTGCAACTCGACCTCGGAAACTTCGCCCACGTAAAGCTGCCGCTTCGGCAAAACGAGTTTCACAAATGCCGCCGGAGCCGCCGCTCCCGGCGCAGTGATCGCGGTGCCTGGCTGGACGACTTTCACCTGAATCGGCTGCGTGCGCAGCGCCTGCCCGCCCGCGTTGAACTGCATCGCCGGGATGGTGAAATCGCCGGCCGTGGCGGGCGCGAGCTGGTAGGTGAAGGTCTGTTGAGCGGTGCCGCGCCCGAGGTCCATATTGATCGCGGAACCTTGCCCGACGACGCGGAAATTCGGGATGGCCGGCAGCGCGGGCTGGCCGACTTGCGCGCCGTTAAAGACTAGCGAGAGCGTGACCGTCTGCCCGAGCACGACCGTGGGCCGATCCACTGAGGCCGACAGTGTGGCGGCCTGTGTCGTGAGCGGCAGCAGTCCGACGCACGCCAGCCACGCCACGGCCAGCGCGGCCTGTCGTGCGAAGCGGTGCGGCCAGCTGGCCCGTTTCATTTCGTCCATTTTGCGCCGGTTGTATTGCCTTCACTTCACGCGGCGCGCAAGGGCGCACTTGCGCTGGCCCGGTGGTGGGCTGTGCTCGCTCCGAGGGGGTGGAAAAGGCGAATGATTGAAATCGTGAAATTTTTCACAAAGTTCTTGCACCGGAAAAAGTGCTTCGCCAACATTCCGCCGACGTGAGCAGGGCCGCTAATTTTTCAGCGGCCTTTCGGTTTCAGAGAATTGATGGAGAAAACTTTTGCCCTCGGTGGTTTGGTCGTTCGTTTCGTCGTCCGTCCGGTGAAACGCGCAGCAAATCCCGGGCATTAAACCCATGTCAGACGTTTTTCCGAAATGGACGAACACGCTGCCCTTGAAGGTGGCGTTGGGAGTGGCCTTGACGGGCGCGCTCGTCGCGGCGGGCGCGTGGTATTATCTCACGCCCAAGTATTCTCGCGTCGGCTACCAGCCCACGCAGCCCGTCCATTTTTCCCATGCGATTCACGCCGGGCAGCTCGGCATGGATTGCCGCTACTGCCACAGCACGGTGGACAAATCATGGTATGCGAACGTGCCGGCGGCCAACGTCTGCATGAACTGCCACAACACGGTGCTGAAAGACGACCCGCGTCTCGCGCTGATTCGTGACAGTGCCGCGACCGGCAAGCCGGTGCCGTGGGTGCAGATTCATCGCACGCCCGATTACGCTTATTTCAACCACGCCGTCCACGTCACGCGCGGTGTGAGTTGTGTCGAGTGTCACGGGCGCATCGACCAGATGGAAGAGGTCGCGCAGGTCAAGCCCTTGCACATGGCTTTCTGCCTCGACTGTCACCGCAATCCTGCGATGGCGATTCGTCCTGCTGACAAAGTCACCGACCTCGCCTTCAAGTGGGACAACGATCCCGAACAAGCGGCACTGAAACAAAAACTGTTTGGCGAAAAGGCCGTGCATGACTGGAAAATCCAGTCCCAGGAAAACTGCTCCGCCTGTCACCGATGAAAACCATTCCTCCGCCCTGTCCTGAGCCGGAAACGACCAAGTATTTCCGCAGCATCGAGTCGCTGGAGAACTCGCCGGAAGCGCGCGCGTGGGTGGACCGCGAGTTCCCCGCCGGCGCGAGCGAGAACGAGGGTGATTTCAACCGCCGCGACTTCATGAAGCTCATGTCGGCGTCGATGGCGCTGGCGGGCGCAGGCATCCTCGGTTCGGGCTGCCGCAAGCCGGAGCAGCACATCTATCCGTTTGCGAAGCTGCCGGATGATTACGTTCACGGTGTCTCCAAGTTTTACGCGACGGCCTTCCCGACGCGCAGCGGCGCGATTCCGTTGCTGGTCAAGTCGCACGAAGGCCGCCCGACGAAAGTCGAAGGTAACCCCGAACACCCCGACAGCAACGGCGGCACCGATGCTTTCGCGCAAGCTTCCATCCTCAGTCTCTACGATCCGGATCGCGCGCAGTTCAACGGGCCGCGTGAAGCGGCGCTGACCAAGCTCGGCGACATCGGTACGAAGTTTTCCGCGAATCAAGGCGCGGGTCTGGCGTTCCTCCTCGAACGGAACACGTCGCCTTCGCGGCAGCGGGTGCAGTTGGCGATTCAGCAGAAGTTTTCCGCGGCGAAGTTCTACGCCTACGAGCCGGTGGATTTTGACATTCATCGCCAGGCCGCGACGACCGCCGTGGGCCGTTCGGTCACGCCGTATTTCAAATACGATCAGGCGAAGGCGATTCTCGCGCTCGACTGTGATTTCCTCGGTGGCGATGGCGAGTCGCATCTGAACATGCGCGATTTCTCCAAGAGCCGCCGCGCGTCGAAGGACGCGATGAACCGCCTCTACGTCGCGGAAGCGCTGATGTCGCAGACGGGCATGAGCGCCGACCATCGTCTGCGCGTGCCATCGAGCCAGGTGATTGCCATTGCCGCCGCGATTGCCGCGAAGCTCGTCACGGGTTTCGACGCGAGCAAGTTCCCGCTGCCCGCCGGCGTGGATGCTAAATGGGTCGAGGAATGCGCGAATGATTTGAAGGCGGGCGGCGCGACGTCGCTCGTGGTCGCGGGCTATCGTCAGCCTCTCGCGGTGCATCTGCTCGCGCACGCCATCAACGGCGCGCTCGGTTCGCTCGGCAAGACCGTTGAATTCCGCGAGACGCCGGACTTGAAAGAGCAGGGGATTGCGGCGCTCGCCGAGTCGCTCAACAAGGGCGAAGTGGACACGCTGGTCATCCTCGGTGGCAACCCGGTCTATAACGCTCCGGCGGATCTCAATTGGGCCGCGACGCAGCGCAAGGCCAAGACGGTCGTTCGCCTCGGCTACTACGAGGACGAAACTTCCGCCCTCGCGGATCAGAATCTTCCCGCCGCGCACTACCTCGAATCCTGGGGTGACGTGAAGACGGCGGACGGCACGACGGTCATCGTCCAGCC
>JBBQYK010000464.1:0-3289 GCA_038208765.1 Verrucomicrobiota bacterium
GGTCGTCGGCAAGTTCGTCGAGTTCTTCGGACCCGGCGCGGCGGAGCTGCCGGTCGTGGACCGCGCGACCATCGCGAACATGGCCCCCGAATACGGCGCGACGATGGGCTTCTTTCCGATTGACGTGGAATGCGTGAACTACCTGCGGGCGACCGGCCGCAGCGACGCCCATTGCCAGCTCTACGAAAATTATTACAAGGCGCAGGGTCTCTGGGGCATTCCGCAGCCGGGCCAGATTGAATACTCACAAGTTGTCGAACTCGACCTGGCGACCGTGAAGCCGAGCGTCGCCGGCCCGAAGCGCCCGCAAGACCGCATCGAGCTCGGCAACCTGCGCCGCGAATTCTTCAACGCCTTCCAACGGCCCGTCGCCGAGAATGGCTTTGGCAAGAACCGCGCAGATTTCGGAAAGGTCGTGGTGCTGACTGCGGCTGGCCAGGTCCATCCGAGCGGCGGCAGCCAGGAGCCGGTCTCGATCAAGCAAGCGCTCGCCGCCGGAACCAATCCTGTGACCGAGCGGGAGATGGTCCAGAACCGGCCAAGTCCAGAGCCAGTGCCGATGCTCGTGCCGCCGTTGAAGGGCAAGGTTCGCCACGGCTCCGTGCTCATCGCGGCCATCACCAGTTGCACGAACACATCGAACCCGAGCGTCATGCTGGCCGCGGGTTTGCTCGCGAAGAAAGCCGTCGAGCGCGGCCTCAAAGTTAATCCCGTGGTGAAGACGTCGCTCGCGCCGGGGTCGCGTGTCGTGACGGATTACCTCAAGAAGACGGGACTCACGCCGTATCTGAACAAGCTGCGCTTCAACACCGTGGGCTACGGTTGCACGACCTGCATCGGCAACTCCGGCCCGTTGCATCCGTCCGTGGAGGAGGCTGTCACGAAGAACGATCTTGTCACCGCCAGCGTGCTCTCCGGCAACCGCAACTTCGAGGCGCGCGTGCATCAGAATGTGAAGTCGAACTTCCTCATGTCGCCGCCGCTCGTCGTGGCCTTCGCGCTCGCGGGCCGCGTCGATATTGACTTGAGTTGCGAACCGCTCGGTACGGGCAAGGACGGACGGCCCGTTTATCTCGCCGACCTCTGGCCCACGCTTCAGGAAATCCGCGACGCCATGCAAAGCGCGCTCAAGCCCGAAGTCTTCCGCAAGCTCTACAAGGATTTCGCAGCGCAGAACCCGAAGTGGAACGAAATCCCTTCGAGCGTCGGCAACGTGTATGAATGGGACGCCAAGAGCACCTACATCCAGGAGCCGCCGTTCTTCACGAACTTCACGATGACCCCGGGCAGCATCAAGCCCATCACCGGCGCGCGCGCCCTCGGCATCTTCGGCGACAGCGTGACCACCGATCACATCTCGCCCGCCGGTGCGATCAAGAAGAGTTCGCCTGCGGGCCAGTACCTGATCGAGAACAGCGTGGCCTACGAGGATTTCAACAGCTACGGCTCACGGCGCGGCAACGACCGCATCATGACCCGCGGCACCTTTGCGAATGTCCGTATCAAGAACCTGATGCTCGGCGGCGATGAAGGCGGCAATACCATTGGACCCGACGGCCTGAAGACTTCCATTTACGATGCCTCGATGGCGCATCAAGCGAACGGCACGCCGCTCATCGTCATTGCCGGACAGGAATACGGCACCGGCTCCAGCCGCGACTGGGCCGCGAAAGGCACGAGCCTCCTCGGCGTGAAAGCCGTCGTCGCGCAGAGCTTTGAACGCATCCACCGCTCGAACCTCGTCGGCATGGGCGTGCTGCCGCTGCAATTCAAGGAAGGTGCTTCCGCACTGACGCTCAAGCTGGATGGAACCGAGACCTACGACATCGTGGGCCTCGACGCGAACATCAAGCCGCAGCAAGACCTCACACTCAAAATTACGCGCAAGGACGGCAACGTGGAAAACGTGACCGTCGCCTGTCGTATCGATACCCCCATCGAAATCGACTACTACCAGCACGGCGGCATTCTGCCGTATGTGTTGCGTCAGTTGGTGGCGAAAGCGTAGCCGTTGGAGCGCCGGCTTCCAGCACGGCGCGAAGGAGAGCCTGAACAACGCGCCGTGCTGGAAGCCGGCGCTCCAAACGCATGACGCCGCCAACCAAACGCGAATACTTGCGCGAACTGGTGGCCGAGAAAAACCAGTGGTCGCACCCGCTCACGGACGAGGAACGCGTCCTCGGCTTCCTTGGCTGGCACGAGCGCGGGTATCTCCCGCACTGCGATTTCCCTGGTCTCGTGCAGTTCGTCACTTTTCGTCTGGCGGATTCCATGCCGGCCTCGCGGCGGGGTGAGTGGGAGCATTTGCTCGCCATCGAGGACATTCGCGAGAAGCGGACGAAGCTGGAGGAATATCTCGACCGTGGCGTGGGCGAGTGCTGGCTGCGTGGAGCGCCCATCGCGAAGCTCGCGGAGGATGCGCTGCTGTTCTTTCACGACCAGCATTACGAGTTGCTCGCCTGGTGCGTGATGCCGAATCACGTCCATGTGCTCGTCCACATCTGGCAGTGGCCGCTGTGGAAGATGGTGCAGAGTTGGAAGCACCATGTGCAGCGACAGGCCAAGCCGCTTCTTGCGGAGCGCCGGCTTCCAGCACGGCGCGTTGATGTTCCCGCTCCCAACGAGCCGTGCTGGAAGCCGGCGCTCCGACCGCTGCGGTGGGAACGCGAATACTGGGATACGTTCATGCGCGACGAGGCCCAGGAACGAAAGGCCATCAACTACATCGAGAATAATCCGGTGCAGGCGATGCTCTGCCGTGCGCCGGAGGAATGGGCTTTCAGCAGCGCGCGGTTTCAGGACGAGTATCGGCGGTTGAAGGTTCCTGGCGTGGGTGGCTGAACTTCGCGCCGTGCTGGAAGCCGGCGCTCCAACCGCCCTTGCCCTCGCCGCTTCCTCGCCCCATCTTCCCGCCATGAACAAACGGCTTTCCCTGATGCTTACCGGTTCCTTCCTCGCGCTCGTGCTCTGCGGTTGCAGCAGCACGATGTATTCGGCCTACGAGAAGGTGGGCGTGTACAAACGCGATCTGTTGAAGAAGCGCGTGGTGGCGGCGCGTGACGAGCAGAAGGCAGCGGGCGAGCAATTTCAGGACGCGCTCACCAAATTGCGCGCGATGTATGGCGGCACGGGCAGCAATCTCGAAAAAGCCTACGACCAGCTTCAGGGCGAATACACCGACTCCGCCGAGCGCGCCGAGGCCGTGCGCAAGCGCGTGCGCGACATGGAGACGGTGGCGGCGGATTTGTTCAAGGAATGGGAGAAGGAAATTGATGAAATCCAGACCGCG
>JBBQYK010000465.1:0-3277 GCA_038208765.1 Verrucomicrobiota bacterium
AAGCGCACCAGCTTTTCCAGCAGCCTCGGGTCGCGCTCGTAATCCGCCTGCGACTTCAACGGCGACAAATCCAGATCGCCCTTCGCCGTCGTCGCGTCGTGGCATTTATGGCAGGTGTTTTCGACGATGGCGTGGAACTGCGGGAAGCTGATCGCGTTCGTCTCCGCTGACGGTACCCGCGTGCCCGCGCCCATCATCATCGCTGCGAAAATAAATGTTGGAAAACCAAACTGCATCCGCCCGTATCGACGCGGGGGGAAGGCGGGCATTCAAGAAAGGTAAAACGCGCGCGCCGCATTCCTCGAAACGAATTTTCCCGTGGGCTTTTCTCTCGGCGGCTCGGCATTCAATCAGCAACGAGCGCAGAAGGATTGGCGATGGTGACGACCAACCCGTGGAACTCTCTTTCAATCCGCCTGTGCGATCAGCGGATACCGCTCCGGGTGCTCGATGCGATCCAAATCAAGATCGACATCGAGCTGCGACCAGTACAGGTGATCGCCGTGAAGCACCTCCACCTCGAACAATTGTGCGAGCGTGGCCCGGCGGAACCATGGGAAATTCTCCACGTCCAGGAAATGCTCGCGTCCATCCAGCAGCAGCCAGAAGCCGTGCGGGGACACGTTCAGCACTTCAACCCGGGAAGTGGCGTCGCCAGTGATTTCTGATTTCATCTTGTCGTTCCTCCACAATGCGCAGCAGCTCGGAGAGTTCCACGCTCTTCAATCCTTTGCTCACCGCCAATTCAATTTCCGGCTCCAGCCAGAACTTGGCCTCGCCGTCCGGCGAGAACACATGCACATGCATCCGCGGCTCTTCGCGAGAGAAAAAGTAGAACCGGTAGCTGCGATAGCGAAAGACCGTTGGACTCACGGCGGCAGCCTAGCAAACCACGGTGAGTGTTCAACGCATGATTGGCGACACGCCCGGCCAGACCCGTTCAATGTTCATGCCCCGCCGCCGCCTTCTGCATGGGCGCAGGTTCGGCGCTGGCTTGCAGGAGCGCGGCCTTGTCCTTCACCACCACAAGCTGGCCGAACATCACCTTCCAGTGCTCGGGGAACGTGCAGACAAATTCATGCGTCCCGGTGCGCGTGGGCGCAGTGAGCTTGAGCGTTTCCTTCTGGCCCGGCTCCACGAGCTTCGTGGCCGCGAGAATTTTGTTCGCCACATTGCGCCCCGTGGGCACGAACGCGCGGCCCTGACGGTCGAGCGTGGTGGGCTGCATCTTGTCCGCGAGCGCGCCGATTTCCTCGCGCGCGCCGGGCGTCGTCACCACGAGGTTGTGCGGCATCATGTCGTCGTTCTCGAAGATGATTTCAAACGGCTTCCCCGCCTCGACCACGATGCGCGTGAGGTCGTAGCGCATCTGCTCGCGCACCGTCTTGACCACGAACACGCTCACGCCGAGGTCGAGCAATTCCCCCCGCACGCGCGCCGAATCCGCAGCGGGCAGCAGCGTGGCCATGTCCATCCCGACCTGCACCGTCTCGATGAAGTCTTGCTGCGTGCGCTGTCCGGCGGGAACCGCCTTCGCCCATTTCAGAATCGCGTCGGAGAGCGGCGCGGCCTGATCCTTGGCCCAGGTGTCGCGGGGCAGTTTCCGGATCGCGCGGGCGGAAACGCTCACGTCCTGGCCCGCGCCGAGCCGCGCGGCGATGAGCGAAAAATTCTTCGCGGCGAAATCATTGCCCATCAAGGGGAGCGCACGCATCGCGGCGGCGCGCACGGTCGAGTCCGTGGTTGCATCGCTCACCGACGCGGTGAGCAACGGCTGGAACGCGGCGCGCGCATTCGGGTCCGCGAGCATCACGATGGAGTCAATAAGCAGCGCGCGCGCGCCGGGATTGCCGGAGGTTTTTTCCCACGCCGGTTCAGGCTTGCCATCCGCCGCCACGAGCGCGGCCGACGCGGCGCGGCGCACGGCCGGCTGATGCGTGTCGCTGGTCAGCCGCTGCAACTCGGCGCGCTGCTTCGCGAGACCGTCGGGCAGCGCGGTGATCAGGAGCGCGAGATCGTTCACGGACTGGAGCGACGCGTCGGGCGTGTCGAGACGGTTGAGCGCAGCGACGGCTTCGGTGGCGCGGTCGGTTTTGCGAAGCTTGGCCAGGCCTTCGAGCGCGGTGTTGCGCGTGTTCACATCGCTGGTCTTGCGTTCGAGGCGCGCGAGGAGAATGGGTTCGGTCGCGGGCGCGGCGGCCAGTTCCTGGTCCGTCATGCGCGTGACGCTGGCGGCGAGGAGCGCGGGATCTTTCGGCACAAAGTTCTTCGCGGACTTGCTCAACTGCTTGGTCGTCTCCTTGAAGGTGTAGTCGAGGTAATAGTCGGTCGGATATTTCGTGATCTGATAAGCGGCTTCCATCGCCTCGTCGCCCGTGAAGAAGCTGGCGACGCGCACGGCTTCGAGGCGCACGCGCGGCGCGGGATCGTTGGCGGACGTCTTGAGCAAGGCGAGCGGCTGCGCCACGCGGTCGCCCCAATAACCAAGCACACGCACGGCCTGCGCGCGGGCGCGCGTCTCGGGCGAGACGAGCAGTTGCTTGAGCAGCGGCTCGTTGACCACGTTGTGCCACTGGTGCAGCCAGAGCACTTCGAGGAGATGATGCGCATCCTCGACTTTCTTCGGGTCGAACTGCTTCGCCCACTTCTGCGCGGCGGCGAGCACCTTCTTCGTGTCGTGTTTGTCCAACTCGATTTTCGCGCGGATGCGGACGTTGTCTTCCGGTTCTTTCAACAGCTCGATCAATTTTGCAATCGGCTCGCCATCAATCTTCTTCGGCACCAGCAAGGGCCGCGATGGATAGGTGATGCGATAAATGCGCCCGTGAATCTGGTCGCGATTCGGGTCGCGCAAGTGATGCTGCATGTGGCCGATGATGGCGTTCGCCCAGTCGAGCACGTAGAGCGAGCCGTCCGGCGCGACATCGGCGGCGATGGGCCGGAAGTTCGGGTTCTTCGCGTTGTCGTTGTCGAGCATCGGCGGCGTCATGGTGGTGCCGAGAATGCCCGAGCCTTCGTCCGTGTTCTTCACCCGGAAAATTCCATGGAAGCCAATGACGTTGATGTTCAGGAACTCGCCCTGCATCGCCTCAGGGAAATGGCGGCTGCTCAACATCGCGGTGCCGGGACACGGGCGCGACGGGTTCTTCCAATACGTGTTCATGCCCGGATGACTGCCGGACTCGAGGAAGCCGCTGAAAGCCGGGCCGAAGTAATTCGCGTTGCCCGTGGCATCGGTGATGAAGTCGTTGCCCCACGCATCGAAGACGCGCCCGTG
>JBBQYK010000466.1:0-3256 GCA_038208765.1 Verrucomicrobiota bacterium
CCGTTGATCAGGCGGCACGCGCTGGTGTGCTCGTCGAGCAGGCCGACGCGTTTGGTCAACGTCGTTTCCAGACGTGTGCGCCACCAGTCATCGTTGATCTGCACTGGCTTGCCCGAGTGCAGGATGCGGATGCGAAGCGGCGAATCGGGATCGAACAATCCGATGGCGAGAAACTTGTCCTGGCGGTCGAAGATGACGGCGAGTTCACCCACCGTTCCGTCACGGTTCAGTTCGCGAATGCTGCTGGCGAAGACCCACGGATGGCCGCCGCGCACGATGGTCTCCGCCGCCGCCGTGATCCGGACGCGGAGACGTGGTGGAGTTGGTTCGCCGGATTTCATTTGTTGATGTTGAGGAGGTCGGAAGAAAAAGCGGCGCTAAAGCGACCGCACTCCAAACGCTGACGCGCAGCAAGAGGCGCTGGATGCTGTGTGCCAGCGTTTGGAGTGCGGCCGCTGGAGCGCTTCTTTCGACAGTCCACAGTGACCCGATGCACGCATCTCACGTCACCGGTGGAAAACCTTTCCGCAGCGAGGCCCACGGCTCCTGCGTCGAGTAGTCCACGATGCCCGGCTCGGCCGCGTTGCTCGGCGAGAGGATGGCGAGGAAGACGAGCCGCTCGTTGAATGGATTGTAGGTGCCGTGAATTTCACCTTGCGGGATGAAGGCCATCTCGCCCGGCCCAAGGATGCGATGCGTCTGGCCCACCCACTGTTCCGCGCGGCCGGAGATGATGTAGATCAATTCCTCCCGCGTGGGGTGATTGTGGAACGGATGCGAGCGGAACGGCTCCATGTTCGCGCGCACCAGCAGCAGTTGCTGGTTGTTCACCACGTCGCCGCGGCAAATCCATTCTTCGAGCGTCCACGGGGAGACGACATCGACCTTCTCGGCGGCGGTCACAAACCGGCGGAGCGAAATTTCTTTCTCATTCATGCGTGCGGGAGTTGTGGACTGTTTCGACGCGCGGCTCAAGGGCGGAGCGCGGACCGCCGAGTCCGCGTGTCCTCTTTTCACCACGGAAGACGCGGAAAAGACGGAAGAGAAAAATTGCCGCACAACGTTTGAGTAAAATTTTCCTTCCGTGTTTTCCGTGTCTTCCGTGGTCAACCCATTTTTCAAACAGCGAACACGCGGACTCGGCGGTCCGCGCTCCGCAGCGCTGGAGTTCCTGGAATTTTTCGATAAGCTCCCGCCATGCTGACGTCTGTTCACACGATGAATTTGAAACTCGCTTCGCTTCTTGCGGCACTCGGTTGTGCCCTGACCCTCCACGCCGCCGACTGGCCGCAATGGCGCGGCCCGGCGCGCAACGGCATTTCCGCCGAGACGAAGTGGAGCGACTCATGGCCCGCCGCCGGGCCGAAGATCGCGTGGAAGGCGCAGGTCGGGCTGGGCTTCTCGTCGTTCGTGGTCGCGGGCGGACGCGTCGTGACCGTGGGCCACGCGGATGAAAAGGACACGGTGTTCTGCTTCGATGTGAACTCGGGGAAAATTCTCTGGCAGCATTCCTACCCGTCCGACCTCGGCGACAAATACTTCGACGGCGGCACCACCGGCACGCCGACGATGGACGGCGACCGCGTGTTCTGGCTGAGCCGCTGGGGTGACACGTTTTGCTTCAACGCGGCGGACGGAAAAATCATCTGGTCGAAGAACGTGCAAAAGGAAACCGGCGCGCGCGTGCCGGACTGGGGCTTCACCGGAGCGCCGCTGGTGCTGGGCGAGAAATTGATCCTCAATGTCGGCGACGCCGGACTCGCGCTCGACAAGAAGACCGGCGCGATCCTGTGGCAGTCGGCGAAGAAGAGCGCGGGTTACTCCACGCCGCTCCTGTTCAAGCAAGGCGCGGACACGCTGCTGCTCATCGGCTCGGCGCAATCGTACGTGGCGGTGAACGCGGCGGACGGCAAAGAGGCGTGGCGCATCAAGTGGCTCACGCAATACGACGTGAACGCGGCAGACCCCATCGTGGACGGCGACAAGTTGTTCCTCTCGACCGGCTACGGCAAAGGTGGGGCGCTGTTCAAACTCAGCGGCGCGGCTCCCGAGGAAGTTTGGAAATCGAAGGCGCTGCGCACGCAGATGAATGGCGCGGTGCTGTTCCATGGGCATCTCTACGGCGTGGACGGCGACACCAGCGAGAAGGCGTCGCTCAAGTGCGTGGACTTCGCGACCGGCGCGGAGAAGTGGAAGCAGGCGGGCTTCGGTTCGGGCGGCGTGATCCTCGCGAACGGAAAACTCATCGCGCTCAACGGCACAGGCGAACTGCTCATCGCGCCCGCGTCACCGGACGGCTTCAAGCCCGTGGCGCGCGCACAAATTCTCGGCGGCAAATGCTGGACCGCGCCGGTGCTGGCGGATGGACGAATCTTTGTCCGCAATTCGCGCGGTGAGATTGCGTGTGTGGACGTGCGGTGACGGGGAATCCTGAAAGGATTCCATCACTCCAGCCCAGGGTTGGCCCGTCCGTCGGGCCTACCCTGGGAACATGGCCACCAAATAATCCCACAACCCTGAAGGGTTGCATCTTCCCCGCACTCAATGTTTGCCGCGCGCAGGGATTCAACCCCTACAGGGTTGAAGAATAATTTACCGACCGTGACCCAGGGTAGCTCGCCGACTCGCAACCCTGGGCTTCGGTGATGGAATCCTTTCAGGATTCTCAACTGCTGCGGTTCTTCCACACATACCGGAACATCAGCGCGCGCAAGGTCGCGGTGAGCGGGATGGCCAGCAGGCCGCCGAGCAGGCCGCCAAGCAGCGTGGTGCCGACCATCACGGACACGATGATGGTGAGCGGATGCAGCCCCACGCGTTCGCCGATGATCTTCGGCACGATGATGAGACCCTCAAGCGTTTGCACCACGACGAAGATGCCTACGACGAACAGCGGATGCAGCCAGTCCTGGAACTGTACGATGGCCAGGATGAAGGCGATGACGAAGGTCACAATCGCGCCGAGAAACGGCACGATGGTCAGCACGGTGGCGATGAGGCCGAGCAGCAGCGCGTAGTTCAAGCCGATGGCGAAGAAGCCAATCGTGTAGAGCAGGCCGTCGCACGCCGCCACGAGGACTTGTCCGCGGAAGAAGGCGATGAGCCGGTCATTGATCTCGGTGATGATGAAAACGACCTCGTCCTTCACATGCGATTCCTTCACCGGCAGGTAATTGCTCCAGTGATCATGAATGGCTCTCTTCTCCAGCAGAAAGTAGAAGCAATAGACGGGCACGAGCGCGATGCCGGCGAGAAG
>JBBQYK010000467.1:0-3234 GCA_038208765.1 Verrucomicrobiota bacterium
TTGCTCAGTCGTGCGTGAGGCAGCCGATTTTTGCGACCATCGCGATGAAGCCCACCACGCCCAGGCCCAGCAGCCAGAACTTGCCGTGAACAGCCATCACGCAGCCGACCACCAGCACGACCGCCATCAAAATCCAGACCAAGAATGCCAAAGCTAATTTCATCTGCGCCGGATACTACGGGCGCGCCGAAGGTGTTCAAGCCCGCAAAATCCCGGCGCGCGTAACGCCGGCTTTCCAACCGGCAGGTGGAGAGACTTTCCAGTCTCATGTTCCGGTTCCCGCACCGCACCGTGCGTGTCTGAACTGAACAAAGCCGCCCCCTTGGAACGGGAGGTTAGAAAACCTCCCGACCTGCCGACTGGAAAGTCGGCGTTACGTCGTGCCGCCGAACACCGGCAAGCAACGCCGTCCTTGTCAGCCCCGCGCTCTTTTGCCAGCGTCTCGCCCTGAATTTTTTCACAACAAAATCATGAACACCGTCAATCAACTCCGAACCGTCAAAGCCAACACCGCCGCGAAAGTCGGCGCGGAACTCTCCCGCACCGGCGGCCTGCTCCGCCTCGCGCCCGCCTGGGTGCCGCGCTCGTTCCTCCAGCCCGGCCTGCGCATCAAGCTCCACCCGGACGACACCTACGCCTACGGCCTGAACCGCGGCGGTATTGATGAGCGCTGGTTCGCCTCGACCACCGTGACTGCGAACGAAGGGCGTGCGGCGGATGAAGGCTTGAACTACTGCGTGGTGGGCCAAGAACGCTTCACGCTCAAGCAGGCCGTGGAAGATTGCGGCGCGGACTTGGTCGGCAAGAACATCTGGAAGAAGTATGGCAAGTGGCCGGTGTACTCGAAGTTCTTCGACAACATGGGGCCCATTCCGCACCACATGCACCAGTCCTCGAAACAGGCGAAGCTCGTCGGTCAGGAAGGCAAGCCCGAGAGCTACTACTTCCCCCCGCAACACAACAACGTCGGGAACAATTTCCCGTACACGTTCATGGGCTTCGAGCCAGGCACCACCAAGGCGCAGGTCCGCAAGTGCATCGAGAATTGGAACAAGGGCGACAACGGCATCCTCGATCTCTCGAAGGCCTACCGCCTCAAGCCCGGCACCGGCTGGCTCATTGACCCGTGCATTCTCCACGCACCCGGCTCGCTCTGCACTTACGAGCCGCAGTGGGGCAGCGACGTCTTCGGCATGTATCAGAATCTCGTCGAAGGCCGCGAAGTGCCGTGGAGTCTGCTCGTGAAAGACATGCCCAAGTCCAAGCACAAGGACATTGATTTCATCGTGGACCAGCTCGACTGGGACAAGAACGTGGACCCGAAATTCAAAGACCACCACTACCTCGAACCCGTCCCCGTCGCCGACACGCGCCAGGAGGGTTTCGTCGATCGCTGGATCGTTTATGGCAAGGTCGATGGCGAACAGCTCTTCACCGCCAAGGAACTCACCGTTGATCCCGGCACCAAATGCACCATCAAGGACACCGGCGCTTACGGACTCATCTGCGTGCAGGGCACCGGCAAGATCAACGGCCAGCCCCTCAACAGCCCCAAGCTCATCCGCTTCCACGAACTGACCGAGGACGAATACTTCTGCACCGAGGACGGCGCGAAGAACGGCGTGACCTTCGAGAACACCAGCGAGACCGAACCGCTCGTCACGCTCCGCTACTTCGGACCCGAGGTGAACCCCGACGCACCGGCCATGGGCGCGTATCGGAAGAACAAGTTTTGAGGGCGCAAATTCCGATCACATCAGGCCATGCCCAAGAAACGCGAAAAACTAACGGTGCTCGAACCCATCGAGCCGCTGATTCGCGAAATCCGTGGCGAGCGCGTGATGCTGGATTCCGACCTCGCGCGCGTTTATGGCGTGCCAACGAAGCGCCTGAACGAGCAGGTCCGGCGCAACGCGGAGCGATTCCCGCCCGACTTTTTGTTCCGGCTGACAGCCAATGAGTCGGATTCTTTAAGGTCGCAAATTGCGACCTTAAAGAGTGGCCGAGGTCAGCATCGCAAATTTCTTCCCTACGCCTTCACCGAGCACGGCGCGATCATGGCCGCGAACGTCTCAGCAGCCGGCGCGCGGTCGAGATGAGCATCCACGTCATCCGCGCCTTCGTGACCCTGCGACGCGAATCGGGCCGTTATGCGGAACTCGCCCGCAAACTCGCCGCGCTGGAGCGCAACCAGCAACTCCACGGCGAAGACATCCAGATGATTCTCTCCGCCCTGCGCCAACTGGATGAAACCACCAGTTGGGCCTACCCCGAAGGCCGCCGCTTGATCGGGTTTCGCATTGGCAAACCAAAGCCGGGTGAGAAATAGTGCCGCCCACCATGACAATGGCCAAAGAAATGTATTTGCCAGCCGAAGCCGGCGCGAGGAACGGCGTGACCTTCGAGAAAACGAACGAGACTAAACCGCTCGTCACCCTCCGCTACTTCGGCCCCGAGGTGAACCCGGACGCACCGGCGATGGGCGCGTCCCGGAAGAACAAATTCAATTGAGGCCCGATGCCATTTCCACTGCTTAACGCAGGTGGCTTGCTGCCAGAAGGAGTTCACGATTCCACGCTTGATGAAATTCGCGCGCGATTCGGCGCGTTTCAGGAGAGCGACCGCCGCGTGAAGCTGTTCGCGAAGCTGGTCGAGTTGGTTCAGGCCGTGAGCGTCAGCGGATTGTTCGAGGAACTGCTCATCGACGGCAGCTTCGTCGCGGGCAAGCCAGCGCCAAACGACATCGATGTTCTCGCCGTGTTGAAACCGGGCCACGACTTCGAGCGCGACCTGCCGATGTCGGAATACAGCATGGTCTCGCGCACGCTGCTGCGCCGTCGCTTTGGCTTCGACGTGATCGTTGCGGAACGCTCCAGCGACGTGTACAACTCGTACGTCGAATTCTTCAGCCGTGTGCGCGAAGCACCCAGGTCGAAGAAAGGACTGCTGCGATTGAAGCTATGAACAAAGAAGCGATTCTGACGCAAACCGTCGAGATGCTGGAGTTGATGAATCAATCGCTGGCCAACCTGCACCGCGAATGCCTGCCGTCACAACCGAGGAAGTTCGCCATCCTGGCGGAAGGACCCCTGGAGGAGATTCGGCGGCTCCAGGTTGAGATCGAGCAACTCACCGCCGGAATGGCGACCGCCGCGTGACTTTCGAGAACACCAGCGAAACCGAACCCCTCGTCACCCTCCGCTACTTCGGCCCCGAGGTGAACCCGGACGCCCC
>JBBQYK010000468.1:0-3231 GCA_038208765.1 Verrucomicrobiota bacterium
CGTGCCGCTGCATGTGGGGCAGGAAATCACCCGCGAGCAACTCCTCTCCCGTTTCATTGACCTGCAATACACGCGCAATGACATCGCCTTCGAGCGCAGTAATTTCCGCGTGCGCGGCGACACGGTGGAGATTTGCCCGGCCTACACCGAGGACGCGCTGCGCATCGAGTTCTTCGGTGACACCGTGGAGCGACTCACGCGCTTCGATCCGCTGACGGGCGATACCTTCGCCACCATGCCGAACGCGATGCTGTTCCCGAGCAAGCAGTTCGTGACGCCGGGCGACAAGATGAAGCGCGCCGTGCTTTCCATCCGCGAGGAACTGACCAACCGCATCGCCGAGTACGAGAGGAACGGCAAACTGCTCGAAGCCCAGCGCGTGAAGATGCGGACGGAATACGACTTGGAGATGATGACCGAGATGGGCTTCTGCTCCGGCATTGAGAATTACTCGCGGCACATCGCGAACCGCCCGCCCGGCTCGCGCCCGAGCACCGTCATTGATTTTTTTCCGAAGGATTTTCTACTCGTCGTGGACGAGTCGCACGCCACGCTGCCGCAAATCACCGGCATGTTCGCTGGCGACCGGGCGCGCAAAACGGTGCTGGTGGAGCACGGTTTCCGCCTGCCCAGCGCGCTCGACAATCGCCCGCTGAACTTTGATGAGTTTCAACTGATGCACCCCCAGGCGCTCTACGTGAGCGCGACGCCGACCGAGTTGGAAATGAAATTATCGCGCGAAGATGCGCTCACGCTGCGCGGAGCGCCGGCTTCCAGCACGGCGCGAACGGCACTGATTCCTCAAAGCGCCGTGCTGGAAGCCGGCGCTCCACGCGGGACCCAACCCGGTATCGTGGAACTCATCGTTCGCCCCACTGGCCTGATTGATCCCACCATCACGATCAAGCCGCTCAAGGGCCAGATTGACAACTTGCTGGAAGAAGCCCGCAAACGCATCGAGAAGAAAGAACGCGTGCTGGTCACGACGCTCACCAAGCGCACGGCGGAGGAACTCACCGATTACCTGCGCGACGTCGGCATCAACGTGCGCTACCTGCACAGCGAGATTGACGCCATCGAGCGCGTGGAGATTTTGCGTTCGTTGCGCAAGGGCGAGTTCGACGTGCTCATCGGCATCAATCTGCTGCGCGAGGGACTCGACCTGCCGGAAGTTTCCCTCGTCGCCATTCTCGACGCGGATAAGGAAGGCTACCTCCGCAGCACCACCAGCCTCATCCAGACGGCGGGCCGCGCCGCGCGCCACTTGAACGGCGAGGTCATCCTCTACGCCGACGTCAAGACGCAGAGCATCCAGAAATTTCTCGCCATCTCGAATTACCGCCGCGAGAGGCAAATCGCTTACAACCAACAGCACAACATCACGCCCCGCAGCGTGCAGCGCGCGATTGAGGAAAGCCTGAGCGCCAGCGAAGTCGAAAAGAAGAAGGCCCAAGCCGTGTTGAACGAAACCGCCGGCAACTTCGACGTGGTCGAAACGCTGCGCGAACTCGAAGAGGATATGCTCAAGGCCGCGAACAATCTGGAGTTCGAGAAGGCCGCCCTGCTCCGCGATCAGGTGCGCGAGCTGAAACGCAGCACCGGCCAGGACACTGGTGGCAAATCTTCTGGTGCCGACGCCGCCACCAAGGCCGTGAATTACAGCAAGAAGGTGAAATCGAAGCGCGAAGCTAATCGGTAGCGGAGCGCGGAGCATTGCTCGGCCCGAAGTTTAGGCGGCTCCAGCCGAGCAATGCTCGGCGTTCCGAGGAAAACACTTTTCACCCGCGCACCGCTCGCGCATTCTCCGCGCATCAAATTCATCCCCGATGAATTCGTGCGACGAGAAACCGCGCCGCCGCGCCGGAGCCGGCCCATTCTCACTCGCCCCATGACGCCGCGCCGCATCTCACTTTCCCGTTCCAATCAAACCCAAAGATAATCATGAACTGGTATCACGCCGCCGATGGCCAACAGGCCGGCCCCTTCACCCACGAGGAATTCCGCGCGCTCATCGCCGACCGCACCGTCCAACCGGCGACGCTCGTGTGGGAAGCGCGCCTGCCGAACTGGATTCCGCTCGCGCAAGTCCCGCCTGAGATGCTGCCGCCCGCGCCTTCTGGCGCCGCGTATTCCGCCGCGCCACCCATCGCCATCGCCACCGCCGCGCCCGGCCAAGTGTTGTGCGCCGAGTGCGGAAAGAGTTTTCCGCCCGATGAAGTCATCCGCCTCGCCGACCGCAACGTCTGCGCCGCGTGCAAACCGGTCCTCGTACAACGTCTCTCCGAAGGCGCGGCTCCAGCCTCGGTCGCGGGCGTCTGGATCAATGAGGAGCAATTGCTTGCCCGCGAGTACCGCGTAGAGATCGGCGCCTGTCTGGAGCGCGGCTGGAACCTCTTCAAGAACAACGCCGGTTCCGTCATAGGCGCGACGCTGCTGGCCGGCCTGGTGTTTTTTGCCGGTTACGCCGTCACCGCCGGGGCGGCCATGGTCCTCCCCGCGATGAATTTTCTGAATGTTTTGATCCAACCACTTTACGTGGGCCCGCTGACCGGCGGGGTGTTCTGGTATTTCCTCCGGCTCGCGCGGGGCGAGCAGACCGGCGTGGGCGAAGTGTTCGTCGGTTTCAGCCGGTGCTTCCTGCAACTGTTCCTCGCCTCGCTCGTGCAGACGCTCCTGATTTTCTCGTGCCTCATCCCGGTCGGCCTCGTGGCGGGCCTCGGTTTTGCCGGACTGTCCGGGGGCGGGCGCGGTGGCAATCCCTTCGCCAGCGGCGCGGGCGTGGGACTGATCATCGGGCTCGTCATCGCGGGATTCATCACTTTCGTGGCCATCGTCTATCTGACCGTGTGCTGGACGCACTCCATGCTGCTCATCATGGACAAGGGAATGAAGTTCTGGCCCGCCATGCGTCTGAGCCGGAAGGTGGTTTCCAAAACCTGGGGCAACTGGGGCATGACGCTGTTGTTCATCATCGTCGGCGGCATCATCTCCAGCGCGGGCGCGCTCGCCTGCCTCGTCGGCTTGCTCGTCACCGTGCCGCTCTACTTCGCGATGATGGCTCACCTTTACGACGACAACTTCCGCGATCTGCAACCGACGCAAACCAACTGATGCCCGCCCGTCTCGCGTGTCCCAAATGTTCCGAGCCGTGGCCGGCTGATCCGATGGAACTGGCCGCGCTTGTGGCGTGTCCGGGCTGCGCCAAGGTCGCGCGCGTCCTCGCCTTCCCCG
>JBBQYK010000469.1:0-3216 GCA_038208765.1 Verrucomicrobiota bacterium
TTGCCGTAGTCGAAGCGGCAGATTTCGCGGTCGGTGCCGCAGATGCCGACCTCGATGGTGCGAAACTTGACCTCGGTGGGCAGGGAAATTTCCGGAGCGGGATGATCAATCAAACCCACGTCGCGCTTCTTCTGGTTTACAGCAATGGCTTTCATCGGGGCGCGGAGTGTGGTGGGCAGGCGGGTTGAATTCAACTTTTCAAAAGCACGGAGTTGACGCCGCGCGCGCGTTGTCGATGCTGGGCGCACTCCACCATGAATGCGGCCAAACTATTCGCCCTGCTCGCGTGCCTTGCGCAACTGCCACTCCTTGCTGCGGAACCGCCCTTGCTCTCCATCGGCGTGGCGCGCGTGGACATAACGCCCGACTTTCCGGTGCGCCTGCACGGCTATGGCAATCGCCGCACGAACCACACCGGCGTAGCGCAACCGCTCTACGCCAAGGCGCTCGCGCTCGGCACCGACCGTCAGGGCGCGTCGATCCTGTTCACCGTGGACAACCTCGCGGTGCCCGGCGCGGTCACGGATGAAGTCGCGGCGCGCCTGAAGAAGCGCGCGAAGATTGACCGCGAGCAAATTGCGCTTTGCTCTTCTCACACGCACGCGGCCCCCATGCTCAGCGGTGCGGCGCCGAACATTTTTTCCTCGGACATCATCCCGGAGCAGCAAGCGTCCATTGATCGCTACACGCGGGAACTCACGGACAAGCTCGAGTGGGTCGCACTCGCGGCCTTGAGCAATCGCATGCCCGCGAAACTTTCCCGCGCGCAAGGCACCGTGACCTTCGCGAAGAACCGCCGCGTGATTCGCGATGGCCGCGCGCAGTTTGGCGAGAACACCAACGCCCCGGTGGATCACACGCTCGCCCTGCTGCTGGTGCATGACGCCAAGGATCAACTCCGCGGCGTGCTCGCGAACTATGCCTGCCATTGCACGACGCTGGGCGGCGAGTGGAACCAGATTCACGGCGACTGGTCGGGCTACGCGCAGGCTGGCATCGAGCGCGATCATCCCGGCGCATTGGCGCTCATCAGCATCGGTTGCGGCGCGGATGCCAATCCCTCGCCGCGCGGCAAACTCGAACACGCCCAAGCCCACGGCGACGCCATCGCTGCCGAAGTGAAACGATTGCTCGCCTTGCCGACGCAGCCATTGACCGAGCTCCCGGATGGAAAAATCAAACGCTTCACCCTCGACTTCGACCCGCTGCCGACGCGCGCCCAATGGGAAGAACGCGCCGCTAAGCCCGGCATCATCGGCTATCACGCGAAGAAAAATCTCGCCCGTCTGGATCGCGGCGAGAAACTTCCCACCACCCTGCCCTACCTCGCGCAGACGTGGACCTTCGGCAATGAACTCGCGATGGTCTTCCTCGCGGGCGAAGTCGTGATTGATTACCAGCTCCGTCTCAAGCGCGAGTTCGACGCCAGCCGCCTGTGGGTGAATGCCTATGCAAACGATGTGCCCTGTTACATCCCGTCCCGCCGCATCCTCGCCGAAGGCGGGTACGAGGCCGAGGATTCGCTCTGGTATTACGACCGCCCGACCCGATTGGCGACGAGCAGCGAGGATAAAATCATCCGCGCGGTGAATGATTTGCTGCCGCGAAAATTCCGCGCGCGTTAAGAGCGGCGACGACGCCGGCTACTCCCACTCAATCGTCCCCGGCGGCTTGCTCGTGATGTCGAAGACGCAGCGGTTCACGCCTTTCACTTCGTTGATGATGCGCGAGGAAAGTTTCTCCAGCAGGTCGTAGGGCAGCTTCACCCAGTCGGCGGTCATGCCGTCCTGCGATTCCACGGCGCGGAGCGCAATGGTGTATTCGTAGGTGCGCTCGTCGCCCATCACGCCCACGCTGCGCACGGGCAGCAACACGGCGAAGCTCTGCCAGATTTTGTAATACCAGCCCGTGGCCTTCATCTCCTCGACGACGATGGTGTCGGCGTCGCGCAGGATGCGGCAGCGTTCAGGCGTGACTTCGCCAAGGATGCGCACCGCGAGACCGGGACCGGGGAACGGCTGGCGGTAAACAATTTCCTTGGGCAATCCGAGTTCGAGTCCGAGCTGGCGCACTTCGTCCTTGAACAGGCACTTGAGCGGTTCGACGAGCTTGAACTTCATGTTCTTCGGCAGGCCGCCCACGTTGTGATGGCTCTTGATCATCGCGGCGGGATTGCCGGCGATGGGCACGGACTCGATCACGTCGGGGTAAAGCGTGCCTTGCGCAAGAAACTTGGCCTGGCCCGCGCGCTTGGTCGCGGCGGCGAAGACTTCGATGAAGGTGCGCCCGATGATCTTCCGCTTGCGCTCTGGATCAGTGACGCCTTTAAGGCGGCCGAGGAAAATTTTCTCCGCATTCTCCGTCTGGAGCTTCATGTGGAAATGGCTGCCGAATAAATCCTGCACGGCCTTCTCCTCGCGCCCGCGCAGCAGCCCGTTGTTGACGAAGATGCAGGTGAGTTGATCGCCGATGGCCTTGTGCAGCAACGCCGCCGCCACGCTGGAATCTACGCCACCGCTTAATCCCAGGATGACCTGCTCTTTGCCGACCTGCGCGCGGATTTCCTCCACGGCCTGATCGATGTAGCTGCGCATCGTCCAGCTTTTGCCGCACCCGCAGATGCGGTGGACGAAGTTGGCGATCAATTCCCGGCCACGCGGCGTGTGAACGACTTCAGGATGAAACTGCAGGCCAAAGAATTTCCGCGCGCGATTCTCGATGGCGGCGTATTCGGAGTTCTCCGTGACCGCGACGGGTTTGAAATCGCGCGGCAGTTTCGTGAGCTTGTCGCCGTGGGAATTCCAGACCTGCAGTTCCTTCGGCAATTTTGAGAAGAGCGCGCACGAACCGTCCTTCACCGTCAGCGTGCCCTTGCCGTATTCGCGCTTCTGGCCCTTCTCGACTTTGCCGCCGAGAAACTGCGCGAAGAGTTGCACGCCGTAGCAGATGCCCAGCACCGGCACACCGAGATTGAACACGCCCTTGTCCGGCATCGGCGCGTCCTCGGTGTACACGCTGTTCGGCCCGCCGCTCAGGATGATCCCGGAAGGCTGGAGCGCGGCGATTTCCGCCGCTGGCGTGTCGTAGCGCAGGATGGTGGAATAGACGCTGCACTCGCGGATGCGCCGCGCGATGACCTGCGTGTACTGGGAACCGAAATCGAGAATGACGATCTGTTCGTTCATGGCAAAAACAAGGGGCGAGTGTTTGCCGCCG
>JBBQYK010000470.1:0-3215 GCA_038208765.1 Verrucomicrobiota bacterium
GTCTGCGCGAAGGCGCACGCGGTCACCAGGTCCTGCACGCGCTCCTGGAGGTCCGTGCGGTTGTAGCCGGTGAAAAAGTTTTTCGTGTAATCGCGCTGCGCATCCGCCGCCGGATCGTGGTTGCCGCCAGTCTGGAACAAATCCACGAGCAGCACGGAGATGTTCCGGTCGAGCAATTGTTTCGCGAGTCCCTTCGGCGTGCCGTCGGCGTTTGCATAGCCGACCCGGCCCTCGGGATGCGCGAGCACCACCATGGTGCGCAGCGTGTCGCGGCGCGGCGTGATGAGCGTGACGGGGATGCGGTCGGGCTTGCCCGCGCGGCCCAGTGTCAGCTTGGTAGCCGTATAATTTTCCGCCTTGGTGATTTTGTCCGGCAGCACCATCAGGCCGCGCTCGACGAACTCGACCTGCAACGAGCGTTTCCACATCGGAATCATCTGCTTGCGGTAACGCTCGAGCAGCGGCGGATTGATGGGCGCGAAGGTCCACCAGTCATTGGTCGCCTGCTGGATCAGGCGGGAGGCGAGCTGCGTTTCAGTCACGGCGTCGGCCGGAAATTTTCCGTCCGGGAACACGCGCAGCGCGGCATCGGGTTCTTTGGTGTAAGCCACTTCCTTCAACGCGGACGGCTGCGGGGCGCGCCAGAGATGTTCGCCAAAGAACTGATACACGGCCTCGCGGCTGGTCTGGTTGTAATTGTGATTGTAGTCGAAGAGCACGTAGCGCAGGCGGTCGCGCTGGTTCATCAGCGCGTAAATTTTTTCCACCGCCGGGCCTTCCACGGTGAGCGTGGTGCGCGTCCAGTCGCCGGTCGCGCCGACGATGATTTGCGGAAGCGGCGCGGCGCAAGCGGCGATTTCCATGTTCGAGTAATCCACGCGCAAGCCCGCCACGTTCTCGCAGGAGCAGCCGCCCTGCATCGAGTGCGAGACCATGACGATGGGTGCGACGGCGGCGAGGCGATCTTCAAACGCGCCGAGCATGAAGGTCTGCGTGCCGCCGCCGGATTCGCCGGTGCAGGCGATGCGCTTCTTGTCCACGTCGCGCAATGATTCGAGGAAATCGAGGGCGCGCACGCTGTTCCACGTCTGGAGTCCCATCTGGCTGATGTGCCAGAGCTGGTTGGTGAGGTGATTGGCGAAGTTGCGATGCGTGGTGTAGCCGGGCTTGCCGGGCGGCTGCGCGAATTGCGTGTCGTTGTAGCCCACCATGTCCCACGAGAACGCGACCAGGCCCTGCTTGGCGAAGTTGATGCAGCGCGCGGCGATGCTGCCGTCTTTCTCGTCGGCGAAACGTCCGTTGTTCCAATGACCGTGCGGATTCAACACGGCGGGAAACGGGCCGCTGCCTTGGCCGACCGGGCGATACAAATTTCCGGCGACATAAAATCCGGGGTAGCTCTGAAAATAAACTTTCTCGACCGAGTAGCCGTCGCGCTCGATGCGCCCGAAGACCTGCGCGTTGAGCGGCGTCTTCTCCGGCATGGGCCACAGGCCGCAGCTCACGAGCACCTGTTCGCGGATGGCCTGCGCGCGCTGCTCCCACTCGGACCTCGTTTTAATGTCGGGGAAGGTGCGCAACGTGTTCAGGGTTTTCACCGTGGCGGCGCGCTGATCTTTTTCGGGCAGGGCGAGATCGGCGGCGCGCAAGGTGACGAGCGCGGCGGTGAGCAGGGCAATTTTCGCAATCGTTTTCATGGAATGGCGGGACGTTAGGGAAAAGAGGATGGTGGGGCAAGCGCGCGGGTGTGATTGGAAGTGGCGGGTAGGAACGCGGCCTTCAGAGCCTGTGCGAAAAACAAATGGCGTGGAACGGGCTCCGACGCTCGGGCTCGACGGTGGCCTTCCCGCGTCGCATCCAGGCCGACCAGAGTGTGGTGCAATTCCCCGGCGCTCGGGCTCCAGCTCCAGCTTTTTCACCGGACGTACCGGCGGCTCCCGCCCTTTTCTTGACCGCCGCCAGCAGTTTTTCCAGGCCCGGGACCGCCAGCGCCCGTCTCAGGTTGTAGGCCAACGCCGCCAGACTCACTTCGGCCCGCACTTTCTTCAGTCCCTTTCACGAGGTTGTCGGGCCCGACGTAATCCTCGATCTGCTCGGGCAACAGATGCACCTGCTGGCGGTCTCAGCCGGAAATGAAGTTCATGCGTCTGCACTGACGGACCCAACTCCCAAACCGATCAAAGGGAGTCCTGTTTTTCACACAGACTCTGAACGCCGCGCTCCTCACGTTCCGCAGAAGGTTTGGTAAGCGCGGTCGCTGGCCTCCTGTGGAGTGCTGAATTCCGGGAGTTGGCGTTCGTAAGCAAATGGCTGCGCGAGTACGTCGAGGAGTTTCTCCAGCACGCTCAGGTCACCGTGCAGCGTCGCGGCGGCGAGGGCTTCCTCGACCTTGTGGTTGCGCGGGATGAACGCGGGGTTGTGCCGGCGCATCAACGCGCGCGCTTCGTCGCGGCTTTGCGGCTGGCGGCCGAGCCGTTCCTGCCAGCGGATTTGCCACGCTTGAAATTCGGCGCTGACCGCGATCGCAGCGTCGGTCATCGCATCGCCGGAGAGGTCGCGGAAGGTGTTGGTGAAATCCGCTCGATGCTCTTGCATGACGGCGAGGAGGTTCTCGGCCAGTTCGGCATCGCCGGGTTCATCGTTGAAGAACCCGAGCTTGGCGCGCAGGCCGGCCAGCCGGTGCGTGTGGAAGATTTCCGGAAACGTTTGCAAGACGCCGTGAGCCACGCCGACGGCTGCCTCTTCGTTGGTGTGCAGCAACGGCAGCAAGGCGGAGGCGAGGCGCGAGAGGTTCCAGTGCGCGATGGTCGGCTGGTTGGCGTAGGCGTAGCGGCCGTGCTGATCGATGGAGCTGAAGACTGTCGCGGGATGGTAGGCGTCCATGAACGCGCACGGGCCGTAGTCGATCGTCTCGCCGGACAGCGCCATGTTGTCGGTGTTCATCACGCCGTGGACAAACCCGACCAGTTGCCAGCGCGCGATGAGTGCGGCCTGACGTTGGAGCGCCGCTTGCAGCAATGCGCGGGCAGGCTCATCCGTAACCGGCACTTCGGGGTAATGCCGATGCAGCGTGTAATCCACGAGCGCGCGCAGAGCATCAAGGTCGTTCTTCGCCGCCGCCCATTCGAACGTGCCCACGCGAATGTGACTGGCGGCCACGCGGGTCAGCACGGCACCCGGCAGCCTCGTTTCGCGAAACACCGGCTCGCCGGTCA
>JBBQYK010000471.1:0-3192 GCA_038208765.1 Verrucomicrobiota bacterium
ACTCGCTGGATTTGCTCACCGTCCACGGGCGCACCGTATTGGAAATGTACCGGACTGAAGTGCATTACGATTTCATCGCGCGCGCCGTCGCGGCGATGCCGTGTGCGGTGATCGCGAATGGCAACGTGCATTCGCCCGCGCGCGCGGAGGAAGTCTTGCGCCTGACCGGCGCGGCGGGCCTGATGATCGGACGTGCGGCCATTCGCAACCCGTGGGTCTTCCAGCAAATCCGCCAGCACCGGCGAGGCGAGACCTTGTTCCAGCCGCGCGGACACGATGTGCTGGAATACATCCGCGAACTCTACGAGGCCGTCTGTTCGCCGGACGTGAAGGAAGTGTCGCAGGTGCAGAAGATGAAAAAGTATCTGAACTACATCGCGGCGGGCGTGGAGCCGGAGGGAAAGTTTCTGCACGACATCCGGCGCGTGGAAACAAAGGCGGAGTTCTTCCGCGTCTGCGCGGCGTTTCTGGAGCACGACGAGTTGATGCCGGTGGAGCCGTTCCTGCGCCCGGCCACGCCGTCGGAGGTTTGAGCGTTGGAGCGACCGCAGCCAAGCCCGGAGGGCTTGAATGTGAATAGCCCCCGGTGCAACCGGGGGCAGCGTTCGCAGAATGAGCACGACCCCGGAGGGGTCGAACTGCGGTGACCACGAGAAGGCCATGGTTCAACCCCATCCGGGGTTGAGGCGCGGACTGGAAGTGAATCCCGGGTTCGCTCGTGCCTCGCGACCCGGGGCTATTCATGTTCAAGCCCTCCGGGCTTGCGGCTCACCCACCACGCGCCGCCCGCATTTCCACTTTCGTCCGCGCGCGGAAAGTTTATGGTGTCGCGCATTCTGAAAGCCTTGATGAAAACGGATTTCTCACGCCTGCAACTCCTGCTGCTCAGTCTTCTGTTGCTCCTCGCGCCCGCGTCGCGCGCCGCCGTGTGGAACGTCAGCATGTTCGATTTTTATTTCATGCCCACGAACCTGACCATCGCGGCGGGCGATACGGTGGTGTGGAGCAACAAGGTCACGCGCGCGCACGACGCGACCTACTTTGATCCGCAGAATCCCACCTTCGAACTGTGGGCCTCGCTGCTGCTCGCGCGGAACGAGTCGTTCGCCTTCACGTTCACCAACGCCGGCTTCTATCCCTACATCTGCGCGGTGCATTATTTCGCGCGCCCGCAGCAGACCGGCACGGTCACGGTGATCAGACCAAACGAGCTGCCGACCATCACGCTCACGAATCCGACCGACGGCGCGGTGCGGTTCGCGCCCGCGAGTTTCACGCTCGCCGCCGCCGCTGCGGACGCCGACGGCTCGGTGACGCAGGTGCAATTTTTCGCGAACGGACTCGTCGCCGGAGTTTCCACCGGGCCAGTGTTCAGCACGGAGTTGAACAATCTGCCCATCGGAAACTACGTGTTCACGGCCATCGCCACGGACAACTCGGGCGCGACGAACGCCGCGAGTCCCGTGAGCGTCATCGTGCAGGAGCGGCCGCCCGAGACCTTCACGCTCACGCTCGGCGTGAGTCCGCCCGGCACCGGCAGCGTGCAAGTCTCGCCGCCGCCGAATGGCGCGGAAGGGACTTACGTGGACGGCACCGTCGTCACGCTCACCGCCGTGGCGAGCGAGGGCTTCGTGTTCACGAACTGGTCGCCCGGCGTCATCACGAACAACCCGCTGCTCATCCTCGTGAAGTCGAACACGGTGCTGACGGCGGAATTCGTGCCCTACATTCTGCCGCGTCACACGCTGACGGTGGTGGTGAATCCGACCAATGCCGGCGCGGTGTCCATCACGCCGCCGCCGGACGAGGACGGCAAGTATTCGGATGCGGCGCCTGTGGCGCTGGCGGCGCAGGCGAATCCCGGATTTCGTTTCGTGAACTGGAGCGGCGCGATCAACACGACAAACAATCCGCTGCTGCTCGTGATGGATCGCGATAAAACTGTGACGGCGAATTTCGCCGCGCTTCCACCGTTCAATTACGCGGCGGTGCGAGGTGACTTCGCCGGATTGTTGCAGGACGCGGGCGAAATCAATTTCACGACGAGCGGTTTTCTTTCGCTGCGGATTTCCAAGACCGGCTCGTATCGCGGCACGGCGACGATTGGCGGGATTCGCCAGGTCATGCGCGGGCAGTTTGATCGCTTCGGCTACGCGCCGCTGGTGCTGCGGGGCGGGACGTTGAGCGGATCGTTGCAACTGGATGACGCCGCCGCGCGCATCACCGGCACGATCACCGACGGCAATAAATCGCCGACGCTGCGGCTGCATCGCCAGCCGGCGGGCGGCGTCGTGCCGGTGCGGCCGGGCGAATATACGCTGATGGTCGCCGTCGCGCCGCCGGTCAGCGCGGCGGGTTTGTTCAAGCTGACGGTCCGCACCAACGGCGCGGCGCGGGCGCGCGGCACGCTCGGCGATGGCGCAAGTTTCCGCGCCCGCGGTTACGTGTCGGCGGACGGGGAACTTGCGCTTTTCGATGCGCTCTACTCGGGACGCGGCGCGCTGTTCAGTTGGCTGAACATCGCCCCGAGCGGGACGGCGAATGGCACCGCGCGCTGGTTTCGACCGGCGGATTCGCGGAGCCGGACTTACCCAAACGGCTTCGCACTTGAGACGCCGATGGGCGGCATCGCCGACCACGTGCAGCAGCAGCGCAACAAGCGTTTTGGTTTCATCCAGAACGACGCGCTGTGCGCTCCGTAGGAACACGGCTTCCAGCCTGTCCCCACCATCTGATAAACGACGGTGGAAGAAGCCTCACGCCAAGCCCGCGAAGGTCGCAAGGGTTGGAAACGACGCTCTTTCTTCGCGTCCTTTGTGGGCTTGGCGTGAGGTTTCTCCGGGTCAGAGAATTTTGTGGGGACAGGCTGGAAGCCTAGTCCAACGAGACGCATTCTTGCCCCCATGACGACGCTCATCATCGCCACGCGCAATGCGCACAAGGTGGAGGAAATTCGCGGCATTCTCGGCGCGCAGTTTCAATTCCTCACGCTGCGCGATTTTCCAAATGCCCCCGCCGTGATCGAGGACTCCGACACGTTCACAGGCAACGCGACGAAGAAGGCGGTGGAACTGGCGCGCTGGCTCTCCGTTCAAAGTTCCGAGTTCAAAGTTCAAAGTTCAAAGTTCGTCCTCGCCGACGACTCCGGCTTGGAAGTCGATGCGCTGCACGGCGCGCCCGGCGTCCGCTCCG
>JBBQYK010000472.1:0-3154 GCA_038208765.1 Verrucomicrobiota bacterium
CTACCTCTGGGACAACGTGAACCTGCCGAACATGATCGACTTCCTCGCCGCCAAGGCCATCAGCAGCGACCACGATTGCTGCCATAAAAATTATTATTACTACCGCGACAGCGCCGGTTCCGGCGAATGGTATGCCCTGCCCTGGGATTTTGATCTGAGCCTCGGGCACGTGTGGATCAGCGGGCCGGGCTATTTCAGCGACACCATCACCACCAACCTCGGCGTCGGCACGGGCAACAACAACACGCAGTTCGCGCTCATGTGGGCGAATCCCGAATTGAAAGGCATGTGGATGCGCCGCATCCGCACGCTCATGGACACGGTGCTCCAGCCGGTGGGCACGCCCACGAACACGGACTGGCTCCGCAGCCGGTTTGACTATTGGGCCGATCAGGCGCGCGCGGACTCCGCCATCGACAAGGCCAAGTGGGGTGGCGCGTCTTGGGCCGCGCCGGCCTACGGCCCGGCCAATCCCACGACCGCTGATCCGACGAACAATTTTGAAATCGAACTGGCTCGCGTGAAGGACTTCTACCTCAAGGGCCGGCGCGAGTTCATGTATCTGCCCTCGACCCTGAGCGGGAACGGCATTCCCAACGCGCAGCCCACGAACATCACCATCAACTTCGGCGCGCTGGACTACAACCCTGTCTCGACCAACCAGGCGCAGGAATACATCGAGCTGATCAACACGAACAATTTTCCCGTGGATCTCTCCGGCTGGAAGATCAAGGGCGCGGTCGAGTTCACCTTCGCCTCCGGCACGGTCGTCTTCACCACCAACCGCGTCTATGTCACGCCGGACGTAAAGGCTTTCCGCGCCCGCGCCACCGGTCCGCGCGGCGGCCAGCGGCGGCTGGCGGTCGGTCCGTTCAAGGGCCAGCTCTCCGCGCGCGGCGAGACGCTCGTGCTCGTCACGCCCGACGGCCGGACGAACAGTTCGCTCACCTACGTGGGCGCGCCCAGCCTCGCGCAGCAATACCTCCGCATCACCGAGATCATGTATGCGCCGCCGCTCGTCGCGGGCGCTCCGCATGCCCGCGAAGAATACGAGTATTTGGAATTGAAAAACATCGGCCCTGTGCCGCTGAACCTCACGGGCGTTCACTTCACGAACGGAGTCGAGTTCACGTTCACCAGCGCCACTCGCACCAATCTCGCGCCCGGCGAAGTGCTGATTCTTGCGAAGAACCTCGCGGCCTTCGCCCAGCGCTATCCAGCCGTGACCAATGTCACCGGCCCCTACGTCGGCACGCTCGACAACGCCGGCGAAACTCTCCGCCTCGATGACGCCGTCGGGGAAAAGATTCTCGACTTCGCCTACAACAATTCCTGGTACCCGATCACGGACGGACTTGGCCTCTCGCTCGTCATCGTGAATGAGAACGCGCCGTTCAACACCTGGGATCAAAAGTCTTCGTGGCGTCCGAGCGGCGTTTATCAAGGCACGCCCGGCGCGGGCGACGCGCCCGCCGTCGAGTTCGCGGCCATCCTCGTCAACGAGGTGCTCACGCACACGGACGCGCCCGTCGTCGATTACATCGAACTCTACAACCCGACCACGAACGACGTGAACATTGGCGACTGGCGGATCACCGACGACTTCTTCACGCCGGAAAAATTCCGCATCCCGAACCCGACCATCCTTCCGGCAGGCGGTTACGTGGTGTTCACCGAGGCGGACTTTAACACCGGGCCGGCGGCGTTCTCGTTCAGTTCCGGCGGTGACGAGGCGTATCTTTTCTCCGGCGACGCCTCTGGCCATCCCAGTGGCTACTTCCACGGCTATGACTTTGACGGCGCGGAAAACGGCGTGAGCTTCGGACGTCACACCAACAGCCAGGGCGCGGTGCATTTCGTGGCCCAACGCACGAACACCCCGAACGCCGTGAACGGCCTGCCGAAAACCGGTCCGGTCGTGTTCGGCGAAATCATGTATCACCCGCCCGACTTGATCAGCGGCACCAACGTCATCGACGTGGCCGGCGATGAATATGTGGAACTCCACAACCTCACGACCAACGCCGTGCCGCTCTACGATCCGGCCTTCCCCACCAACCGCTGGTTCCTGCTCGGCGGCGTGGATTTCACCTTCTCGACGAACGACGTGATCGCGCCCGGCGGCTTCCTCGTGGTCGTGAGTTTCAATCCCACGAACACCGCGCTGCTCAACGCCTTCCGTGCCCGCTATGGCATGTCGCCCAGCGTGCCCGTGGCCGGCCCGTGGTCCGGCAAGCTGGACAATTCCAGCGAGCGCCTCTCCCTCTACCGGCCCGACGCCCCGGACATCAACGGCACCGCCTTCATCCTCGTCGAAGCAGTCGAATATGCCGACGTGGCCCCGTGGGGCGTGATTGCCGACGGCTTCGGCGCGTCGCTCAACCGCCTCGTGACGACCGACTACGGCAATGACCCGACGAACTGGCTTGGTGCCGCCGCTTCGCCCGGAGCCGCGCCCGTGGGCGGCACGCCCCCCGAGATCACGCAGCAGCCTGGGAACGCCTCGGTCTTCATCTTCGGCACCACCAACTTCACCGCTACCGTCAGCGGCTCCGGCCTCGTCTATCAATGGCTCTTCAACGGCAGCCTGATTTACGGCGCGACCGGCCCCACGCTCGCGCTCACGAACATTCAATCCGGCCAGGCCGGTCAATACAGTTTCCTCGCCTTCAACGGCGCAGGCTATGTCGCCAGTTCCAACGCCACCCTCGCCGTGGTCACGCCCGTGTACTTCTCCGTGCAGCCCACGAACCAGAACGTGGTTCCCGGCACCAACGTCACGCTCGTCGCCACCGCGATCGGCAACGGAACCGTCTTCTACCAGTGGCGTTTCAACGACGTGAACATCGTGGACGCGACCAACTCCACCCACAGTTTCACCGGCGCGAACCTCACCGATCATCACGGCCTCTTCTCCGTCGTGGTCACGGACGACATCAGCACCGCGACCAGCGCCGACGCCCGCGTCTTCGTGCTCGTGAAACCCGGCATCGTGCAGCATCTGGTCTCGCAGAGCGTGTTGCAGGGCAGCACGGTGACGCTCAGCCTCATCGCCACCGGCGCGCCGCCGCTGGGCTACCGCTGGATTCGCGGCGGCTCGGGCTACGCCACCACTTCGGTGCCGGTGCTGGTCATCACCAACTACCAGGTCAAC
>JBBQYK010000473.1:0-3129 GCA_038208765.1 Verrucomicrobiota bacterium
AACCGCCATGCTGCCACGACTCGCCACGCGAATCATCCGCACCGTTGACAAACGCTGCCTCTGGAAGGCCGCGTGGAATTTTGGCGTGAAGGGCATGCTCTCCGTCGAGCGCTTCAAGCGGCGCGTGAAACGCGGGGAATATTTTCCACCGTTCCTGTACCTCTCGATTATCAACTCCTGCAACCTGCGCTGCCAGGGCTGCTGGGTGGACGTGGAGGCAGATCGCAACGCCATCGATCTCGACACGCTCAATCGCACCATCACCGACGCGAAAGCGCACGGGAACGCGTTCTTCGGCATTCTTGGCGGCGAACCGTTCATGCACCCGGAGTTGCTCGATCTGCTGGAGGCGCATCCCGATTGCTACTTCCAGGTTTTCACGAACGGACAGTTCATCACCGAGAAAATTGCCAAACGTCTCGCGGCCATCGGCAACACCACGCCGCTGGTCAGCATTGAGGGCCGCGAGATCACCAGCAATGTGCGGCGCGGGAATAAGGAGGTTCTCAACCGCACGCTGCGCGGACTCGACCACTGCATCCAGGCCGGCCTGCTCACCGGCGTGGCGACCAGCGTGTGCCAGTCGAACATCGACGAACTGCTCACGGAAGAGTGGTTGAACGAACTGATTGAGCGCGGCGTTCATTACGCGTGGTATCACAGCTATCGTCCGATGGGACCGAAGCCGAACTTCGATCTCGCGCTGCGGCCCGATCAGCTCGTGCGCATCCGCAAGTTCGTCGTCGAGCAGCGCGCGAAAGCACCCATCGCGATCATCGACGCCTACTACGGTCACGACGGCAAGGCGCTCTGCCCGATGGTCACGGGCGTGAGCCATCACGTCAGTCCGAAGGGCGACATCGAGCCGTGTCCGATCATCCAGTTCGCGACGGAGAACATTCGCGACTCGCGCGGCGTGTTCGCGACGATGCGCGACTCGGCGTTCCTGAAAGATTTCCGTGAACTCTCCGGCCAGGCCACGCGCGGTTGCGTGGTGCTGGAGCGTCCCGACCTCGTGAAGCAGCTCGTGCTCAAGCACGGTGCGCGCGACACCACCGTGCGCGGCACCGCGATGGCCGAACTCGAGGCCATGACCCCGCGCTTCAGCCAATGGCTGCCCGGCGAAGAAGTGCCGGAGAAGCACTGGATGTATCGCCTGGCGAAGAAGCATTGGTTCGGAGATTTCGGCGCGTATCGCACGGAGCCGACGGGGACGGAGAAGGCGAGGAAGCTGCAAGGCCATCTTGAAACAGGGACGCGTGGATGAAACCGACCGTCTATATCGAGACCACCATCCCCAGCCTGCTGACCGCGTGGCCGAACCGGGATTTGGAAATCGCCGCGCAACAAGTTTCCACGCGCGAGTGGTGGGAGAAGCGGCGGGGAGCGTACGAGCTTTATATATCCGCTGACGTCCTTGACGAAGCGGAACGTGGCGACGCGGAGGCCGCGCGACTTCGCGTCGCCGCTCTCGCCGGGTGCCGGGTGCTGGCCGCCACCGAGGAAGCGCAATTGCTCACCAAACGTATTTTGGCCACGGGCTTGATTCCGCCGCGCGCCGCGACGGACGCCGCTCACATTGCCTTGGCCGCCGCGCACAGGATTGATTTTCTCCTGACTTGGAATTGCCGTCACATTCACAATGCCGTGATCGAACGCCAGCTGGCGGGCGTTTGCCAGGCGATGGGATTTTCCCTGCCCGTCCTTTGCACCCCGCGCGAATTGATGTCAGACTTTCCCAAGCCATGAAGAACGAAAACCCCATCGAAGAAATCTGGCGCATCCGGGAGGAAATCGGCGCCGAGCACGGTTTCGACGTGGACCGGCTTTTTGCCGCCATGCGCGAGAAGGAAAAGCAATACAGCACCCGACTGGTTCGCAACGTGCCGCAGCCAGCGGCGGAGCCGTCTTCTGTTGTCCTCCGCGAGGAGCCGCCCAAGGCCGGATGAACGTGGCGCTCGGACGGGCCATCCTCCGTAGCGGCGTCTCGGTAGAGCGCCGGTAATTTTTCTTCGATCAACGGTGGTCTGCCGAGACGCCGCCACGCGAATGGAAGAAACATTTGCCGCTGGCCCTTTCCTTCCGCAACACTTCGCCCGTCATCAAGCTCCGATGAGCATCACATACCTCGAAGCCATTCGCGAAGCGCAGGCCACCGCCCTGCGCGCGGATCCGCGCGTCTATATCTATGGGCAGGATGTGGGGGCGTTCGGCGGTGCCTTCAAGGCCACGAAAAATCTCGCAGTGGAATTTCCCGGGCGCGTCATTGATTCACCGATCAGCGAAGATGCGATGGTTGGCTCGGCGGTGGGCGCGGCCATTCAGGGAATGCGACCCATCATCGAGATGCAGTTCGCGGATTTTTCCACGGTGGGCTTCAACCAGATCGTGAACCAGGCGGCGACGCTGTTCTGGCGCACGCAAGTCCCCTGCCCTCTCGTCGTGCGACTGCCCTTCGGCGGCACCTCGGGCGGCGGGCCGTTCCACAGCCAGACGATGGAGGCGATTTACGCGCACTATCCCGGCTTGGTGGTGATGACGCCCGCCACGGTCGAGGACGCCTATAGCATGTTGCTCGAAGCGGTGGCCATTGATGACCCGGTGATTTTCTGCGAGCACAAGTTTCTCTACTACCATCTCAAAGCCGACAAGTTGCCGACCGAGGCGTTGCCCACGGGTAAGGCCCGCATCGCGCGCGCGGGCCGCGACATGACCATCGTGGCCTACAGCGCGATGGTGCATGAAGCACTGGCGGCGGCGACGGAATTGCAACAGGACGGCTGGGAAATCGAGGTGGTGGACCTACGCTCGGTGAAACCGCTCGATACCGACACGGTGATTGCGTCGGTCGCGCGTACGGGCCGTTTGCTCTGCGTGGGCGAAGCGTGGCCGTGGGGCGGCGTGACGGCGGAAGTCATCGCGCGCGTCGCGACGGAAGCCTTCGACTTGCTTGATGCGCCGCCGCAACGCCTGAACGCCAAGGACACGCCGGTGCCGTATCATCCGAATCTCTGGGCCGCGCATCGCCCGACGGCGCGGTCGATTGTGGATGCCGCGAGGAATCTTTTGAGGACGTAGTATGCTGCAAATCCCCATCATTATGCCGCAGCTTGGCGAGTCCATCGCCGA
>JBBQYK010000474.1:0-3126 GCA_038208765.1 Verrucomicrobiota bacterium
TCATCCCCAAGTCGGTCCAGAAGGAGTTGGATCGCCTGCCGGATGACGTGGTGAGGCGGATTCTGGCCCGCCTTGCCCAGTTGGAGACCGACCCGCGCCCCGCTGACGTGAAGAAGTTGAAGGGCCGCGAGGCGTGGCGGATTCGCGTGGGCGACTACCGCGTGATCTACGAAATCCATAATCGAAACCTGCAAATCCTTGTCGTCACCATCGGCCATCGCCGTGAAATTTACCGCTGACCATTCTCGCCACGCCCGGCGCGTCGGCTTCACCATTGAGGATTTCTCCACCTGGATTGCCAGCAAGGAAGACCTCATCATCTCCAATCTCTGGTGGGCTAAGGATTCCCATTCCGAACAACAACTGCGCGATGTCAGGAATCTCGCGGGCACTGGCTGCGACACAAGCGCTGGACGACGGAATTGGGGTTGAATACTCTGTGGGAGCAATGCCAGAAATGACCGACACCCCGCCTGAGATCGCCGAGATGGTGCGCGCGCGACTGATGGCCCGCTCGGGCGCGGAACGCTTTCGCATGGGGGCGGAGATGTTTGAGGCGGCCCGACGCATGGTCCTCGCCTCGCTGCCGGCCAACCTGACCGAGACCGAACGCAAGCATCGTCTTTTCGAGAGACTCTACGGCCTACCCCTGCCGGTTCGCGAATGAACGAGAACAGACACGCCCTGCGCGCGGGCTTCACCATCGAGGAGATTTTCAACCTCACGAAGATCGACCGCTGGTTTTTGGTGCAGATCAAAGAGATCGTGGATTTAAAGGGAGGGCTGGCTAATGTCTGTCACTGAAATGCCCCCCAACAATAGCCAGCAGTTAGCCGCCCTGAGCGATCTTCTCGCCGCGCGCCGGGAAGCCATCCTCGCGGCGTGGCGTAAGCGGGATCGCGCCGACCCCGAGCAAATGACCGGGCGCTCGCTCACGCTCGGGCAATTCCTCGATCACATTCCGGCCATCCTCGACGCCTACGAATTCAAGCTGCGCTCCCGTCCGGGCGGGGCGGACGCCCGCGCGGCGGATGTTGACAAAAAGGAAGAAGGCGTGAAGCACGGCTTGCATCGCTGGCAGCAGGGCTACCGGTTGAAGGAACTCATCAGCGAGTGCGGGCATTTCCAGTTTTGCGTGTTTGAAGAGCTGGGCCACATCGTCGCCGCGCATCCCGAACTGGAGTCGGCGACGTTGCTCGAGGCGCATCGCCAGTTGCTCCACCTGATCAATGACACCATCAGCGAGAGCGCCGCCCAATACGAGCGCATGCAGCAGGCGGAAGCCGCCAGCCGGGTGGGCGACCTCCTGGGCGCGCTGGAGGCCGTGAATGAAATCGAGCGCCGCCGCGCCACGCTCCTCCACCAAGCCGTCCACGACATCACCAGCGACGTGCTCGGCGTCAGCCTCGCGGCGACGCAGGTCAGCCGGACGGACATGGCGGAAACTGACCGGGCGGAATCGGCGGCGTTCCTCCAGCGGGCCGTGCAGGGACTCAACACGATGCTGGGTGAGCTGATGGACTTGGCGCGCTTGGAGGCCGGACAGGAAAGCCGGGAGATCGCCGGCTTCGACGCCAGCGCATTGATCACCGAACTGTGCGACGGCAACCAGCCCTTCGCCCTTGAACGCGAACTGTTCCTGAAAATGCAAGGACCGGCCCAGCTTTCCGTCCAAGGCGACGCGGAAAAAGTGCGGCGCGTGGCGAAAAACCTCCTAGTCAACGCCCTCAAATACACCCACTCCGGCGGCGTCACCGTGATTTGCGGCGAGGACAAGGACAACTGGTGGCTGATGGTCAAGGACACCGGCCCGGGAATGTTGACCGAATCCGGCACGTCGATGGCGGCCGGCCTCCAGGAGGCCACCGCGAGTGCGAAGGAGTCCGACGAAAAGTCCGCCGCCATCCAAGGCGAAGCCTCGAAGGTGCTGTCGCCGCCCGACGCCGCCGACGCGACCGCCCAAACTTCCCGGCAACAGCCCGGCGAAGGCATCGGGCTTTCGATTGTGAAACGCCTGTGTGAACTGCTCGATGCCAGCCTGGAGATTGCCAGTTCGGCGGAAGCGGGCACGACGTTCCGCGTCGTATTTCCGCGCCGATACCGCAGCCATTCTTGACGTAAAACCGGCAGGCGGTGTGCACGCCGCGCTCCTCCTTGCTTGAGCCGGGCATTGATTACGTCGTCACCAGGATCCCGCGCTTTGTCTTCGAGATGAAAAGAGTCGGCGAAGCGATGGCGCATCTGCACGGAAGTCTATGGCCACCGCTAAATCCTCCCGCGAATCCCAGCCCCGTTGGGGCGAAATATGCCGCTCCTGACGGAGCTTGGATTCATTTTCATCGCGGCAACTACAAGTGTGCCGCCCCGGTGGGGCTGGCGCACCGCCGCGTTCCTCACGTCCCGCAGAAGGTTTGGTAGGCGCGGTCGCTGGGCACCGGTGGAGTGCTGAACTCCGGGAGTTGGCGGTCGTAAGCAAATGGCTGCGCGAGTACGTCGAGGAGTTTCTCCAGCACGCTCAGGTCACCGTGCAGCGTCGCGGCGGCGAGGGCTTCCTCGACCTTGTGGTTGCGCGGGATGAACGCCGGGTTGTGCCGGCGCATCAGGGCGCGCGCTTCGTCGCGGCTCTGCGGCTGGCGGCCGAGCCGTTCCTGCCAGCGGGTGTGCCACGCTTGAAATTCGGCGCTGACCGCGAGCGCGGCGTCGGTCATCGCAGCGCCGGAGAGGTCGCGAAAGGTGTTGGTGAAATCCGCTCGATGCTCCTGCATGACGGCGAGCATCGCCGGGTTCATCGTTGAAGAGCCCGAGCTTGGCGCGCAGGCCGGCCAGCCAGTGCGTGCGGAAGATTTCCGGGAACGTTTGCAAGACGCCGTGAGCCACGGCAACGGCTCCCTCTTCGTTGGTGTGAAGCAACGGCAGCAAGGCGGAGGCGAGGCGCGAAAGGTTCCAGTGCGCGATGTTCGGCTGGTTGGCGTAGGCGTAACGGCCATGGTGATCGATGGAGCTGAAGACTGTCGCGGGATGGTAGGCGTCCATGAACGCGCACGGGCCGTAGTCGATCGTCTCGCCGGACAGCGCCATGTTGTCGGTGTTCATCACGCCGTGGACAAACCCGACCAGTTGCCAGCG
>JBBQYK010000475.1:0-3112 GCA_038208765.1 Verrucomicrobiota bacterium
ACTCGCGCTCACATCGCCCGGCCACGAGCGCATCGAAAAACTTTTCCTCGTCGGCGCGGAAGCGGAAGTCCGCGCTGCTCTCCAGCAGCAAGGCTGTGCCGATTCCCGCGTCGAAGTTGTCAACGCCACCCAGGTGCTGACCATGGAGGACAACCCGCTCACCGCCATCCGCCGAAAAAAAGATTCCAGCGTCGTGCGCGCCGTGGCCTTGGTGCGCGACGGGAAGGCGGACGCGGTGGTCTCGCTCGGCAACACCGGCGGGCTGGTGGCCGCGGCGACCTTCGGCCTCGGTCGCCTCGAACACGTCAAACGCCCCGCCATCGTCACCGTAATGCCGACGGTGAAAGCTCACTTCGTCATGCTGGATGCGGGCGCGAATCCCGAGTGCGAGCCGCTGCACCTTTTTCAATTTGCCCTCATCGGCTCCACTTACGCGCGCGAGATGCTCGGCATCGCCAAGCCGCGCGTCGGCATCCTGAGCAACGGGAGCGAGAAGTTCAAAGGCACCGACCTCACGCAGCAGGCGGCGGAAATGTGCAGGCAGTCGGAGTTGAATTTCATCGGCTACGTCGAGGGCACGGACATGTTTGCGGACAAGGTGGATGTGGTCGTCACTGACGGATTCACCGGGAACATCGTTTTGAAAACAGCGGAGGGGCTGGGCAGGACGATCCTGCATATTTTGAAGAGTGAGATGACTGCGACGCCCGTGCGGAAGTTCGGCGCGCTGCTCGCGAAAGAAGGTTTCCGCAAGCTGAAGAAGACCATGGATCCCGAGGCGCACGGTGGCGCGCGCATCGTCGGGCTAAACGGCACCGTCGTGAAGGTCCACGGCTCCGGCAGCGAACGCGTCGTGGCGAACACCCTCCTCCAGATCGCCGAGACCGCCAGCCAGCATTTGAACGACCGCATCGCCGCCACCATCGCGCGCGCCCAAGAATCCAAATCCGTTCCCGCATGAAAACCACCCTGCCGAAAAAATTCCGGAACCCGCGCGCGAAAAACAATTACACCAGCCGCTCCTGCTCCATCGCCGCCGTCGGCTCCTACGTGCCCGAGCGCATTCTGACCAACGCCGATCTCGAGAAGATGGTGGACACCACCGACGAGTGGATCATGTCGCGCACCGGCATCCGCGAGCGGCGCATCGCGGCGGCGGATGAATTCACCTCCGACATGGCGACGAAGGCCGCGCTGCTCGCGATGGAACGCGGCAACATCAAGCCCGAGCAAATCGATCTCATCATCGTCGCGACCATCACGCCGGACATGCCGTTCCCAGCGACGGCGTGTCTGGTGCAACAGAAGATTGGCGCGTTCCGCGCGGCGGCGTTCGACGTGGAGGCCGCGTGTTCCGGTTTCATCTACGCGCTGGAAATCGGCCAGCAGTTCGTGATGTCGCATACCTACGAAACGGTGCTGGTCATCGGCGCGGAAAAACTTTCCTCCATCATCAACTGGCGCGACCGCAACACCTGCGTCCTCTTCGGCGACGGCGCGGGCGCGGCCATCCTCCAAAACCGACCGGACACCCACGGCCTGCTCACCGCCTGCATGGGCGCGGACGGCTCGAAGGCCGACCTCCTCTCGCTCCCCGGCGGCGGCAGCAAATGCCCGCCCACCGCGCAGTCTGTTTCTGATGGACTCCACTACCTGCGCATGGACGGCAAAGAAACTTTCAAGAACGCCGTCAACGCGATGTACGCCGCCGCGCAGGAAGTGCTGCGCCGCTGCGAAGTGGAGATCACGCAAATCAAGTGCGTCATCCCGCACCAGGCCAACCAGCGCATCATCGATGCCGTGAGCGAACGCCTCGGCGCGACCCCCGAGCAGGTCTTCGTGAACCTGCACAAGTACGGCAACACCTCCGCCGCCTCCGTCGCCATCGCGCTCGATGAAGCCGTGTCCTCCGGCAGATTCCAGCGCGGCGATCTGATTCTCCTCCTCGTCTTCGGCGCGGGCCTCACCTGGGGCGCGGCGGTCATCGAGTGGTGATTGGAAGTCGGAATCGCGCGCTCAGTGGTGCGCTGAAATGGGGAAGATTTGAGGCGAATGTTTTCTGCGGTGACGCGGTGTTTCAAAGTGGCGAAGGCTCAACTGATCAACAGCAGTCGCGGTGGCTGGCCGGGAATTGTTTCCGGCGCACGATGAAGACACGGCGGCACGCGACTGCCCGGCCAGTCCACGGCGATGCGCCAGAGGTGGCCCACGCCGAAGGAAAAAGGTTGCGCCGAAGGAATGGGCGCGTAGTGGAGGTCGTAGCAGTTTTCGTTCAAGTATTCGCGGAAGCCGTCGTCATCATTCCCGCCGAAAAGCTTCAGGAGTTCGACGCGCGTTTCGGGAATGTCCACGCGCCGTTGCGCCTCGTCATTGCGCAAGCCTTCGCTCGGCGGGCCGTGGTAGGTACAGAGCCAGGTGTCGGTTTCCACCGTCGCGCTGTCGGCGTGGAAGGAGAAGACGTCCGTGAGCACAGGTCCGGGATTCTCGTCGCGCGGGTAGCCGTGAATGCAGTTGAGCACGGGGTCGCGGTCCAGCGTGCGGAGCCGCCGCAGGTCGTCGAGGAGAATTTCCATGGCCGCCCGGCCGGCCCCGCTCACGGGTAGATCGTTGAGCCGTGCATCGTCGAGCGTGGTGATTCCCTCGCCGCTGCCGAGGAGTTCCACCACTTCGGAGAAATCACCCGCCAAAGTGCGCGGCCAGCACAGCGCGTTGATGCCATCGGCGAAGGGAGTCGTGGCCAGTTCCTCAAAACTGTTCACCAAGCGAATGCGGGTGTAGCCATGCGACGGGTCAAAACGAGTCATGCACCTCCACTCTCCACCCTTCGTCGTCAACTCTCAACGCTTGGTCGCTTCTGCCAAAGCCGCGTCTCCATCAACAAAGACTTCACGAAATTTCGGCCCGGGACTGGCGTAAGCGGGTGGTATGACGTAATGAAAAGCTCATGGATGCTCCACTGACTATTGGAAAACGCCCGGTGAACCTGGATGGTCTCATCGCCATCAATCTGAGAAAAGATTGTGACAGCAAGGTTTTCTGGACGCTGACGCTTTCGTTTCGGGACGGCAGAGTGGAAGTCTTCGACTCCGTGAGCCACGCCCCGGAAGAGGAG
>JBBQYK010000476.1:0-3108 GCA_038208765.1 Verrucomicrobiota bacterium
CGTAAAAAAGAATCAGGCCCGGCGCGCACATCATCAGCACCAGCGCGGCGCTCACGAGCAGCCACGCGTTGTCGCCGGAATTAATCCCGGACTGCGCGGCTTCGAGCTTCGCGAGACGATCGTCCACGGTCAGCGGCTTGATCTCTGCAGCGCGGCCCAGCCCCGTGAACAGGGCGAGGAACACAAACAATGAAAACAAAGAAGCTGTCTTGTGAATGGATGTCATGGGCGGCGTTTTTAGACCAAACTCCCGCCGGGCTGTCAATGGAGGCGTCAGATCTCGGCGCGAGAGTTCGCTATCGACAAAGGTCTTTACTTCCACGGAAAGAAATAAATCACCTGACGCCACGAACCAGTTCTTCAAGTTCGACTTTCAAAGCCTTGGCAATCCTAAGCAGAGCATCGACGGAAACCGTCTGACGGCCATTCTCCAGAAGGGAAATAAAGACTACGGAGAGCCTGGCTTTTTCGGCGAGCGATTCTTGGGTGAGTTGCGCCCGCTTGCGGCAGGTTCGGAGATTGTCTCCGAGAATCTTCCGGCTTGCTTGAACTGCGGGCACGTCTCACGGGCCTGTTGCCCAAATCACTTTTCCAAAATTAGTTTGAACGGATGGGGATCGGCTTTGATCCGATCTTCCGTATGATGGGCATTCACCAACCGCAAGAGGCGCTGTTCAGCTACCGGATCAACCTGGACCACCGCCTCCGCCCCGACCATCCGCTGCGCCGCGTGGCCCAGGTCCTCGACTTCACCTTCGTGCGCGCCGAGGTCGCCCAGTTCTACGGGGCCAACGGCCATGAAGGCGTCGATCCCATCATCCTGGCCAAGCTCATGTTCCTGCTCTTCTTCGACGACGTGCCCAGCGAGCGCGAACTCTTGGCCCGCCTGCCCGAGCGCCTCGACTACCTCTGGTTCCTGGGCTACAGCCTCGAGGAAGTCACCCCGCACCACAGCGTGCTCTCCAAGGCCCGCCGCCGCTGGGGCAAGGATGTCTTCCAACAGATTTTTGTGCGCACGGTGCAGCAGTGTGTCGAGGCCGGGCTGGTCAAGGGGAGAAAGATCCATGTGGATTCGAGTCTCATCGACGCGCATGCCTCGAAGGACTCGATCCTGAAAAGTTCGCCCGAACTGGTCGCGGCCTACAAAAAAATCGTGCAGGCCCAGGAGACCAAGCTCGACGCCACGGTGACGCCGGAAAGCTACGTGGCGGTCAACGACACGCACGTCTCCAGCACCGACCCGGACGCGGCCCTGGTCAGCCGCGCGGGGAAGGGCAGCCGCCCGCGCTATCATCACCACCGCGCCATTGATGACGCGCACGGGGTCATCACGGCGGTGGAGACCACGCCCGGGAGCATCGCCGAGAACCACAAGCTGCTGGACCTGGTGGCGCAGCACGAAGCGAACACGGAAAAGACCGTGGCCACGGTGGTGGGCGACAGCAAGTACGGCACGGCCGACAACCTGGCCGCGTGCGTGGAAAAGAACATCGCGCCGCATCTGGGCGTGCTGGCCGACCAGCAAAAGAGCCAGACCGAACGCGCCGACTATTACGACGAGAGCCAGTTTGCCTACGACGCGGCGCACGACACCTACACCTGTCCGGCGGGCCAGAAGCTGCCGCGCCGGCGCTACCACGCCCGCGCCAAGACCCACGAATACGGCGCGGGAGCCAGCGTGTGCGCGGCCTGCGCGCTGCGCGAAAAATGCACCAGCGCCAAAACGGGCCGCACCTTGCAGCGGCACGAGCAAGCCGCGCGCGTGGCCTTGGGCAAACAGATAGCGCGCGGGGCCGAGGCGCGGCGCGACCGGCGACGGCGGCAGTGGCTGATGGAAGGCAGCTTTGGCCGGGCGGCGAACGAACACGGGTTCAAGCGTTCACGCTGGCGGCGGCTGTGGCGGCAGGAGATCCAGGACTGGCTGATCGCGGCGGTGCAAAACGTGAAACTGCTGCTGCGGGCGGGCGGAAAAAGAATCGAGAGCGGAGCCGCGGCGGTGCGGGCGGCGGTTTTGGCGGTGCCCCGCCGTGGTCGCGTCGGCCGAGCCTCTGGAGTGTCGAGCTGATCCCAGGTGAGATTTCAGGCGCGTTGAAATCCCAAACCTCCGCTCCTCCCGACCGACGGCGCCGCCGCGGCCTTTGGGCAACAGGCCCTTCGGATGCACCCGGGATGCGTTCCTGCTTCCCGCTGATTGATTGGCATTCCTCCGGACGTTCCGTAGTTTCCGCGCGTTTCCGGCGGAAGAGAATATCGCGGCAGTGTGCCGCGTCGAAGGCCGGACGTGACTGTGATGCGAAAATTATTGGGCAGTGTTCTGTTGATAACGGCCGTGGCCGCGCTTCCGGCGTGCGCCCAGAAGGGTGACAAGCGGGACGAGGTGCAAAAGCCGCTGGTGCCGGCGAAATTGATCCCGCCCTCGCCGCCGCTGACTCCGGCAGAGGCGTTGAAAAGTTTCAAACTCGCGTCCGGTTTCAAAATCCAGACCTTCGCGCACGAGCCGCAGGTGCAGGTGCCCATCGCGCTGCAATTTGATCCCGACGGACGCATGTGGGTGCTGGAGATGCGCGGCTTCATGCCGAACGCGCGGGGCGCGGGCGAGGAGAAGCCCGTGGGCCGCGTATCCATTCTCGAAGACGCGGACGGCGACGGCGTGGCCGAGCTGGCGAAGGTGTTTCTCGACGGACTGGTGATGCCGCGCGCGTTTCTGCTCGTGCAGGGCGGGCTGCTGCTGGCGGAACCGCCGAAGCTGTGGTTCTACCCAATTCACAACGACCAGCCCGGCGAACGCGTGGTGGTGGATGAAGATTACGCAAAGGAGGCGGACACGAAACTCGGCCTGCGGGCGAATCCCGAGCACGCCGCGAACAGCCTCACGCTCGCGATGGACAACTGGATTTACAGCATGGATCACACGCGGCGGTATCGCTTCGTCGGCGGGCAGTGGGTGAAGGAGGCGAATCCCAAGCGCGCGCAATATGGTCTCTCGCAGGACAATTTCGGGCGGCTCTTCTACAACTCGAACAGCGATCAGTTGCGCGGCGACCTCGTGCCTTCGCACTACGCGGCCAGGGCGGCGGCGGGCACGAGGCTCCCCGGTCTCGCCACGCA
>JBBQYK010000477.1:0-3104 GCA_038208765.1 Verrucomicrobiota bacterium
AAGATGGCCTCGACCACGATCTTCCCGCGCATCTTCGAGGTGCCTTGCACGCGGTCGGCGAAAATGATCGGCGTCTCGCCAATCTTCAGCCCCTGCCGCCAGAGCTTGTGCGACATCTCGATCTGAAAGCTGTAGCCGTTCGAGCGCACGGCCTCGAGGTCGATGCTTTCCAGTGCGCGGCGGCGGAAGAGCTTGAAGCCGCCGGTCGGATCACTGACCGGCAGGCCGAGGATGGCGCGCACATACACGCCCGCGCCCATGCTCAGGATGAGGCGCTTGAGCGGCCAGTTGATGACACGGATGCCGTTGCTGTAGCGGGTGCCGATGACGCAGTCGGCGTTCTGTTCCTGCGCGGCCTTGATGAAGTTCGGAATCTCGTCGGGGTTGTGGGAGAAGTCGCCGTCCATCTCCATGATGAAATCGTAATCGCGGGCCAACGCCCACTTGAAGCCCGCGATGTAAGCGCGGCCCAGGCCGTCCTTCACCTGGCGATGGAGGACGTGGAGGCCGGGATTCGTCTTCGTGAATTCATCGGCCATCTGGCCGGTGCCGTCGGGTGAATTGTCGTCCACGATGAGCAGTTCGACGCGGGCGGGCTGAGCGAGGACGCGCTTGACCAACGCGGGGAGATTATCGCGTTCGTTGTAAGTCGGAACGATGACGAGCGTTTTCGGGTCCATGAATTGCCGCGAGAGAATGCGCGGAGGATGCGGAGCAAAACAAGGTTGGAGTTCCGCTTCTCTCCCGATTACGTAACGCCGCCCGCAGCGCACGAGTCGTACTTCCCCGGTTCGCCTGCCCGTACGCGTGCGGATGTTCGGTGGCCTTTCGCCCGGCTACAACTGACGTGTTCGCAATGTTCAACGCATTCCAAAACAGATTTCTGCACTCGGGTCGGGCAATTAATTGCCAGCCGCCCATCCGTCGGTATTCTCCCGCTGCTTCACGGTCATGTGCGCCGGGAGATGATTTAAGAAATTAGAAATGAAGACCATTCTGGTGCTCGCCAGCCACCCCGGATTGGCCGAAAGCCTGCGCGTCGCGCTCGACACCGAGCGTTATCGCGTGGTGCACCGGCTGAACACCGACGAGGCCGAGCCGCTGCTCGCGCACGGGTTGGCGCAGATCTGCGTGCTCGACGCCGAAGTGGTCGAGACGCAAGGGATGTGGGTCTTCGATAAAATCCGCCGCCGCCTGCCGAACGCGCCGATCATCGTCTATGCCGAGGAAGGCAAGTGGGCCTTGGAGGAGGAAGTTTATCTCGCCGGTGTGAAGCATGTGCTGCGGAAACCCGTGCGCCCGAAGATGCTGGAAATGATTTTGGAGCAACCTTCCGTCGCGCCGTCCACGCGCCCGTCCGGCGCGCGCCGGCCGTCCAACAGTGGAACGGAAATCATCACCGCGCGGCCCGGCCATGAAACGACGTTGCGCGCCTTGCAGCACTGGCGCGACAGCTCCGGTGTCCTCTCCCAGTCGCTCAACACCGAGGGGTTGCTGAAACAGTTTCTCCTCCGCTTGCGCGAACTCACCGGCGTGAACCGCGCCGCAATTTTCCTCCGCCCGCCCGCCCTCACCGGCCCCGCGCAATCGGCCGAGAGCGGAAAGTTTCTCCGCTCCGTCGCGTCCATGGGCCTGTCGAGCGGTGCGCTCGATCAACTCGAGTTGTCCCTCGAAACCGGCGTGGGCGGTTATGTTTTCCATCAAGCCCGCATCCTCTGGCGCGACAGCGCGGAGGCGCAGGGCGATTCAGAAATCGACCGCGAGTTCTCCCTGCTCGGCGCCCAGGTCATCGTGCCGATTCTCGCACAGCAATCGCTCGTGGGCCTCGCCGCCTTCGACGCGCGCATCACTGGCGAGCCGCTCTCGAAGGAGGAACTGGAAATCCTCTTTCACGTCCTCGAAGAAATCGGCGTCGCCGTCCGCAACGTCTGGCACCATGAGCAGCTCGCGTCGAACCAGCAGATGCTCGCCGACGTGCTCCGCCAGTTCAGCAGCGGCTGCGTCGTCGTCGGGCGCGACCTGAACATTCTCCACTGCAACGACAGCGCGCGCCGTCTCCTGCTCGGCTCGCGACGCGAAACGGATTTGCTCTTCAGCGATCTGCCCGTCGTGCTCGGCAGCAAAGTCTATCAGGTGCTCAAGTCCGGCGCGGCCCTCGCGCCCTTCCGCTTCCAGCCGGCGGACGCCACGAAGCACGTCTTTCAAATTTCCATCGTGCCACTTTCCTCGCGTCCTGGCGCCGCCCCGGATTCCGCGCTCATGGTCGTCGAGGACCGCACGCAGACCGAGCAGTTGCACCATCTGGAGATCGAGACGGAGAATCTCCGGCTCATCAAGAGCATGGCCGACCGCCTCGCGCACGAGATCGGCAACGCGCTTGTTCCCGTTTCCACGCACCAGCAGTTGCTCGCGGAGCAATATCTCGACCCGGACTTCCGCGCCTCGCTCGACGTGGCGCTCTCCGAGGGCGTGAAGCGCATTTCGCGGCTCGTGAACCAGATGCGCTTCCTCGCGCGCGACAGCCTGGCGGCGGAAAACAATTTCTCGCTCGGCCCGCTCGTCGAAGAAGCCTTCAAGGACGCGCAGACGCATCAGCCCGTGAAGTCCGCGCTGCTCAAGGTGGATGACGGCAACCAGTCGGCCATCATCTCCGGCGACCGCGCCGCGTTGAAGCACGCCTTCCTGGAAATCTTTCTCAACGCGCTTCAGGCCAATCCCAAGGACGCGAAGATCGCCGTGCGCCTGCGGCCCGCGCCCGGCTTCACCGAGCAGGGCAAACGCTGGGCGCAGGTCGAAGTGCAGGACAACGGCGCGGGCTTCTCGCCCGAGTCGGTGAGCCGGGTGCCGTCGCCGTTCTTCACCACGCGCACCGTCGGACTCGGACTCGGACTCACCGTGTCGCGGAAAATCATCGAGACGCACCGGGGCAAGCTGGAAATCGTGGCCCCGAAGGAATCCAATCACGGCGTGGTCCGCGTGCTCCTGCCGCAGAACGCAACTTAGCCTGAAGAGTGCGGAGCAGCGGACAGCCATGTCCGCTGATCGTGGTTCCTGGAGCGCGGTCTTCACGCCGCTGCCAGCTTCGACCGCACCATGATGTGAAA
>JBBQYK010000478.1:0-3082 GCA_038208765.1 Verrucomicrobiota bacterium
CGAGGGCACGATGGTGTTGTCGCGGTTGTGCCCGGTGGATTATCACCGCTTTCATTTTCCCGTGGCGGGCGTGCCGGGCGAACCGCGCCTGATCAACGGGCCGCTCTACTCGGTGAATCCCATCGCCTTGCGGCGGAACATTAAAATCTTCACGGAGAACAAACGCGCGGTCACGGCCATCGAGTCGGAACGCTTTGGCACGGTGCTGATGTTCGAAGTGGGCGCGACGTGCGTGGGGAGCTGGGCCTACACCTTCACGCCCGGTGCGCGCGTGGCGAAGGGCGCAGAGAAAGGATTCTTCACGTTCGGCGGTTCCTCGACGATCACACTCTTCGAGCGGGGGCGGGTGCGGCTGGCGGAGGATTTGCTGGAGCAGTCGGCGCGGCGCGTGGAGCTGTACGCGCGCATGGGAGACCGGATGGGAGAAGCTGAAAAACTGAAATCCTGAAATCAACTGAAGCGCGGAGACCGCATTACCCAAGCAATCTCACAAAAGAATTGATCACGGATGGACACGGATAAACACGGATGGGAAGCCGACACTCTTGCTCATCCGTGTTTATCCGTGTCCATCCGTGGTTAAAGAAATTCTGATCAAGTGATGAACCCAAACGACCAGAGTTTATGGCAGAGCCTGCGCGAACTGCCGCGCGCGGCGTGGCTGCTCTACCTCGGCACGTTCATCAACCGATTTGGCTCGTTCGTCATTCCGTTTCTCACCATTTATGCGGGCGATCATTTTCGCGCGCTCGGCCTCTCGGACGAGGCCGCGACGGCGGCGGTGGTAAAGACGCTGGTCTCCTACGGCCTCGGCCATTTGATCGCGGCGCTGGCCGGCGGCTATCTCACGGACAAAATCGGCCGGCGCAAAACCATCGCGCTCTCCATGTTCTCGTCCGCGATTTCGATGCTGCTGCTCTCGCAGGCGGAATCGCTGGCGGCGATCATGGCGCTCACCGCGCTCACCGGCCTGACCACGGAACTGTATCGCCCCGCGAGCACGGCCTTGCTCGCGGACGTGGTGACGCCGGAGCAGCGCATCACGGCCTTCGCGGCGCTGCGCTGGGCGTTGAACGCGGGCTTCGCCTTCGGCCCGGCCACGGCGGGATTTCTCGCGGGCTATTCGTTTAAGTGGCTGTTCATCGGCGACGCGATCACGTCGGCGCTGTTTGGTCTGGTCGCGTGGTTTCTGCTGCCGCACGGATTGCGCGCCAGCGGTGAGTCGTCGAAATGGTCGGCGGCGTGGCGCGTGATGCGAGGTGACCGGCGGTTTCACAAATTGCTGCTGGCGCAGTTCGCGATGGCGCTCGTCTTCCTGCAAATGAGTTCCACCTTCAGTCTGCACGTCACGTCGGCGGGCATCAGCAAAGCCACTTACGGTCTGCTCATGTCGCTCAACGGTGTGATGATCATTCTCCTGGAACTGCCGCTCACGATGCGGACGCGCCGCCTGCCGCAGCGCGCGACCATCGCTGCGGGGTATCTGCTCATCGGCTTCGGCTTCATGCTCAACGCCTGGGCGCTGCAACTGCCCTCGCTCGTGCTCGTGGTCATCGTCTTCACCATCGGCGAAATGATCGCCATGCCGATTGCGTCGGCGTTCATCGTGGACGGCGTGCCGCCGGAAATGCGCGGGCGCTACATGGGCATGTATGGCCTGGTCTGGGCAGTGGCGCTCACGATCGGGCCGGGCACGGGCGTGCGGCTGCACGCGGGTTCGCCGCTGCTGCTCTGGGGCGCATGCGGCGTGCTCGGAGTGATCGCGGCCATCACGGTGCTGTGGACGAAAGAGGAAAGTAGGACGACCACGGACAATCCGTGACGCCTTGGGCCGCTAAATCCTCCACCGGAGAGAATCCGCCAGGTAAATTCCCGGTGTCGGACGAATTTCTTCTTTAACTTTTATCTCCCGGCCACGTCACTAGGTGCGCGCGGAGGAATCATTTGCGGCCGGACAGCACGCAATCTTTTTCCGGCTTATGAATTGAAACGTCCCAACCGTAAAACTGCGGCGGCACCTCCGCCGGTGCGCAAACCCTGGCTGTCCCAGATCGTTCTCGTCGGCGCGGGCATGGTCTTCATGCTGTTGCTCGAAACCTTGTTTTGGCCGGGGCGCGGACTGGCGTGGAAACACTTGGGCCCCGCCGCGAAAAAATCTTCCACCAGCATCGCGGGCACCAACGCGCCGTGGGGACGGCTCGAATACACGCCCATCGCGCTCGACCGTCCCGAAGAATATTTCACCAATGACTTCAACTCGACCGCACCGCGCACGCTCTGGATTTTCCGCAACCAGACGGAGCAGCAGTTGTCCGATGTGTTCGGTGCGTTCGACTTCACCGACGCCACGCGCGCGTGGCTGACGAACCGCGCGCAGTGGCAGTTCACGCCGCGCGCCATCGTCCTCACGCCGCCCGCCGAGGTCGTGGTCAGCCTCAGCCCGGCCACGCGGCAGAAGTTCTACAAGTTCCTCGGCCAGAACCCCGAGAACGTGCTGCAATCCACGCCGTTCCGTTTCCGCGCGGACGGCTTCGACGACTGGTTTGCCGACTGTGGCGTGTCGCGAGAGAAGATCGCGCTCGTGCGCAGCCTCACTTACGAGCAGGATGGCGGGCTGTGCTTCGCGGACGCGCCGACCTTCGCCGCGCTCTCCACGCCGGAGGAAACCAAGAGCGTGATCCAGTGTTTGTGGCGCGTCTCCACCTTCGTGGCCAAGTTGCGCATCGATCCTGGCACCGACGTGGAGGAACTGATGCGCTATTGGAGTCCGCTCGGCCCGGCGCGCGAGTATCGCCCGCTCATCGAGTCCATGACGCGCGTGCCCGAAAGCACCACGATTAATCTTTCGTATTTGCTGCCGCCCTTCGCGCGGCTGCGGCTCTACACCTATCCGAATCCGCGCGACAGCGACATCGCGCGCCAGGACTGTTTCTGGAGCTCAATGAATTTTTTTAACGCGACTCCGGACAGCCGCTTCTTCGACCCGATGCACACGCAGAAAATTCTGGACGCGGAATACACGCGCGTGCGCGATGACTCGCGACGCTTCGGCGATCTGCTCATGCTCACCAGCGCGGACCAC
>JBBQYK010000479.1:0-3080 GCA_038208765.1 Verrucomicrobiota bacterium
TTCCACCACTACGAACACCAACGCCGCCACGCCCAGGATGCGCAGCCAGGACGCGCCGCTGATGGGCGCGCTGTGGAAAAGTTTGTTCATCAACGGAGTGTAGGTGAAGAGCAGTTGCGCCGCGCACATTCCCAGCGCACCGGCGACGGCCCAGCGGTTTTTGAACAGGCCGATGGAAAACACCGAGTGATTCAGCGAGCGGCAGTTGAACAGGTAAAACGCCTCGATGATCACAATGACATTCACCACCGTCGTGCGCGCCGCCGCCAGTCCGGCATCCGCGATGCGCAGTTCCCAAAGGAACAAACCGAGTCCACCAGCGACCATGATGAGCGAGACCAGTCCGGTGCGCATCACGAGCGGTAAGGTCAGCAGCGGTTGTTTCGGATTGCGTGGCGGACGGCGCATCAAATCGGACTCCTTCGATTCAAACGTCAGTGGCAGGCCGAGGACAGTGTCGGTGAGATTGATCCAGAGCAGTTGCAGCGGTAGCGCGGGCAGCGGCAGGCCCAGGAAAATAGCGGTGATGAGCAAAAGCGCCTCGCCAAGATTGGTCGGCAAGATCCACACGATGAACTTCGTGAGATTGTCGAAGACGCCGCGGCCCTCCTCAACCGCAGCCTCGATGCTCGCGAAGTTGTCGTCCATCAACACCATCGCCGCCGCACCCTTGGCCACGTCGGTGCCGCTGATGCCCATCGCCACGCCGATGTCGGCTTGTTTCAGTGCCGGGGCGTCGTTCACTCCATCGCCGGTCATCGCTACGATGTGGCCGCGCGATTGGAGCGCGCGGACGAGGCGGAGCTTCTGCTCCGGCGCGACGCGGGCGAAGACTGCGGTGCGCTCAGCCACTTCCGGCAATTCCGCGTCGGAGATTTTCTCCAACTCGCGACCGGAGAGGGCGACGAGTTTTCCATCCTCCTCGCTGCCCTTCAACCCGACTTGTCCGGCGATGGCGCGAGCGGTGATGAGGTGGTCACCGGTAATCATCTTCACCGCGATGCCGGCTTCCTGGCATTTGCGGATCGACGCGATGGCTTCGGGGCGCGGCGGGTCAATCATCCCCTGCAAGCCGAGAAACGTCAGTCCCTCGGCGACGTGACTGTGTTCGAGCTTCGCGTGGTTGGAATCCACATGCCGCCGGGCGAAGGCGAGCACACGCAATCCGCGCCCGGCCATCTGCTCCACGGCGCGATGCACGGCTTCTTTGTCGAGCGGAACATTCTGGCCGTGTTCATCGAGCGCGTCGGCACAGCGGTCGAGCAGGCGTTCCACCGCGCCGACTTTGTAAATCACCCGGCCACCCGCGCGCACGTCGTGGAGCGTGGCGCGGAACATGTGCTCGGACTCGAAGGGAATCACATCCACGCGCGGCGATTCCTTGCGCGTCTCGGCGCGGAGCAAACCGCCTTTCTCGGCCGCGACGAGCATCGCGGCTTCCGTCGGGTCGCCCTGCACTTTGAGTGGGCCGTCTTCGGCACGCACGAGTTGTGAATCGTTGCAGAGCACACCCGCGCGCAGGCACTCGGCGAGGGCCGGATGCTCGGCGATTTTCACCGCCGCGCCGCTGATTTGAATTTCTCCCTTCGGCTCGTAACCGCCGCCAGTGACTTCAAACAATTTTCCGCCCGCGAAAATTTCGCGCACCGTCATCTGGTTTTCCGTGAGCGTGCCAGTCTTGTCGGAGCAAATGACCGTCGTGCTCCCGAGCGTTTCGACAGCGGGGAGTTTGCGGATGATGGCCTTTCTTTTCGCCATGCGCGACACGCCGATGGCCAGCACGACGGTCACAGCGGCGGGCAGCCCCTCGGGAATCGCACCGACCGCCAGCGCCACGGCGGCCATGAACATATCCACCGCCTTTTCGCCGCGCGCGACGCCGACCACAAACGCCGTCGCCGCCAGTCCGAGGATGACCCACAGCACCAGCCGGCTGAACTGCGCAATTTTTTTGGTGAGCGGCGTGGAGAGTTCCACGGCTGAGGAAATGAGCCGCGCGATGTTCCCCGTTTCGGTGCGGTCGCCCGTGGCCCAGACGACGGCCTCGCCTTGCCCGGCGGTGACGAGCGTGCCGGCGAAAGCCAGATTGCGGCGGTCGGCGAGTACGGTGTCGAGCGCCAGCGCGTCGGTGTGTTTGTGGACGGGGACGGATTCGCCCGTGAGGGCGGATTCATCCACCTGCAAACTCTTCATCTGGACGAGCCGCACATCGGCGGGCACGCGGTCGCCCGCTTGGAGCAGCACCACGTCGCCGGGCACTAGTCCCTCGGACTGGACGCGTTGTTTGCGACCGTCACGACGAACAGTGATTTCTGTGACGACCATGCGGGCGAGTGCCTCAATGGCTTTCTCGGCCTTGGCTTCCTGGAGAAAACCAAAAATGGCGTTGATGATCACGACGCCGAGGATGACCGATGAATCCACCCATTCGCCGAGAAACGCCGTCACGCCGACGGCAGCGATGAGGATATAAACGAGTGGCTGGTTGAACTGCTTGAGAAACTTGAGCCACGCGGGCTTGCCGCGCCGGGCGCTGACACGGTTCGGACCGAACTCCTTTTGCCGCCGCGCCACTTCATCGGCGGCGAGGCCGGTCGCGACATCGACACCCAGCAAACGCAAGACCTCAGCGGAGTGGAGGTGATGCCAGGACTTTGTCGCGGACTCGTTCATTGCAATTCATTTCCCAATCTGATTGTGCGGTGAGGTTACAGGTTGAAACGGTCTGTGCAATTCAACTCCAGTGAAGTTCACCAGCTTGTGGTGCGTGTGAATGGAAATTCAGTTACCCATAGTCAACGCCGTCTCACCGGAACATCAGCACCGACGCGGGACTGGTGCGGACCAGCTTGGTCGTGGTGCTGCCGACGAAGAATTCCCGAATCTGCGAGTGGCCGTAAGCGCCCATGACCAGCAGATCAATGCTCGCGCTCTTTATCAGGTCGGCAATGACCGTGGCGGCTTTACCGGGCAGAAGTTTGGCGGTGACGATGTAACCGGCGCGGGTGAGTTGCTCGCGGGTTTCGCTCAAGGCCGCTTCGTGCGCCGCGTCCTTCAGGCCCACCATCACGAGATGACAT
>JBBQYK010000480.1:0-3061 GCA_038208765.1 Verrucomicrobiota bacterium
TCACGTCGCCTACTTTGATCCACGCGAGGAAGCGCAGGTCGGGCTTGTCGTCCGCCGCGATGTTCACCGACTGCTGCGCGGGTTCGAGCGTGATAGCCGTGTCCGCGCCGCCGTTGAGAGAGTAACTGAGCGCGGCCTGAATCGGATTCGCGCGCACCCAGAACTCGTGTCGTCCCGCCGCGCTCGCGTCGAAGCGGTATTCGGCCTCGCCCACTTTGTCCTTGTCCCAGTGCGAGATGAAATCGCCACCGGAGAGTTCTGATTTCTTCACCTGATCGTACCACCACGGATGCCGCGTGACCGTGCTGCTCGCGGGCTTCTCGCCTTCGATCCAAATGACTTCGGCGCGCATGTTCGTGACGCTCAAGAGGAGGACGCAGAATAAAGTTCGGAATGCCATGCAGTGCAGACGTTGTGAATGATGAGTTCGTGGAAGGAAAGTCCGCGCTACTTCTGTCGTCGCGAGACGAACTCACTCCCTTCGAGATAAAAACGCAGCGGCAGATGCGCGGCGACCGACAGTCCGACGCGCGTGGTGGTGACAACGGAGCCGCGCTCACGGAGAAATGTTTTCACGTCCTGATTTTTCGCCACGACCAAGTCTGAGTTCAGCGCGCATAAATCCGCTCCGTCGAGCGGGCGTTCGATGTCGAGCGCGAGGCAGAGTTTGGCCGGGCCGGAGGTGAGTTCGCGGAGCTTGTTCACCGGGCGGTTCTTTTGCATCCACTCCAAACCGAACATCGGCTCAATGGCGCGAATCAACACGGCTTCCCCCACACCGGGCGACTCGCACACGGCGTTGCAGCAGAAGTAATTGCCGTAGATGAAATAGACGTAGGCGCGTCCCGGTGGTCCGAACATGTGCCGGTTCCGCGCCGTCTCGCCGCGAAAGGCGTGGCAGGCCGGATCATTCGCAAGGTAAGCCTCGGTCTCGACAATCGTGCCGCCCGCCCACGAGCCGTCGGGCGTGCGGCGCAGGAGGAAGTGGCCGAGGATTTTCGGCGCGACGATGGCGGCGGAGGGTTCGTAGAAGGACGCGGGCAGCGGCGTGTGAGAATGTTGAGAGTTGAAAGTTGAGGGTTGAGAGCGAGGCATTGCTCAACCTTTCAGCTTCGCAAACATCGCCAGCGTCTTCAGGCGTTGCTCTTCATGCCGCACGATGCGTGGCGGATATTTTCCGGCGAGCAACGGTTCGTTCCACGGCTCGTGAATCGACTCGGCCGGCATTCGCGCGAGTTCAGGAATCCAGCGACGCACAAACGTGCCGTCTGGATCGCACTTGGCCGCCTGGCTCGAGGGATTGAAAATGCGGAAGTAGGGCGCGGCATCAGTGCCGGTGCCAGCGCTCCATTGCCAGCCGCCGTTGTTCGCGGCCATGTCGCCATCGGTGAGTTGCTGCATGAAGTAGCGTTCGCCGCGTTGCCAATTGATGAGTAAGTCCTTGGTGAGAAACATCGCCACAATCATGCGGAGGCGATTGTGCATCATGCCCGTGGCGTTCAGGCAGCGCATCGCGGCATCAACGATGGGATAGCCGGTGCGTCCCTCGCACCACGCGGCGAACTGCGCGTCCGTGCCGCTCCACTCCAGCTTATCGTACTGGGGACGGAACGCGCCGCGTGTGACGTGCGGGAAGTTGTGCAGCACTTGCAGATAAAATTCGCGCCAGATGAGTTCGTTCAGGAACACGTCACAGCTCGCGGCGGAGGCGGGCGTGGGCGCACGCTTACGAGCGGCGGCGAGCTTCAAAAGCACATGACGGATGCCAATGTTGCCGGTGCGAAAGTGCGCGGAGAGTTGCGACGTGCCATCCTGATCCGCGCGGTCGCGGGCCGTGGCGTAGGAGAAAACTTTGGCGTGAAGAAAGGCGTCGACTTGTTTCAGCGCCACTGTTTCACCAGCGGGCAGAATATCCTGTGAGCAGGGAAAACCAAACGCCGCTGAATCGAGCGGCAGTTCCTCGGAACGAATTTTCTCCGGCAGCCGCAGTTTTGCCGAATCCACTTCAGGGCAGGGCGGGGGAATGCGCCGCGCCTTCCACGCTTTCGAGTAGGGCGTGAAGACGGTGAAGGGCTTGCCCGCCTGCGTCAGCACTTCCTGCTCATGCCAGACCACGGCGTCCTTGAAGGTCTCGAAGCCCACGCCTATTTCGTTCAGCACGTTGAAGACACGCGCGTCACGTCCCTGCGCGTACGGTTCGTAGCGGAGATTGGCGAAGACGGCCTCGGCTTTCAGTTCGCGCACGAGCTTGGGAATTTCTGTTTCCGATTTGCCAAAGCGCACGATGAGATCGGAGCCGAGCGCACGGAGGTTTTTCTGCAACTCATCCAGCGAACGCAGAAGAAACAACAGCCGCGCCGCACCCACGTCCGGCCCGGTGCGGAAGGCGTCCTCGAAGATGAAAACCGGGATGACATGCTCCGCCTGCCGGCAAGACTCGGACAACGCCGTGTTGTCGTGCAGCCGCAGGTCGCGCCGGAACCAGTGGAGGATGCGCTTCACGCGAGGCGGGGGAAACTTAGTTGTTCTTCGGCGGTTCGTGGCGTTTCAGCCCGACCTCGTGCGCGATGTCGTCGAACTCCTCGCGCGTGACCGTCTCCAGCGACTTGCCCTTCGCGCCGAGCTTCTCGTTGATCTTGATGGCCTTCTCGGTCATTTCCTCGTGCGTGTCCTTGGAGCCGCCGACGAGCGCGAAGTTCGGCCCCTTGGTCACGCGCTTGTGGCCGTCGCCGTCGAGGCCGACGCCGAGCATCACCGCTTTGCCTTTTTTGGAAGGACTCTTCGCCATGCCGGAACGTAGCGAGCGGAGAGCGGGGCGTTCAAGGGGCAATCAGTTTTGTCACCAGCCGGAGTTGATGAGGAACGGGGCCCGACCTGCGGGGCCGCTGAACCGTGGGCAATTGCTTGGTGTTCGAGACCGGCTGACCGTGCGAACCGTGAAGAGGCGTCCACGCCGTGCTCCGAGAATCCCCCGCTGGAACTAATCGTTCACTTCCTCGGACTCGGGATGATCCTTGCGCCACTCGCGGTAGTCGGACCATTGCAGGAGCGCGTCGAAAAT
>JBBQYK010000481.1:0-3057 GCA_038208765.1 Verrucomicrobiota bacterium
GAGCATATTCAGCAATCATGCAAGGCGCTGATTTCCGAACTGAGTTCGACAATGCTGGAGGTTATCGCGATGAAGTCGTTGGGGTTTTGGACCCAAAGATGTTGCCTAATGAAGTTGCTCAAGGATTCAAGTTGAGCATCGACCATCGAAGCCAGTTCTTGTTTGTACATACGAACGGCACAACATCGTACTATTACGTTGGAACACTCTGACTCGATGAAATCCAACTCTCCATTCACGGACACGAAGCTAACGGCGCTTCATCTTTTAGCCCCAACGGGGCGTCATTCGACAGCCCAGGGCAAAGCCCTGGGTCACACGTCCGAAATTTTCTTCAGCCCTGAAAGGGCGAAACCCCTTCGTCCCGCCCCTTCAGGGCTGGAGAATTTTTCCACGCTCCCACCCAGGGCTTTGCCCTGGGCTATCGAATCGCGCGCTTTCAGCGCTGAGAGCACACGCGCCCTCGCGTGTGGTGTTCCGCGCCCTCGCGGAACAGCGGAGGACGCACACATTATCCACGCGCTTGAATTCTCGAACGCCTCACCCCGCCCCGCGAGGGCGCGGGTCGGAACACGCGAGGCGCGTGTGCTCCCCTCGGGTAGCACAGGCCACTGGCCTGTCGCGCCGGGCAACCTGCGCGGCGCAACGGCGGCGCGCTCTCTCACTCCCCACGCCCGCTGGAAAACTCCGCGCGCTTTCCCCCTTCCGTTCGGCGGGTCGCCGAACGGCACCGGCGAGTCGCTCGTGCCACCCGCGTCTTCGCGCACGTATTTCCCAGCCCCAATGGGGCGTCATTCGATAGCCCAGGGCAAAGCCCTGGGTCACACGTCCAAAATTTTCTCCAGCCCTGAAAGGGCGAAACCCCTTCGTCGCGCCCCTACAGGGCTGGAGTATTTTTCCACGCTCCCACCCAGGGCTTTGCCCTGGGCTATCGAATCGCGCGCTTTCAGCGCTGCTCTGAATTTCCACCATGCCGCAGTTTTTTGAGACAAAGGCTGGGTGGCGAGTTTCTACAGCAACGAGCGGAACGAGCCGGTGCATGTGCATCTGCGCAAGGGCGGCGGCGAGGCGAAGTTCTGGGTGCGCCCGGTGGCGCTGGCGATGTCGGAGGGCTTGAAGGTGAAGGAACTGGCCGAGGCGGAGGCATTGGTCGCCAAACACGCGACAGAAATTTTGAGGAAATGGAATGAGCACTTCAGTCACTGAGAAGGCCGTGAAGGCCTGGCACGAGAAGGGCCGGATTCAGGTCAAGCTGGACACCGGGCGCACGGTGGGCTTTGCCGTGGCCGCGAATCCGCGTCTGGCGCGTGGCACGGCGGCGCAGTTGAACCGCATCGAGGTCAGCCCGTTTGGATTGCACTGGCCGGACCTCGACGAGGATTTGTCCACGGCGGGCATCATCGCGGGACGCTTCGGAGCGCCGACGCCCAAGCGCAAGGGCAACGGGCAGGTGCGCCTGTATCTCAGCGTCAGCCTGAAGTGCCGCGAGAAAGTGGAGCGGCTGGCGAGGAAGAGAAAAGTGGGATTGTCGGAAGCCGCCGAGGAATTGATCGCCGGCGCGTAAGACCAAGACACGAGAACGAAAAATTTTATGGGCAAACCAACAGGATTCATGGAGTTCAAGCGCGAGTTGCCGGTGGACCAGCCGGAGCTGAAGCGCATCGCGCACTGGAACGAGTTCCACGAGCACATGCCGGAGCCGAAGCTCAAGCAGCAGGGCGCGCGGTGCATGGATTGCGGCGTGCCGTTCTGCCACAACGGCCGGTTGCTCGCCGGCATGGCCTCGGGCTGCCCGATCAACAATCTCATTCCCGAGTGGAACGACCTCGTCTATCGCGGCCTCTGGTCGGAGGCGCTGGAGCGGTTGCACAAGACGAACAACTTCCCCGAGTTCACGGGACGCGTCTGTCCCGCGCCGTGTGAAGGTTCGTGCGTGCTCGGCATCAACGAACCGCCGGTCACGATCAAGAACATCGAGTGCGCCATCGTGGACAAGGGCTGGGAAGAAGGTTGGATCAAGCCCTTCACGCCCGTGACGCGCACGGGCAAGAAGGTCGCCGTGGTCGGCTCCGGCCCCGCCGGACTCAGTGCTGCCGAGCAACTGAACAGCGCCGGGCACGACGTGACGGTTTATGAGCGCGCGGATCGCATCGGCGGTCTGCTCATGTACGGCATCCCGAACATGAAGCTCGACAAGAAGGAAGTCGTGCAGCGCCGCGTGGATTTGATGGCGGCGGCGGGGATCAAGTTCGTGACCAACACGGAGATTGGAAAGAACCTTCCGGCCGAGCATTTGATGAAGGACTTCGACGCCGTGGTGCTTTGCACCGGCGCGACCAAGCCGCGTGACTTGCCCATCGAAGGCCGCCAGCTCAAGGGCGTTTACTTCGCGATGGAGTTCCTGACCGCGAACACCAAGGCGCTGCTCGACCAGCACAAGAACGGCAGCTTCATCGACGCGACGGGCAAGGACGTCGTGGTGATCGGGGGCGGCGACACGGGCACCGACTGCGTGGGCACCTCGATGCGCCACGGCTGCAAGAGCCTGGTGCAATTGGAAATTCTCCCCCGGCCGCCTTTGGAGCGCGCCGCCGACAATCCGTGGCCGCAGTGGCCGAAGACCTACAAGATGGATTACGGCCAGGAGGAAGCCGCCGCGAAATTCGGCGCTGACCCGCGAGTCTATCTCGTGACCGCGAAGAAGTTCCTCGCCGACGAGCAGGGCAACGTGAAGGGCGTGGAGATCGTGGACGTGAAATGGGAGCGCAACGACAAAGGCCAGTTCGTCCCGACGCAACTGGAAGAAACCAAGCGCGTCCTCCCCGCCCAACTCGTCCTGCTCGCGATGGGTTTCCTCGGGCCGGAAGAAACCATCGCGCAGCAGCTCAACCTCACGCGCGATGAGCGTTCGAACTACAAAGCGGAATACGGCAAGTACACGACGAACATTCCCGCCGTGTTCTCAGCGGGCGACTGCCGCCGCGGTCAAAGTCTGGTGGTGTGGGCGATCAACGAAGGCCGTCAGGCCGCGCGTGAGTGTGATCGTTTCCTGATGGG
>JBBQYK010000482.1:0-3014 GCA_038208765.1 Verrucomicrobiota bacterium
CAGGTCGTGGTCATCGCGGGCGAGACCGGCTCGGGCAAGACCACGCAGATTCCCAAGATGTGTCTGGAAGCCGGCCTCGGCATCGAGGCGATGATTGGTTGCACGCAGCCGCGCCGCGTCGCCGCGCTCTCCATCTCGCAACGCATTGCGGAGGAGTTGAACGTGAATTGGGGCCACGAGGTGGGCTGCAAAATCCGCTTCGATGATCGATCCAGCGCGCACACTTACATCAAGCTGATGACGGACGGCATCTTGCTCGCCGAGACGCAGGGCGACCCGACGCTCGCCGAGTACAACGCCATCATCCTGGACGAAGCGCATGAGCGTTCGCTGAACATTGATTTCCTCCTCGGCTACTTGAAGGGGCTGCTCGTGCGCCGCGCGGATCTCAAACTCATTGTCACCTCCGCGACCATCGACACGCAGGCGTTCTCGCGGCACTTCGATGACGCGCCAATCATCGAAGTCTCCGGGCGGCTGCATCCGGTCGAGGTGATTTATCAGCCTCTCGATGCGGATTCGGAAGAACGCGGCGACATCAGCTTTGTGGACGCGGCGGTGGAGGCGACCGAGCGCATCCTGATGGAGACTCATTTCGGCGACGTGCTCATCTTCATGCCGGGCGAGCGCGACATTCGTGAGACGAGTGATCAGCTTGAAGGCCGTTTCTCCGGCGAGGCGGAAGTCATTCCGCTCTTTGGTCGTTTGAGCGCGGGCGATCAGCAGCGCGTGTTCTCCAATTCGCCGCGCCGCAAAATTGTCATCGCCACCAACATCGCTGAAACCTCGCTGACCATTCCCGGCATTCGCTACGTCATTGACGCCGGACTGGCGCGCATCAGCCGCTACAATCCGCGCACCCGCACCAAGCGCCTGCCCGTGGAAGAGGTCTCGCAGAGCAGCGCCAACCAGCGCAAAGGCCGTGCCGGCCGTGTCGAGGCGGGCGTCTGCATCCGCCTGTACTCCGAAGAAGATTTCAACGCCCGCCCGCCGTTCACGCAGCCGGAAATCCAGCGCGCGAATTTGGCGGAAGTCATTCTGCGCATGAAGGCGTTTGGCCTCGGCGACGTGGAAACATTTCCCTTCGTCCAGCCGCCCGCGCCCGCGTCCATCGCGCACGGCTTTGCCTTGCTGCAAGAACTCGGTGCGCTCGACGAGCAGCGCGAACTCACGCCGCTCGGACGCGACCTCGCGCGCCTGCCCATTGACCCGACGATTGGCCGGATGCTGCTCCAATCGCAGCATGAGCACGCCACGCGCGAGTTGCTCATCATCGCCGCCGGACTCAGCATCCAAGACCCGCGCGATCGTCCACTCGATCAGCGCGAAGCCGCCGCCGCCGCGCACAAACGCTTCAACGATCCGAAGTCCGATTACCTCGCGCTACTCAACATCTGGAACGCCGTCCACGACCAGTGGGACAAGCTCCGCACGCAGGGCGCGCGCCGTAAATTTTGCCGCCAGCACTTCCTCTCCTACCTGCGGATGCGCGAGTGGCAGGATCTCTACGCGCAACTCCACGGCGCGCTGGAAAATCTCGGCACGATGAAGCTGAACGAGAGCAACGCCAGCTACGACGCCATCCACCGTTCGATCCTCGCGGGCTTGACCGGCCACGTCGCGCGACGCGAGGAGCGCAACAGCTACAAGGCGGCGGGGAACCGGCTGCTGAATGTCTTCCCCGGCTCGGCTTTGTTCGAGCGTGGTGAACCGGTGAAAAAGCACGGCCCTAAGCCCGCACCATCCGCGCCCAAGCCGCGCTCCAGCCAGCCGCAATGGATTGTCGCCGGAGAAATCGTCGAGACCTCGCAGCTCTTCGCGCGCACGCTGGCCGGAATTGATCCGCAGTGGATTTTTCAGCTCGCGCCGCACTGCTGCAAAGTCGCGCATCTCGCGCCGCACTGGAGCGCGAGCGCCGGGCGTGTGCTCGTCGAGGAAGTCATCACGTTGCACGGCATGGAAGTGCAGCGGCGCAAGGTCGCCTACGGCAACATCAACGCGCCGGACGCGACGATGATCTTCATCCGCTCGGCGCTGGTGGAAGATGATCTCGTGCCGAAGAACGTGCCGCGTGGCTCGCGCGTCTCCACGCTCACGGCTGAAATGGACGAGGACGAAACGGAACCATCGGCTCCTGCTCGCCACGCCAATTCCGCCTACCGCTTCCTCGACCACAACCGGGCCGTGCGTCAGAAGATCGAGAACTGGCAGACGCGCGTCCGCCGTTCCGACTTCGCGGATTTGGATCAGGCGATGTTCGACTTCTACGCGAAGCATCTGGAGAACATTTCCTCCACGCACGATTTGCAACGCCTGGTCCGTGAGCAAACCGATCCAAATTTTCTCTGTATTCACGAGGCTGATCTGGCGGGCGGCCCGGTCGCCGGTTACGACACCGAGGCGTTCCCCGACGCGCTGCCGGTGAGCGGCCAGCCCGTCGCGCTGGCCTATGCTTACGCGCCCGGCGAAGACCACGACGGCGTGACCATCCAGCTTCCGTTCAGCCTCGCACACACGGCATCCGCCTCGTTGCTCGAATGGGCCGTGCCTGGTTTGCGCGAGGAGAAAATCAGCACGCTCCTGCGCGCGCTGCCGAAATCCATTCGTCGCGAGTTGATGCCGTTCCCGCCCAAGGTCGTGGAGATCGTGCGCGACTTTCAGCCCACCGGTCAGTCGTTCCTCGCGGACCTCGGGCGCTTTCTGCACGAGCGCTACGGCGTGCCGGTGCCGACTTCCGCGTGGCCCGCGGACGCGCTGCCGAATCATCTGCGCCCACGCATTGAGATCGTCGGCCACGATCAGAAGAAGCTCGGCACGGGGCGCGATCTGGAATCGCTCCGCAGAAAACTGGCGCAGGTAAAAATTGAACCCGTGCAGGAACCGGCCGCGTGGCAGCGTGTCGCGCAACAGTGGGAACGCTTCGACTTGCGCGGCTGGACCTGTGGCGATTTGCCGGAGCGCGTCACCGTGAGCGAAGGCCCAGGGCTGCCGCTCTACGGCTGGCCCGGTCTGCA
>JBBQYK010000483.1:0-3014 GCA_038208765.1 Verrucomicrobiota bacterium
GCTCGTCGAGTCGAGTGACCCTGGCAAATTGAACGCCTCCACCCGGCGGGACGCCGGGGGCACCGCTTGGAACATGAAACACCTCCACCGCCTCATCGTCACCAGCGCCACCTACCGCCAGTCGTCGCGGCTCACGCCGGAATTACGCGAGCGCGATCCGGAAAATCGTCTGCTCGCGCGCGGCGCGCGGTTTCGTCTGCCCGCCATGTTCATCCGCGATCAGGCGCTCGCGACGAGCGGGCTGCTCGTGGACAAACTCGGTGGCAAGCCGGTTTATCCGTACCAGCCGAAGGGCATTTGGGACTCGCTCGCCATCACCAAGGAACGCGATTTCACCTACCCGCAATCCACGGGCGAAGACTTGTATCGGCGCAGTCTCTACACGTTCTGGCGGCGCACCGTGGCCCCGGCCAACATGTTCGACACGGCGATGCGCAACGTCTGCCAGGTGCGCCTCGGTGCGACGAGCACGCCGCTGCACGCGCTGGCCACGCTGAACGATCCGACCTTCATCGAAGCCGCGCGCGCGCTGGCCGAACGCACGATGCGCGATGGCGGCACAAAGCCCGACGCGCGCCTCGACTTCGTGTTTCGCCGCGTGCTCGCGCGCGATCCCGACAAGAACGAGGCGAAGCTGCTGCGCGCCAGTCTGGACAAGCAGTTGGAAAAATTCGGTGCCGACCCGAAGGCGGCGGAAAAGTTTCTCACCACCGGAGCCAGCCCGCGCGACGCAAAACTCGACGCCGTGGAACACGCCGCCTACGCCGCCGTCTGCCTGGGCATCCTGAACCTCGACGAAGCCCTGACGAAGCCGTGAACAATTTGCCGAAAAAATTCCCACGGATTCAGGAAGACCACCGAGGTCTGTTTTCATCCGTGGAAGTTCTGAATCTGCGGGAAGAAACATCCCTCCGCATGTCTGCGCCTCCGCGTCTCTGCGGTAAAAATAACCTTTCTACTTGGCGAGGCGGGGCCGGTCGCCTCGGTCTTCTTCTGGCCGTTTTCAGCTTCTGGTTCGCCCCGTGTTTGCCCGCTGCTGAACCCGCCGCCAAACCCAACTTCATCTTCATCCTCGCGGATGATCTCGGCTACGGCGATGTCGGCTGCTTCGGGCAGCAGCGCATCAAGACGCCGCATCTCGATCGCATGGCGGCGGAAGGGATGCGTTGCACGCAGGTCTATTCCGGCTCGACGGTTTGCGCGCCCTCGCGCGCCGTGCTGATGACCGGACGCCACACCGGCCACGCCACAGTGCGCGGGAATTCCGGCAAACAAAATCCGCTCGCACAATCATTGCGTCCGACCGACGTGACCATCGCCGCGCTGTTGCAGAAGGCCGGCTACCGCACAGGCCTGGTGGGCAAGTGGGGCCTGGGCGACATGGGCGCGGCGGAACCGGGCCTGCCGTGGCGGCATGGCTTTGATTATTTTTACGGCTTCCTGAACCAGAGCCACGCGCACAATTACTATCCGGAATTTCTCTGGCGCAACGACCAGCGCGTGAAGCTGGGCAACGTGGTGCCGGACGCGAACGAAGCCGGTGCGGGCCGCGCCACCGTGCGGCGCGAATACGCCGCCGACCTATTCGCCGACGAGGCGTTGAAGTTCGTGCGCGAGAACCGGAGCGGCCCGTTCTTCCTCTGCTTCACGCCCACGCTGCCGCACGCGAACAACGAGGCGAAGGCGCTCGGCATGGAAGTCCCCGAACTCGGCGAGTACGAAAAGCTCGACTGGCCGGAGCCGCAGAAGGGCCACGCGGCAATGGTCACGCGCCTCGACCGCGACGTGGGCCGCCTGCTCGCGCTGCTCAAGGAACTGAACCTCGACACGAACACGCTGGTTATTTTCACGTCGGACAACGGGCCGCATCGCGAGGGCGGGAACAATCCCGACTTCAACCGCAGCAGCGGGCCGTATCGCGGGATCAAGCGCGCGCACTACGAAGGGGGCATTCGCGTGCCGACCATTGTCCGCTGGCCAGGCCGCGTGCCGGCGGGCGTGACGAGCGACGCGCGCTGGTGGTTCCCCGATGTGCTGCCGACGCTGGCTGCGCTCGGTAGCGCGACGGTTCCAAGTGGACTCGATGGCACGAACATCTGGCCGGTGCTCACAGGCCGCGTCTCGCCGGAACTGGTGGAACGGAAATTCTACTGGGAGTTTCACGAAGGCGGTTTCAAGCAGGCCGCGCGCTGGCGCGACTGGAAGGCGGTGCGGAATCATCTCGATGAACCCACGGAGCTTTACAACCTCGCGCGCGATCCCGGTGAAACCAACAACCTCGCCTCCGCACACCCGGAGATCATCGCGCCACTGGAGTCGTTCATGAAATCCGCGCGCACCGAGAACGCCGACTGGCCGATCAAGAAAGGTCCGCGCAAGTCCGCCGCGCAGACACCGCCGCTATGATGAACGAACGCGAATTGAGGGCATGCAGCCGGAGCGCGGACCGCCGAGTCCGCGTGTTCGTATTTCGTGAAGGTAGGCCAGAGTTTCGTCGGGCTTGGATCGCGCGGACTCAGCGGTCCGCGCTCCGTTCCGATTTGCACCACCCGTATCTATGAACCCACTCCTCGAAGCCAAACTGAATCTCACGCGCCGCCAGTTTCTCGGGCGCAGCGCCACAGGCATCGGCGTGGCCGCGCTCGGATCGTTGCTCGGTGGAAATTTATTTGGCGCGGATGAAAAGATCTCCGGCGCGCTGCCGGGGCTGCCGCATTTTCCGCCGAAGGCCAAGCGCGTCATCGTGCTGTGGCAGGGCGGCGGGCCGTCGCAAGTCGATCTGTTTGATCACAAGCCGGGACTGAACGCGCGACGGCTGGAGGAACTGCCGGCGTCGGTGCGCGCGGGTGCGCGGCTCTCGACGATGACAGCGGGCGCGAAGAAATTTCCGATTCTCCCGGCCATCAAACCCTTCAAGCAATACGGCCAGTGCGGACGCTGGTTGAGCGAACTGCTGCCGCACACCGGCGGGATCGCGGACGACCTCTGCCTGATCAACTCGATGCAGACCGACG
>JBBQYK010000484.1:0-2984 GCA_038208765.1 Verrucomicrobiota bacterium
GACGCCACGTTCTTTGATCCGCTGCATCCGGTGAACAATTCGCCGAACAATACTGGCGTGAAGAATCTTCCGCCCACGCAGCCGGCATTCATCTGGTATCCGGGCAGTGCGTCGGCGCGGTTCCCGGTTGTGAACGGCGGCGGCGGGCGCACGGCCATGGCGGGGCCGGTTTATTATTACGACGAGAAGAATCCGTCGAAGACGAAGCTGCCGAAGGAATACGACCACACGCTGTTCATCTACGAATGGTCGCGCAACTGGATCATCGCCGTGCATCTGGACGAGAACGAAAACATTGCGAAAAACGCCGATGGCTCGCTGCGCATGGAACGCATCGCGAAGAACATGACCTTCAAACGTCCGATGGACATGGAACTCGGGCCGGATGGTTGCCTCTACATCGCCGAGTTCGGCACGGGGTGGGGCAACAACAAGGACACGCAGATCGTGCGGCTGGAATACACAGGGCCGTGAGCGGGCGGGCGCAACTCGTAAGCACCAGCGACGTGAGACTGGAAAGTATCGCGCCCACGAACGGCACCGCCGAAGCGTTTCCGGGCGTCGGCCCTGAAACCACTTTACCTTTTCGATTCGCGCGGTAGTCTGCCGCGACAGACAAACAACTTATGCGAATCGCCAACACACTCGCGCTGGTTGCCGCCGTGGCTCTCACGGCCGGTTGCGCCGGACCCGAAAAGAAACTCGGTCGCGGCATTTTGAACGTCACGGAATTCGCCCGCCTCGGCGAAGTGCGCCGCTCCATGGAGCAGACGCATCTGTGGGAGAATACGGACTCCGCTTACACCACCGGGGTCATTCGCGGGGTGAACCGCTCGCTGGCCCGGACGGCGATTGGCGTCTATGAAATCGTCACCTTCCCCTTCCCCAGCTACGGGCCGATTGCGACGTCGAAAGACCCGACTTATCCCGACGCCAATATGCGCAACCGCAGCTATCCGTACGGCGGCATGACTCTGAGCGAATACCCGATCTACCCGGACAGCTACAAACCAGGCGTGATCAGCGACTCGATTTTCTCGACCGACACCTCGCTCGGCTTCAGCGGCGGCGACGTGGCCCCGTTCATTCCGGGCAGCCGGTTCCGCATCTTCGACAACTGAGTTGAAACCCTCTCTCATGCGCCCGCATCGCTCTGGTGTGGGCGCATTTTTCATTTCGTGACCGTGACCAAACAGTCTCCGTGCAAAGTCAACCTGCTGCTGAACATCCTCGGCCAGCGCGCCGACGGCTTTCACGAACTGGAAACCGTGATGCAGCCCGTTGCGCTCTGCGACGAACTGAGCTTCGAGAAAACCAGTGGCGGCATCTCGCTAACTTGCAGCGAACCGACGCTGCCGGTCGATGCCAGCAATCTGGTCTGCCGAGCTGCGGCAACATTCTTCCAGCGCAGTGGCCTCTCCGCCGGCGTAAAGATGCACCTCGAGAAAAAAATCCCGATGGCGGCGGGTCTCGGTGGTGGCAGCGGCAACGCGGCTACGACGCTGCTGGCGTTGAACGAATTGTTCGACGGCCCGCTGGATAAAACGCAGTTGCACGAAGCCGCCGCCTCGCTCGGCTCCGACATTCCGTTCTTTCTCCAGATGCAGCCCGCTCTGGCGACTGGGCGCGGCGAGATCATTCAGTCCTTGGCGTCGTTCCGCGCGCTGGAAGGCTGCGCGTTTCTGCTCGTGCATCCCGGCTTCGGCATCGCCACCGCGTGGGCTTACAAGGAACTCGCGCGTTTCCCCGCCGCACTGAACGGCGAACGCGGACGCGCAATGAAACTGATCGCCGCGCTCGACACGGGTGATCTGCGCAAGGCCGCGCGCGAATTCTACAACTCCCTAGAAGCGCCCGCGCTCGAGAAATATCCGTGGCTCGCCGTGCTCCAGGATTTCCTGCGCGAGAACGGCGCGGCGGTCGCGCTCATGTCCGGCAGCGGCTCCACGACGTTTGCCATCGCGCGCGACCTCTGCGGCGCGCAGGAATTGGAAGATCGTGTGAAGGAGAAGTTCGGGCGCTGCTGGACCGCGGTGGTGCCGGTGGGGAAGTAAATCAGTGATCAGTAATCAGTAATCAAGTGGGCGCGGATGCGGCACCCGACGGATTCTCTGTCTCGCGGGCTTACAGATTACTGATTACTGATTACTGTTCAGTGACCACTGATTCCAGCCTTGCCGCCGCGCCGCACTTCCACACAATGCCTTTCGTGACTCGCGGCGTTGCCCAACTCCTGTTTGCCCTCGGTGCATTCTTCGCGCCTGCCCTCTCCGCCGTGCCGCCCGCCGAAACCTTGATGACTTCCAACGAAGTCGTCCGCGTGCTCACCAAGGCCATAGCGCGCGCGGAACAGATCATGCCGAACGCCGTCATCGCCGTCGCGGACCGCGAAGGCTATATCCTGGCGGTGTGGGCGGTGGACGGTGACACCACGAACGATTTCGCGAAGCTGAACATCCTCGACGCGGCCACGAAGGCGGGCACCGCCTCATTCCTGAGCAGCGATCAACACGCCTTCACCTCGCGCACCGCCGGCTTCATCGTGCAGCAAAATTTCCCGCCGCGCATCCGCAACCGCGGCACCGGGCCGCTCGTGGGCGTGAATTTTTCCAACCTCTCCTTCACCGACGTGAACCGGTTCAAGAATCCGAACTCCGGGCGCAACCCTCTCTCCACCGAGAGCGGCACCAACGGCGATCCCCTGCCCGGCCCGGCGGCCATCAGCGGACTGGCCGGCTCGCCCGGCGGCGTGCCGCTGTTCCGTGATGGCAAATTGATCGGCGGCGTGGGCGTGGCCGGCAGCACGCGCGCTCCCGCCCGTAGCCCACTCCCGGCGCTCGCGGACATCCAGGACCGGCAGGTGCGCGACGCCGATGAGGACGTGGCGCTGGCCGGACAGGCCGGCTTTCGCCCCGCCGCACGATTCCTCGGCTCGCACGTTTTGATCGACGGCATCCGCGTGCCCTACGTGAAAAGCAAAACGA
>JBBQYK010000485.1:0-2940 GCA_038208765.1 Verrucomicrobiota bacterium
GTTCAACAACCCGTGCGCGAAGTTTGCCCAGAACTGTGAGAACCGTTTGTTCCAGCGTCCTGACGATGCGATTCATCGCGGCTACGACAAACAGGCGGAACTGGACTTCTCGCGCGGCGGCAATTTCTTCTCGAACTACGAACCGCTCGATCTGAACACCGCGAAGCAGATGCTCGAAGACGTCATCGAGTTCAGCCAGTACACCGAGCCGGTGCAGCGGCTCATCCACGAATACGTCGCCGAGAGCAGTGCAAGTTATCTCGTCGCCACGTCGCACCCGCGCGTGATCAACGGCAAGCCGACGAAGAATCCGCGCTACCTCCAGCCGCGTCCCGACCTCATGGACCCGCGCGAGAGCTACGTCGCGGATGTCTCCATGCGTTTGCAGCGCCGCATTCCGCTCGGCCAATTTGTGCCGAAGCCGGTGAATGTTGTGGTGCCGGGCCGCCGGAACAATCCACCCGAGCCGGGGGTGCGTTCGCTGGCGGTGTACAACCCGATCCACTTCATGGAACTGCCCGAGCTGTTCATGGAGTTCATCTGCTCGATGACCGGCAAGTCGCCTTCGACGACCGGCGCAGGCAGCGAAGGCGCGTTGACCAAAGGTCCGTTCAACTGCCTCCCGCCCATCCTCGACGTGAACGATGCGCTCGTGAGTTTTCTGCTCACGGTCTACCATGGATTTGTCACTGCCGCCGGCTACGTCGGTCCGCACGCGCGCGTGGATCACGACGTGAGCTTGCTCGTGCCGGAAATTCTTTCGCGCATGACGGTGCAGGAGCGTGATCCGAAATTTCTCATTGAGAACAATTACCTCGAGAAGTGCCGCGACCTGACACACGACGGCAAGCCCGTGCTCTCCGGCCGTCTCGGCTACCGCATCACAGCGCGATTCGCGCGCACGTATTTCGGGCGCATGTTCAATCATCCCGACCGCATCTTCACCGATGCGATGCTCAAGCCCGAGACGCAGGACATGGCCATCTTCGCCGACGGCATGGACAACATCGTGGCTACGCAGCGCAGCGTGGCGCAGCATTACTTCGCCGACGGCAGCATCGCGATGGCGTGCCCGCCGCTCCAAGCGCTGCTGCACATCATGGCGCATGGACAGTTCGAGGGCCGCGAACTCAGCCACGCGAAGATTCGTTCGCTCTTCACGCGCGAAAGTTTTCTCGCCAGCGACTGGTACGCGGACCGGTTGTGCGCCAAGCAGGTCGTGGACATGAAGCTCTGGCAACGGCACGTCAGCTACCTGACCAAGTTCATCACCAAGCCGCACTACGGCGAGGAAGCGGCGCGACTGGGCATTGAGCCGCGGCTGCATCAGGCGCGTAATGAACTGAAGCGCGTCACCGCGCCCACGTATCTCGCCGAACTACGCGGCACGCTGGGCGTGAATCCCCTGCCCTCCTCCGTGCGACGCGATGCGCAACGGGAGCTCGGCATGGTGGAAGCGGCGGCGTGAACGTGCCCCGGCGTCCCGCCGGGAGGAGGTGTTGCACCTCAGACGATCACTTCCATTGCCAAGCAGTTCTCGTCGTCATCACGTCACCACCCGGCGGGACGCCGGGGGCACGTTAAATAAAAACGGCGCGAACCTTGCGGTTCGCGCCGTGATTATTTCCGGTTCCTCAACGATCCGCTGACGCGGATCAAAATCATCTACTTCGTCGGCACCGTGGCGATAGTTTGCAAGATGCGGCCTGCGATCTTGTAGGGGTCGCCCTGCGAGTTCGGACGGCGGTCTTCCAAGTAGCCCTTGTAGCCGTTGTTCACGAAGCTGTGCGGCACACGTATGGACGCGCCACGATTGGCAACGCCGTAGTTGAACTTGTCGATGGACTGCGTTTCATGCAGGCCGGTCAGGCGCAGATGATTGTCCGGGCCATACACGGCGATGTGCTCGTTCTTGTATTTGTCGAACGCGGCCATGAGCGCCTCGAAGTATTCCTTGCCGCCGGTTTCGCGCATGAACTTGGTGGAGAAGTTCGAGTGCATGCCCGAGCCGTTCCAATCCACGTCCTTGCCCAGCGGCTTGCAGTGATAGACGACATCCACGCCGTATTTTTCGCAGAGCCGGTTCAGGAGATAGCGCGCCATCCAGACCTGGTCGGCGGCGGTCTTCGAACCTTTGCCGAAGACTTGGAACTCCCACTGACCCTTCGCGACTTCGGCGTTGATGCCTTCGTGGTTGATGCCGGCATCAAGGCAAAGATCAAGGTGCGCATCCACGATCTCGCGCGCCAGGTCCCCGACGTTTTTGTAGCCCACGCCGGTGTAGTATTCGCCCTGCGGAGGCGGGAAGCCGCCGCCCTTGGGGAAGCCGAGCGGCACACCGTCCTGATAAAGAAAGTATTCCTGCTCAAAGCCGAACCAGGTGCCTTCGTCGTCCAGGATGTTCGCGCGCGAATTGCTCGGATGCGGCGTCTTGCAGTCCGGCATCATCACTTCGCACATCACGAGCGCGGCGTCTTTTTTGGTCGAGTCGGGATAGACGGCCACGGGCTTCAACATGCAGTCCGAGGTGCGGCCTTCGGCCTGGCGGGTCGAGCTGCCGTCGAAGCCCCACATCGGGAGTTCTTCGAGCTTCGGGAAGCTGTCGAAGTCCTTGACCTGGGTTTTGCCACGGAGGTTCGGGACGGGTTCGTAGCCGTCGAGCCAGATGTATTCGAGTTTGTATTTCGCCATGTGCGTGCGTGAGTTTTGGGTTCAGTTTTCTTTACCGACAATGCCAAGGCTCCTGCACTTCAGGAGCGGCGGGTTTGTCTAGCAACGGCGGTGCCACGGGAGCAAGAAATTTACTCGGCCAGCCCGGCGAGATGAGTTTGAGCACCGTCTGACGGGCGATCTTTGCTGTAATGAATTTTCCACGCCGCCGCGCCCCGCGCGCCGCTCATGTTCAAAGTTAATCCGTCTGCGCGAATTTGTTCATCCTCG
>JBBQYK010000486.1:0-2940 GCA_038208765.1 Verrucomicrobiota bacterium
GAGCCGCAGCGTCTGTTTCGCGCATTCATCCAGAAGTTTTTCGTACGCGACGGCGAAATTCTGGACGGAGTGTTTGCTGCCCAAGACTTCCGTACGACCAAACTGGAGGACGACCACCGTGGCCCCGGCGCGTTTCAGATGGTCCGTGAGCGGCGGAAAACCAATCTCGCGCGGGCGCGCGAACACGGTGTCGCCTTCCCAGCCGAAGTTGCGAAAGCGCGCGCCGGGAAATTTCACTGCGAGCAAGGCTTCGAGATGTCCGGTGAATTGCGCCGCCGCGACATCCGAGCCGCCGATGAACGCGACGACATCGTTCGTGCGCAGCGCGAACGCCGTCGGCGCATCCGCCGCGAACAGCGAGGCGGTGAGCCACACTCCCAACAGGCTCGACAGCACGGCCCGACCATGACGCTGGAGAAACATGAGCGCGACGCTACGCGGACGCGCACCGCTTGGGAAGCCGCAGCATAGTGGGGCAGCCGTCCCGGCTGCCATTAGTCCGACGGGCGTCCCGCCTGTCGTTCCGATCCCGTCGTTCTGCAGCCGGGACGGCCACCGGACTGAATGCAGGCGAGACGCCTGCGCCACTACATTTGCCAACTTTGTTCATTCCGCTACGCTCCGCGCCGTGACCAATCCGCGCTACAAACCGCTGCTCGCCGCCGCCGTCATTCTCGTGACGGCCTGGCTGCTGGCATGGGTCGTTGTGCGCGTGGCCGCGCACTACAAAATGACGGCGGAGAAAATGATCGCCGCCGTCCGCGCCACGGATTTGGAAAAGCTTGCCGCGGAGGCGCGCGCGAAACGGTTGCGCGAGCTGGGCGACAAGTTGAATCAACTGACGCCGGACGAGCGCCGTCACGCCCGCGCGGATCTGGAGTGGAACCGCTTGTGGCGGCAGATGACGGATGCGGAGAAGAGCGAGTTCGTCGAGCGCACCATGCCGTCGGGCGTGAAGCAGATGCTCACCTCCTTCGAGAAACTGCCCGAGGACAAGCGCCGTTACGCCGTGACCAACGCCATCGCGCAGATGCGCGCGCAACGCGAGAGCGGCCAGATGACGCCCGACGACGGACGCGAGCGCGAGCCGGTGGACGAGGAGTTGCAGGCGAAGATGATCAACACCGGGCTAAAAACTTTTTACTCAGAAAGCTCGGCCCAAACAAAAGCCGAAGTCGCGCCCCTGCTCGAAGAGATGCAGCGCATGATGCAAAACGGACGGTTGTTTCGGAGATGAGGGGGAAGTCCAAAGTCCGAGGTCCAAGGTCCAAGGCCGGCGCGTCCGGCACTGCGGCCTTCACGCTCATCGAACTGCTCGTGGTCATCGCCATCATTGCCATCCTCGCGGCGCTGTTGCTGCCGGTGCTCGCGAAGTCGAAGGAGCAAGGTCGTTCGGCGGCGTGCCTCTCGAACCTCCGGCAGGTCGGCGTGGCGCTGCAACTGTACGCGCAGGACAATGATAACAAGGTACCCTCGCTGTTGGATGTCGCGGTTGGCGTGCCGCCGACCAACGAACTGACGCGGATGGAGGTGACGCTCTCGAATTATCTCGGCAACGTGCGTGTGTTGCTTTGTCCTTCCGACAACAAGGATTTGTTCGCGCAGACGGGTTCAAGCTACGCGTGGAACAATCTCGTGAACGGGCAGGACGCGGATCACTTCGTGGTGCTCAACCTGAACTACGATCCGCACAACATTCCGCTGGCCTTCGACAAGGAGGCGTTTCACGCCACCATCGGGATCGGGCGCGGCGTGAATTACCTCTACGCCGATGGCCACATCAAAAACCTGCTGGCAATTGAGGGCACTCGATGACGGCGCTGATTGAATTGCGTTCACTGCGCAAAGTCTTCGGGCAACGCGCCGCAGTGGAATCCCTCGAACTCGTCGTGCCGCGCGGGGAAATCTTCGGGTTGCTCGGACACAACGGCGCGGGCAAGAGCACCACCATCGGCATGATGCTCGGCCAGGTCTGGCCGACCAGCGGCGAGGCACGCGTGTGCGGTCATGACGTGACGCGCGAACGTGGAATGGCACTGGCGCGGGTGGGCGCGATTTTCGAGACGCCTGTCTTCTACGATTACCTGAGCGGCTACCGGAACCTGGAAGTGCTGGCGCAATTCTCCGCGCCGGTGTCCCGCGCGCGCCTGCTCGAAGTCGTCGAATGGGTCGGCCTGACCGGGCGCGAGAAATCGAAAGTCAAAACCTACTCGCACGGCATGAGGACGCGCCTCGCGCTCGCGCAAGCGCTGTTGCCAAATCCCGAGTTGTTGATTCTCGACGAGCCAAGCGACGGACTCGATCCCGAGGGCATCCACGAGATGCGCGCAACGATTCAGCGCCTGAACCGCGATCTGGGGCTGACGATTCTGTTCTCCTCACATCTGCTGAACGAAGTGGAACAACTCTGCACGCGCATCGCGGTGTTGAAGAAGGGCCGGAAAGTTTTTGAAGGCACCATCGCCGACGCCAAACGCACGCAACAGCGCGTGCGCCTGCGCGTGAACGACTTTGCCCAGGCCACGCACCTGCTCACGGAACGAAAGCTGATCGACAGCGCGCAGGACGGCGCGTTCGTCATCCTGGCCAACGGCGTCGGCACGGATGAACTCGTGCGCGCGCTGGTGGAAAACAAATTCTCCGTGTTCGAGATCGCACCGGAGGAGGAAACGCTGGAAGCGTTTTATCTTTCGCTGGTTCATGAAGCGCCGGTCTCCGACCCGGCACGAACTTCGACAGCGCCACCACGCTTCGGGTCGGAGACCGGCGCACCATGAAGATGTTCCTCCTCCAGCTCCGCAACGAACTGTGGAAGCTCTTCGCCAAGAAGCGCACCTACATCGGCTTCGTCATGTTCCTGCTCGCGCAGAACGCGATGCTCTTCGGCTTCCATTTCTCGTCCGGCATGAAGCGCAGCATGACGCGGATGCTCGCGGGCAA
>JBBQYK010000487.1:0-2932 GCA_038208765.1 Verrucomicrobiota bacterium
GCTCAGTTTCATCCGCGATCTGGACACGCGCTTTTCTGCGACGGCGGGCGAGCCGCAGATTGACGCGGCGATTCGTAATTACGAAACCGCTTACCGCATGCAGACCGCAGTGCCGGAATTGTGCGACCTCAGCGGTGAAACGGTGGCGACGAAGAAACTTTACGGACTCGAATCCAAAGACACGCGCACGGTGGCCTATGGCAAACAATGTCTCGTGGCGCGGCGGTTGATTGAGCGTGGCGTGCGATTCGTGGAACTGAGTTGTCTCACCACGAACATCGGCGCGGGCAACGCAGGCAATCCATGGGATCAGCACGGCCAGATCAAGGAAGGTCACGGCTTGATGGCGCAACAGGTGGATCAACCTCTGGCGGGATTGATTCGTGATTTGAAATCACGCGGGCTGTTGCAGGACACGCTCATCATTTTCACCGGCGAGTTTGGGCGCACGCCGTTTTCCCAGGGCGGCAGTGGGCGCGATCACAATCCCTTCGGCTTCAGCATGTGGATGGCGGGCGGCGGCGTGAAGGGCGGCAGCGTGCTCGGCGCGACGGATGAACTGGGCTATCACTCGGTGCAAGATCCCTGCACGACTTACGACCTCTGGGCCACGGTGCTGCATCAGCTCGGACTCGATCATGAGCGATTGACGTATCGTTTTGGCGGGCGGGATTTCCGCCTGACGGATGTGCATGGACAGGTCTTGCGCGGCGTGCTGGCGTGAACTCGTTAGTGGGGCAGCCGTCCCGGCTGTCCTAGTCCGGCGGGCGTCTCGCCGGCCGATTCAACACCAGCCGGGACGGCTGCCCCACTAACGCAGTGCGCGCGCCGCGTTCGCTGTTGAATCACCGCCATCGCGTTGGCAACCTCACCCGCGATGAATCGTCTCGCCCGCGCCAGAGAAGTCTTCGACATCGAAATCGCCGCGCTCAAAGCCGTGCGCGCGCAACTCGATGGCTCATTCGAGCAGGCGGTCGCGCTGATCGCGGGCACGGTCACGCAGCGCGGCAAAGTCATCGTGGTCGGCATCGGCAAGTCCGGCAACGTCGGTCAGAAGATTGCCGCCACCCTCACCAGTACCGGTTCCACCGCCGTCATTCTTAGTCCTGTGGATGCGCTGCACGGCGACCTCGGCATCGTCAACGACGGCGATGTCATTCTCGCGCTCAGTTACTCCGGGGAGTCCGAGGAGTTGTTGAACCTGATGCCCGCGCTGAAACGCTTCTCGGTGAAAATCATTTCCATCACCGGCTCGCCGAAATCGTCGCTCGCGCATCACAGCGACGTGGTGCTGAACGTGCATGTGCCGAAGGAGGCGTGCCCGTTCAATCTCGCGCCCACCGCCAGCACGACCGCGACGCTCGTCATGGGCGACGCGCTGGCGATGGCGGTGCTGGAGGCGCGCGGGTTCAAGCAAAGTGATTTCGCGAAGTATCATCCGAGCGGTGCGATTGGCCGCGCGCTGCTGGTGCGCGTGAAGGACATCATGCGCCGCGACGGTCGCAATGCGGTGGCTTCGCAGAAACAAAACGTGCGCGAGGCGCTGATGGTGATGACGCAGGCGAAGTCCGGGAGCCTGAGCGTGGTGGATGCGCGTGGCAAACTGGTGGGCGTGTTCACGGATGGCGATTTTCGCCGGCGCATGGCGGAGGATGACGCCTTGCTCACCAAGCCGCTGACCAGTGTGATGACGAAGAATCCCATCTGCATCCGCGATGAAGCGCTGGCCGCTGAGGCGTTGAAAATTTTCAATGAGCGCAGCATCGACGACTTGATCGTGGTCAACGTGAAGAAGGAGCCGGTGGGAATGGTGGACTCGCAAGATTTGCCGAAGCTGAAGCTGATGTAACGTGCTGCCAGTTGCCGGAGCGCGGGCTTTCCAGCCCGCAGCATGTTCGACAACGAACGCCGCACCCACGGATGAGCCGCTCCGTTTTGGGGATGTTGCTGCGGGCTGGAAAGCCTGCGCTCGAACGACACACCATCAGGGCAAACGCATCTAAATAATTTGGTAGATCTGGGTTTTCATTCGTCTGCCCCAATTCGTTTGCCAGCTTTCATTCCGGCAGCGGAGCGGCAGACGAATTTGGGCAGACGAATGGAAAAGCATCGTCGTTGATCCTCAGTTCCTTGGGCATCCCGATGAGTTTTTATGCATTTGCCCTGGACACACCACGCTTGCCCGCCCCTCCATGGCCCGCTACGAATCGCGGATGCACAAGCCACTCTTTCTCGTCAGTGCGGTCGCGTGCGCCGTTGTTTTCAACGGTTGCTCGACGGTCACCCACGAGTCACACGAACACTCCGCTTCCGCCCAGCCCGCCATGCAAACACCGCAGCATTTCCAGAAACAGATCACGCGTAGCGTGAAACTCGATTACCAGCTCTACCTGCCCGACGGCTACACGAAGACCGGCGACGCGTGGCCGCTGATGCTGTTCCTGCACGGCGCAGGCGAGCGCGGCACGAACGTGGAGAAGGTGACGGTGCATGGCCCGCCGAAGCTGGTGAAGGCGGGCGCGAAGCTGTCGTTCATCATCGTTTCGCCGCAGTGCCCGCCTAACGAAACGTGGCGCGACGAAGACCTGCTCGCGCTGCTCGACACGATGTTCGCGAAGTACAACGTGGACACGAACCGCGTTTATCTCACGGGCCTGAGCATGGGCGGCTACGGGAGCTGGAGTCTCGGCAGCAAATTTCCCGAACGCTTCGCGGCCATCGCTCCGATCTGCGGCGGCGGCGACAACATCCGCGTGCTGCTGGCGAGCAAAGAGAAGAAAGCGTCGCTGAAATCACTCGGCGTGTGGGCCTTTCACGGCGCGAAGGACAACGTGGTGCCGCTCGAAGAATCCCAGCGCATGACCAATGCGTTCCAGCGCGCGGGCTGCGCCGAGGTGAAGCTCACCGTCTATCCCCAGGACGGGCACGACTC
>JBBQYK010000488.1:0-2928 GCA_038208765.1 Verrucomicrobiota bacterium
TGCATCAGCGCGGCCTGTTGGAAATCTTTCGCACCAAAGACCGCCACGTCCGGCAGGACGATCTGGAAGAGTTTCGCGCAGACCGTCGTGACGCCGCGAAAATGCGTAGGCCGCGACGCGCCTTCCATCGTGCGCGAAAGAGTTTCCTCCACGACGTAGGTGCTGTAGTCGCCCGCAGCCTTGCCGGGATACATCTGCTCGTCGGTCGGGTAGAAGATCACATCCGCCCCGGCGTCGCGGCAAAGTTTCTGGTCACGCTGGAAGTCGCGCGGGTAGCGGCTCAAGTCCTCCGTGGGCGCAAACTGCGTCGGGTTCACGTAGATGCTCACCACGACGTGGCCCTTCGGCCCGGCCAACTGACGCGCACGTTTTACGAGACTGATGTGCCCCGCGTGCAGATAGCCCATCGTGGGCACCAGCGAGATGCGCAGTCCCGAGCGCCGCCACTGGAGCGCGAGACGTTGCATCGCGGAAATTGTTTTCACCACACGCATCGGCGGCATGGTGTTGTCACCGTCCCCGGTGTGCAAGTTCCGGCGATCAGGGCCAGAAAAAAAACGGAGCGGTGCCGGGCACCGCTCCGCTGTGATTCCACCGCCATTTAATTCTTCAGCTTGTCGCCAGCGTCCTTGAGGGCGTCGCCGGTTTTGTCAGCGGCCTTTTCCAGGCCGTCCTTGGTTTTCTCCGCCGCCCTGTCAATGTTCTCCCCGACTCTTTCGCCCGTTCCTTTTTCACAGCCCGCCGTCAGCATCAAGGCCACGGCCAGCATCGGGCACACGATCCATTGTTTCATAAGATTTACTGTTGTTTGGTTTGGTTGTCTGTCCGTCGAGTCACTAAGCCTCTTTCGCTACCCGGTCAGGTGCATCCTCGCAAGAAAAAGAAAATCCGCAGCACCGGAATGGGCGCGCCCCGGGAGGCCGGGAAAGCCGGCTGGATTTTACTCTGGCTGTTTCGTTGTTTTCATTGTCTTCACGCCCGACATCAAGCTGGCGTGGTGCCGCGCGGTGTGAGTTCGTGGCAGCACAAGATCTCCGCGAATTCATTGCCGGTGGGACGAAACGAACATCACCCTTGCTTGAGCATGACCAAACGCGAGGAAGCGTGTTTCACGCAATATCCACGCGCGCCACTTCGTAAGGAGCGAGGGACAATTCGATTTTCCCGGACACGGATTGAACGGCGACGCCTTCCGTCGTGAAGAAATTTTCCGGCGCCTGGGCAGCCGCCTCCACCGTGTCGGCGTTCAACCGCTCCACGCGCGCCGAGCAGGTGCCGGTCTTGATTTTGATTTCCTGCGCCTCGGACGAGAGATTCGCCACCAGTACGCGCTTGCGATTTTTAGCATCGAGCAGGGTGAGCGCCTCGACTTGCAGCGGGTGCGTGGACGGCGTGGGCAGCACGCGGTCGTAACCGGCCAGCGCGGCGAACACGAAGTAGAGTGGGAAGGCTCCACCGGGCTGCGAAGGAAATTTCTCCGGCAGCAACGAGCCGCCTTCGCTCTCCATCAATCCACGCCAGCCCGTCGTCTCAAAATATGTCGCGCTGTGAACGTGCGGCGAAAGCACGAGCCGTGAGAGATGCGCCACCGTCCAGGCCGCGCCGAAGAGCGACATCTGCCGCGCGTCCACATCGCCGGGCAACTGGCCGTTGGCAATATCATCGGCACCGGCGGGAACCTTGTGCCACGGGCGCAGCGTGATCGGCGAGATGACGACTTGTTGCGGCGTGATCGCCTTGGCGCTCTCGATGGTCTCGCTGATATCCGCCGCATTCTCGATCATCGTGCGTGCGTCGCGCAGGTGAACTTGCGGCGTATTTGGGTAACACGGCAGTGCGGTGGATTCTGCCGGGGGTCGCTGACGATTGAATTCAGTGAAGAAAGGCGTCGCGCCCGCCGCCACGAGAATTTGCGCGCCATAACTTGCCAACTGTTGCCGCGCGAGCGTCACGACTTCCGGCGGCACCATGCTTTTGCCGTCCTGATAAATGATCCACAGCGACACCTTCGGGCGCACGGCTTCCAACTCGCGCAGAAACTCCACGAGCTCCGTCGCCGGGTCTGCGCCGAGATGCAGCGCGTATTGCAGCGGCACTTGCAACTGCGCCGCCTGCTCCGAGGCCGCGCGCAACTCCGCGCGCCAGTCGTGCGCAAACGTCACGTCGCCGCGCAGGTGTGAGAGCCGCAGCGCGCGCAGCCGGGAAACTTCCGTCGCGCTCAAAGGCCGACCGTGCTTCGCCATCCGCACGCCGAGCGCGGGCCGCGCCAGCACCGGCGTGGTGTTGATCGAGAGCTGCGCCCCCCGACCCTGGTTCACCGGCAGCACCTTTTTGTTCTCAGGATTGATCAGCGTGATGGTCACCACATGCCGCACGCGGTCGCCGATTTTTACCGCCACCGGCTTGGGCAAATCTTGCGGCGTGCTGTAGGTCTTGAAGGACGTGTCGCCGTAGTTGCGCTGATCTTCCGTCTCGAAGACTTCGCCCTCGAAACGAACCTCCGCGCGCACACCGGCGGCAAATTCTTGCGTGAGCGCGCGCACGTCCTTGTGCGGCTGCCACGGCGCGATGTTCTTCGGCCAACTGGTTTGCTCACTCGAACCGTCGTGGTGCTCCAGCGTCACTGACTTGCCCGCGCATTCGGTGACGGGATGCAGCACACAGATTCCGATGCGGTTGCGGCGGAACTCCGACTTGGCCTCGCCCTCGAACGTGAACGTGACGCGCCCGCTGCTTTCACCGCGCACCGTGCCGCGCCAGAAGTAATTCACCTCGCGCTCCTGGCATTCGACCTCAAACGTGAGGTCGAACGAGTCGGCGCGCACGTCGCTCTGCAAATTCTCCACGCGCCACCCGATGGTATTCCAGTTCTGATCGCGCACCACGGCGTAGATGCTGCGCACGATTTCATGATCGCCGAGCCGCACG
>JBBQYK010000489.1:0-2909 GCA_038208765.1 Verrucomicrobiota bacterium
GGTCTCGGCGCGCTGCACATCGGCCTGCTGGATCGCACGGCGCTGCCCGTGGGCGATGGGAAAACGCTCAAGCGCGGCGTGGCCTTGCTGATGATTACCTTCGCCGTCTGGCTCGGCACCAATCCCGGCGCGGAGGAAAAAATTTCCTGGATCACCTACTCCGATGAGGTGCTCGAAGCCGGACGGAAAGGCGGACGACCCGTGATGATTGATTTCACCTCTCGCAATTGCGCGCCGTGCCTCGAGATGGAGCGGAAGGTGTTCTCGCACCGCCGCGTCGGTGATGCGGCCGTATCGTTTCTCGCCCTGCGCGCGGACCTGACGCTGGACAACGCCTACAACCAAAAGCTGGCCGAGAAGTTTGGCATCGAAGCGTTTCCCACCGTGGTCTTCATCGGCACGAATGGAGTGGAGCGGGTGAACCTGCGGCTCGTCGGCTACGAGGACGCGCTGCGTTTCGCGCAGCGCGTGGAGTCGGCAAGATAACGTGCGGCCAGCTTGCCATTGGCAGAAGCCAGAGCGCGAACTGCCGAGTCCGTGTGTTCCTGATTGCTCACGCCAAGGACGCGAAGGGCGCCAAGGAAAAGTTCTTTCAACCTTTGCGCCCTTCGCGGCCTTGGCGTGAGGCTCTTCCGGGTGTTGGCGATGGGGTGCTGACAAATTTGGAGCACGCGGACTCGGCGGTCCGCGCTCCCTGCAACGTGTAAAATCTCCCGCGCTGGCAGAATCCCGTTTGTCCTGAACGCCGCGCCGCCTTACCTGTCCACGCACTGATGAAAACAATGTTCAATGCGACGCCTTCGCCCGAGGAATTTCAGCGGCAGCTCTCGGAATTCATGCGCAAGAATTTCCCCGGCGTCACCAATCCAGCCTTCGCCACCAGCCCCAGTGATGGCGATGAAGCGGACGGCGAATCGCCCGCGCCGCGCGCTCCGGGGGATTTCGACTTCAGTTACAAACCGCGCGACGTGAAGGCGCATCTCGACCGCTTTGTCATCAAGCAGGACGAAGCCAAGAAGGTGCTCAGCGTGGCGCTGTGTGATCACTACAACCAGGTGCGTTTTGCCCGCGAAGGCCGGCAGACGGCGAATTACGCCAAGCAGAACATCATCCTCGTGGGACCGACGGGCGTGGGCAAAACGTATCTCATCCGTAGCGTGGCGGACTTGATTGGCGTGCCGTTCGTGAAGGGTGACGCGACGAAATTTTCCGAGACCGGCTACGTCGGCGGTGACGTGGAAGACCTCGTGCGCGAACTGGTGCGCCGCGCCGATGGCGACGTGGAGCGCGCGCAATACGGCATCATCTACATCGACGAGATTGACAAGATTGCCACGTCGTCCACCTCCGGCGGACGCGATGTGAGCGGGCGCGGCGTGCAGACGAACCTGCTCAAGCTGATGGAAGAGACTGAAGTCGCCGCCCGCGCGCCGAACGACATCGCGGGGCAGATTCAGGCGATGATGGATTTGCAGCGCGGTGGCAGCGGAGACGGCAAGAAGCAGCCAGCCACGATCAACACGAAGCACATTCTGTTCATCGTCAGCGGAGCGTTCGATGGCTTGCAGAAAATTGTGCAGCGGCGCTTGCGCGAGGCGGTCATCGGCTTCGCCGCCCAGAGCCGCGCCATCGCGGACGAGGAAGTCTTGAAAGAAGCGCAGACGCGCGACTTCATTGATTTCGGTTTCGAGCCGGAATTCATCGGGCGTCTGCCGGTGCGCGTGCATTGCCACGCGCTGAACACCGACGACCTGTTTCACATCCTGCAAGGTTCGGAGGGCAGCATCATCCGCCAGTACGAACAAGATTTCGCGGCCTACAACATTGAAGTGCTGTTCCGCGAGGATGGGCTGCGGCGCATCGCGGAACTGGCGGCGGAAGAAAAGACCGGCGCGCGTGGATTGATGACGGTGTGCGAGCGCGTTTTCCGCGATTTCAAATTCGAGCTGCCGTCCACGGTGGTGAAGCAAATCGTCATCACGCGCGAACTGGTGGACCATCCCGCCGCCGCGTTGAAAACGCTGCTCGCTGAGAGGGACAAGCAGGAACGCGTGGTGATGGCCCAAGTGGTGCGCGAGTTTGCCCAGCGTTTCCGCGAGAGCTACGGCCTGACGCTGGCCTTCACCGACGACGCGGCGGAACACCTCGTGACGCTGGCCATCGCGCAGAACAAGACCGTGCGCGATCTGTGCGCGGAGAAGTTCAAGGACTTCCACTTCGGCCTGAAGCTGCTCGCGCAGAACACGGCGCAGACGGAGTTCACGATTGACCGCGCGGTGGTGGACGCGCCGGAGAAGGCGTTGAGCGAGTGGGTGGTGGCAAGCTATCGGCAAGGCGAACGTGCTGCCGGTTTGTAACCGGCAGGTGAGGTGTGAAATGTTCTTGGTCAGGCGAACTTGTGGACGCGTCCTGTCGTCGTGAGCACCTGCCAGTTGCAAACTGGCAGTCCGCTACGCGAGCTTCGCGCCGAAGCCGTGGAGCGGGCGCACCGAACCGTCTTTCATCAGTGAGGCGTTGAGCGGCATCCGGGCGTCCGCGAGGCACAAGGCCACGTCGGGCGCGAGATCAGGATTTGTGAGCAAGCGCCGGGCGTTGAGCGAGCAGGAGGTGATGGCGCGTTCCCAGACGCCGCCGCCATTCATGCAGCTCTGGCTGTAGGCCAGGCTGGCGAGGTGCGCGGAGTCGCTCAGGCATTCCGGGGGGAGTTCCTGGGCCAGTTCATCCACCAACGCGCCGGCGGCGAAGATGTCCTCGAAGGCCGGCAGTTCAAAAGTCCCGGCGCACACGAGCAGCAAATTCTTCGGGCGCAGTTGTTCAATCACGTCCTTGAGCGCGTCCAGATTCATCAGCCCGCCGAGCAGCACCATCTCGGCGTGCGCACAGGCGCGGAGGGCGCGCGTGCCGTTCGT
>JBBQYK010000490.1:0-2888 GCA_038208765.1 Verrucomicrobiota bacterium
AAAATGCCAGACTTGGAGGGGCGGTTTGAAATAACTGCCAGCTTCTCACTTCGAGACCTCGGTTCCGCCGGGCTGGAAGCCACGGCTCACTGTCAGCTAGGATGGCCGACGCCACCTTTCAAGCAGGCTCTACGGCTTCAACTTCGCCCGCACCAGCTCCGGAAGATACTTCATCGGCACGGAGCCTTGCGTGAGCACGGTCTCGTGGTAGCGGGCGAGATCGAATTTGTCGCCGAGTTCGCGCTGCACCTGCTCGCGCAGGCGGACGTGGGCCATGCGGCCGACGAAGTAGGTGCTGAGTTGCGTCGAGGTCTGCTTGGCGCGCACGACCTTGGCCCGCGCTTCTTCTTCGGATTGAAACGCGCCGTCCACCATCAGCCGGATGGCTTCCTCGTCGGTCATGTATTGCGTGTGAAGTTTGTTGTCGAGGATCGCGTTGCACACGGCGCGGAGATAAAACTTCAACTGATTCAAGCGCAGCGCGAGTTCATCCGGGCCTGCGCCGTAGCCCTGGTCGAGCATCATCTGCTCGGTATAGACGGCCCAACCCTCAATGTACACGCCGGAGCCAAGCACGCGCCGGAGCAGCGACGGCACGCGCGCGGAATATTCGAGCTGCACATAGTGGCCGGGATACGCCTCGTGGATGGTGAGCACTTGCAGCATGTGGCGGTTGTATTCTTCGAGCAGGCTTTGCGTTTGCTTGGCGCTCCAGTCTTTGGCCGGCGGCGAAATCGCATACAGGCTCGGTGAATCGGGATCGAGCGGCGGCGCGCCGTTCATGTAGGCGAGGGAATTGCCGCGCTGAAACTCGGGCATTTCGATGATCTGACAACGGTCGGGTTCGGGCAGCCGCAGAATGTTTTTCTCGCGGATGAACTTCTTGATGCTGTCCACCTGCGCGCGCGCATCGGCGAGCAGTTCCTCCGGCTGGCTGTGTTCTTTGGACACGGCGGCGATGACTCTGGCCACCGAGGCGCGGCGGCCCGCGTCATCCGCGACGGGCAACGGTGTCGTTGGGAAATAACGATGCCAGAGCTGGCGCGCGACCACATACATGTCGTTGCGCACGCGCTGAAATTCGGACTCGGCATCGCGCAGCACTTCATCCGCGCTGAGTCCAGCGTTCAACGTGTATTCGAGCTTCTTCGCGAATTTCCGTTTGCCCAACCGCCAGCCGTCCGTGGAGCGCGGCAACAAATCCTTCTCCAGCCATTGTTGATACTCCTTGAGCACCGCCACCACGCGCGCGGCCTCGGCCTTGAGTGCGGGCAACTGCGGCGACTCACCAACGAACGCAAAAATATCGCTCTCGTAAAAGCCGATGGAACCTTTGTTCTGCTTGATGGCCGTCTCCAGCACCGCGCGCGGCGGCTTCTGCAAATTCACCTTCGCCGCGGCGACGATGCCGGGAATGTGTTTCATCCGCGCGAGGCTGTTCGCGATGTTCGTCTCTTTCGGCAAACGCGATTGCGTCAGCAGCAGGAACACGCTGTCACTGATGTATTCGTTGTAAGCGCGCGGATTGGTGGCGAAGGGCTGCGTGTTCTCGCGCACCCAGATGGTGGCTTCGAGTTCGTGGTCGAAGATGTCGAAGTTGATGCGCTCGTCCGTCGAAAGCTGCGCGCGGTCGATCTCCTTGTGCAGCCGCTGGCGAGTCGTCTTCAAGTGCGCGAGCGACTTCGCCAAGGCGGCAGGTGACAAATCATCCAGCTTGTCATCGAAGCGATGATCGCCGAGCGCGGTCGCCTCGGTCGGATGCAGCGCGACCCGCTCTTCGAGGTAACGGCGGAAGAAGGATTCGAGCGGGCTGGCACCGGTGGAATCCGCCGCTTGGGCGAGGGCGGCGACCAATGACAGGAAAATCAAGGCCAGGAGAATTCGAGTTTTGTTCATAAGCATTAAACGAAGATTATTTGGCTCGCAGCAGGCTCTCCGGCAGGGCCAGCAGTTCACTGGAGGACCGGTCTGGTTTCCACGCAATGCGCCCGTCCGGCAGAATCTTCTTCACGGTCCCGCGCAGTGAACCCTTGAGCGTGCGCACCCGGTCGCCGGGTTTGAAGTCCGCCAATTCGGCCAGCGCGGTGATGCCGCTGGAAAGTGATTCCCGGTCGAGCACGCCCGCCACGTAATGCGCGGCCAACGAAGCTGCTTCATGACGACGAACGTGGGGAAACTCGGCGAACAAGGCATCGGTTAAGGTCCGGGCGATTTCCGCAAACGAGTTGCCGTTGAAAAAAAGGAAGGGGGCCTTGCGATGAAACGACCGCAGCCAGTCTAGCGTTTCGAGGAGCGTGCGCTCCGTGCCGTGGCCTTGTTGCCACTCTGCTTCACAGCCTGGGTAAGTTTCTGAATTCTGGCCGTGCTGCGCTCGACCTCCGCTACAGAGTCGCTCGTTGAGGCGGACGACAGACTGCCAGTGCCAGTTTGCGAGAAAAGCGGCTCGGGCTTGTAACGGTGCTGATTCGCCAACGCCTCCTGCTCCACCATCTCGGGAGTCACCTGTGTCGCCAGATCGAATCTCAGTTTCATCGCCCATAATCTAACCTTGCGTTGAGTCTTCCGGCAAGTTGCCAACCTGACAAGTTGTCTGAACTTCACGCATAACGATCTGGATTCAACAGCGTGAGGTCGAGAGACGGCTTTTCGCCACTGAGGATTTCGCTGACGAGCTTTCCGGTAATGGGTCCGAGGCTCAGGCCCATCATGGCGTGGCCCGTGGCGATGGTGAGATTGGAATACTTCGCGGTGCGCCCGAGATACGGCAATCCATCCGGCGAACAGGGACGCAGTCCGCGCCACGGCTGGATGCCGGCGAAGTCGTCGGGCGTGAACTTCGGGAAATACTTCACCGCCGCCTTGATGATGCCGCGCACGCGCACGGGATT
>JBBQYK010000491.1:0-2862 GCA_038208765.1 Verrucomicrobiota bacterium
GCCGCGCCGGTCGTGGCGTAGCGCACGGGATGCACGAGCGGCCCGGCCTTGATGCCGAACTCGGCAGCGGTGGCCTTCAGGATTTGTTCCAGCGCGGCGGCCTTGAACTCGGGCGCGGCTGCGAAGGCGTCGCGCAATTTCTGCACGCGCGGTTTGTTCTCTGGTGTGAGGTCTTTCGCGACGAGCGCAGGATCGAGCTTCACGTCGTCGTGGAAGTAGAAGCCGGCGTAGGCGGGGAGTTCGCCGAACTTCTTCACCTTGCCTTTGCAAGTGTCGAGCGCGGCACGCACGTAATCGGCGGAATAATTTTCCAGCGCGCAGCCGCCCCGGCGCAAGGCTTCCGCGCCTTGCGTGTGCAGCGTGGCATCGTCCACTTCGCGCCAGTATTCGCCCGCGAGCCATTCCAGCTTGGTCATGTCGAACTTCGCGTTGTGCCGGAGAATCTGCGGCAGATCGAAGCGCTGAATCACCTCGGCCAGCGGCAGCTTCTCGCGATTGTCTTTGGGCGACCAGCCGAGCAGGCAGAGGTAATTCACCACCGCCGCCGGGATGAAACCGTCGTCCAGGTACGTCGTCAGCGACGCGCCCGTGTCGCGCTTGCTCATCTTCGAGCCGTCCTGGTTCAGGATGAGCGGGATGTGCGCATACTTCGGCGGCTCCACGCCAAATGCGCGGAAGAGCGCGATGTGCTTCGCCGTGTTCGACAAATGATCTTCGCCGCGAATGACGTGCGTGATGCCCATCTCCAAATCATCCACCACGTTCACGAAATGAAACACCGGCTGCCCGTCCGAGCGCACGATCACGAAATCAGGATCAGCTTCCTCGCGGTCGGTGAGCGGTCGCGTCACGTCGCCGACGACGAGATCGGGAATGAGAATTGGCTCGCGCGTCATGCGAAAACGAATCGCGCCGTCGCGTTCGTAGGCCGCGGCGCGATCTTTCAATTCTTGAATTCGCTGCGCGTAAATCTCTTTGCGCTGCGATTGAAAGTACGGGCCGTGCGGACCCTTGCTCGGCCCGCGCACGTCGGGCGTGGTCGGGCCTTCGTCCCAGTCGAGACCGAGCCAGCGCAATCCTTTGAGGATCACATCAATGGCCTCCTGCGAATTGCGCGCCTCGTCCGTGTCCTCGATGCGCAGGATGAACGTGCCGCCAGTGTGGCGCGCGTAGAGCCAGTTGAACAAGGCGGTGCGCGCTCCACCAATGTGGAGGTAGCCCGTCGGGCTGGGCGCGAATCGAACACGAACACTCATGATAAAAATACCGAATGACCAATGACGAATGACGAACGGCCAGCCGCCGCCCCGTGACCGGAGCAGCGGGAAATTACGTTTGTGAAAGCGTGACTGGCAAGCGCGCGAGTGGTCGAGACAAGCGTGATGGTTTAATCACGCGGCAAGCCCGGAGGGCTTGAACATGAATAGCCCCGCGTCGCGAGGGACGAGCGAACCCGGGGATTGAGCGTTCGGCGTTGCTCAACCACGGATGCGGTTGAATCGTGTCACTTGTTCAATTGGCATGGTTCGACCCCTCCGAGGTCGGTTGCATTTCGTGGCGTGATCCCCCGGTTTCGCCGGGGGCTATTCACGTTCAAGCCCTCCGGGCTTGCGGCAGTTGGACAGCACGGCACACAGCGCCGCGAGCCTTGGCGTCGTCACACCCGCGCGTTCCGCCTGGCGCAACGGTTCCAGAAAAAGTGCGTCCAGTTCCAGCGGCTGCCCGCGCTCGAAATCGATCAGCGTCGAGGCGCGGTAGGCACCCATGCTGCGCGTGCGGTTGATTTGAAAATCGGCGTAGCCTGTTTCGATGTGCAGTCCCAGCGCTTGGGCGGCGGCGATGACTTCGAGCATCAGTTCGCGCACCAGCGTTTCCCAGTGCGCGCCATCGAGCAGCTTGTCCGTCGTTAGGCAGGGCGTGAGCAGCGCGGCGGAATTCACTGCGCCGGAAATTAGCGCGTCGTAGCCCGCCGCGCTCGCGACGCCGAGGCCGTTGAATGGGATGTTCCAGACGAGTTTCTCCCAGTGCGTGCGGCGCAGGTTGTCGGTGACTTGGCACGGCACGCCGCTGTGCCGGATGGCCGAGGCAATGTCGTGCGTGCGCGGCTCGGGCCAGCCGGAAAATTCCCCGAGCACAATGCGCCCGTGCCCGATGTGTTCGATGACACCGGGCGCGACGCGGTTGAGGCAGACAAAGCAAAGGCCGCCGAGAATTTGCGTGGGCGGAAAGAGCGCGGCGAGCTGTTCCTCGTTGCCGAGTCCGTTCTGCAAGGTGACGATCGCCGTGTGCGGACCGATGAGCGGCGGCAGCAGTTTCGGAAACTGATCGTTCGCCGTGGCCTTTAATCCGATGAGCACGACCTCGCACCCGCCGATTTCTTCGGGCGTACGGGCGATGCGCGGATTGAGATGGAAATTTCCCTCGGGACTCAGCACGCGCAAGCCGCGTCGGCGCACCGCGTCGTAATCGCTGCGGAGCAGGAAGTGAACTTCCTGCCCGTCGCGACTGAGCTTCGCGCCGTAGTAACTGCCGAGCGCGCCGCAACCGACGATGGCAAATTTCACAGGGTGGGGCAGGAAGCGGGGTGCTGGAGCGGTGGGTGGAATCAGCAACGAGACGTTTCAACCCATCACTCCATGACCCCACCACTCCGTTTGCCGCCGTCTTCCGAAAACAAAAGGCACCCTGCGGGGCAGAGTGCCTTTTTTGAGAAACCGTGTGCGCTTACTTCGCGCCGAGGATGGCGTCCTTCGCGGCTTTGGCCACGCGGAACTTCACGACCTTCTTGGCCGGAATCTGGATGGACTCGCCGGTCGCGGGGTTGCGGCCGATGCGCGCCTTGCGGTTCACCAGCACCAGCTT
>JBBQYK010000492.1:0-2843 GCA_038208765.1 Verrucomicrobiota bacterium
GCTGAAGTGACAGGCGGAGCCGCGGACATGTTCAGTGGAAGGAAGATTTCACCTCGGCCTTGGACAACACGACGAGAACCCAGATGCCGATGGGCAGGCCCACGCAGCAGCAAGGCGAGAGGCAGGGAAGCATGGAAAGAATCGTCGCGGTCATGACCAGTCCGTAGCTCTCGAGCTTCCTCATTTTCGTGGAGGCGAAAATGATGAAACCGCTGACCGCGAGGCCGAGGAGATTGAAAACAACACCGACACTGCCGGACGTCATTTGTGCCAACTGTTCGAACTGCGCGAACTGCGGGGGCAGGTTCTGCCCGCCCCGTGCACCCGCGCCCACGCCGAGCAGATTCATCAGCAAAGAGAGCGCCGCCGTGACCGCACACAAAATCCCGACCACCATCAGGGCCGTGGCGGGACCGCTCACGAGCCGGGCGGCGTCAGGGCCGGGCACGGGCGACAGTGGAACGCTGCCCGGCACCGGCTGGGAACTCATGGAAAATTCCGCAAAAGTGGAGAGTGGACGCCAGTCCGCCTGGCCTTCGGCCTGGAGGAGCGTCTGGCCGTTGACGCGGCCTTCCGCGATCCACCGCCGCATCTCGTCCGCGCTGACCGGCCCGTATTCTTTTTGATCCGCCCCGATGATTTTATACATGCGTTTGATCCTTTCCTATCTGGTTGCGAAATCAATGGCAGACGCGGCGCGGCAATCCAATCGGAAAAAAAAGTCAGTGAACGTCGGTCGCCAACACCGCGAGTTTTTTTGCCGCGTCCCCGTTATCAATCAGCGCTCCGGCCAGTTCCCAGCCCTCAGCAAAACTCTTCACGCGGTTGGCGACAAAGAGCGCGGCGGCAGCGTTGAGCAGCACCGCGTCGCGCTTCGGCCCGCGCTCCTCGCCATTCAAGATGCGCCGGAGAATCGCCGCGTTCGTCGCGCGATCGCCGCCGACCAGATCCTTCAGCGTGGCGGGCTGGAGTGGAAATTGTCCGGGCGCGAAAGTGGAAACGTGAAAGCCGCGCTCCTGATAAAACTCCGCGACGTGATTCTCGCCGAGCGTGGAAAACTCATCGAGCCACGCGTCACCCTCCGCGCCCGGCACGCGCCCGCACACCACGAGGCCGCGCCGGATGCCGAGCGATTGGAGCACGCGCGCGACGGGTTCGCACATCTCGGGACGCGGCACGCCGATGAGCTGCGCGGTGGGCCGGGCGGGATTCAGCAGCGGCCCGAGGAAGTTGAAGATGGTGCGCTGGCCGCGCGCCGCGCAGAGCTTGCGCGCGGGCAAAATGTTTTTGAACGCCGGATGATATTTTGGCGCGAAGAAGAACGCGAACTGATGCGCGCGCAGCGCCTGCGCCGCCTGCTCCGGCTCCAGGTCCACGCGAATGCCCAGCGCCTCCAGCACGTCCGCGCTGCCGGACTGCGAGGTGATGGCGCGGTTCCCGTGCTTCGCCACCGTCACGCCCGCCGCCGCCGCGACGATGGCGACGGTGGTGGAAATGTTGAACGTGTTCAACTGGTCGCCGCCTGTGCCGCACACGTCGAGAATCACACTCGCGCGCGTGGCCTCATCGAGCGGCGGCGTCACGGAGAGCGCGCGCAGTTCGCTGGCGAACGCGGCAATCTCCTCCACCGTCTCGCCCTTCACCGCGAGTGCGCTGAGGAAATCTGCCTTGGCTTCCGGCGTGACCGCTTCGGAAATCAATTCGCGCACCGCGGCCCCCACTTGTTCAGCGGAGAGCGGCGTTCTGGTTTGCAACTGCTGGGTCAGGGTCGTGAGCACGCGCGAAGCGTAGGCGAGCGGATGATTCGTTGGCAACTGGGTGCGCACTGCGGACAAGCCGTAGTGGGGCAGCCGTCCCGGCTGCCACCAGTCCACTGGCCGTCCCGGCTGGTGGACTTCAGCCGGGACGGCCAAAGGACTGTGGCAGGCGGGACGCCTGCCCCACTACGCCTCGCACTTGTCTGCCGCCGCGCGCGCGCTTAAACAAACGCCGCCAATGCCACGCGCTGAAATTTTGCCCACGCACACGCCCACGCTGTTCAACGCCGCCGTCGCGCAGGCGGCGGACGCCTTGCGTCGTGGCGAAGTCGTAGCCCTGCCGACGGAGACAGTTTATGGACTCGCCGCCAACGCGCTGGATGAAAACGCGGTGCGAAAAATTTTTGCCGCGAAGGGGCGTCCCGCCCACAACCCGATCATCGTCCACGTCTCCGATCTCGCGATGGCCAGGCGTTGCGCCGCGCACTGGCCCGTATCCGCAGAAAAACTTTCCGCCGCGTTCTGGCCGGGACCGTTGACGGTCGTGGTCGAACGCGCGGGAGAAATTCCCGGCCTCGTCACCGCAGGAGGCAGGACGGTGGGCGTGCGCTGGCCGAGCCATCCATTGATGCAAGCGGTGATTCGCGCGTGCGGTTTTCCGCTGGCCGCCCCGAGCGCGAACCGCTCGAACGAAATTTCCCCGACCAACGCCGCGCATGTCGCCGCCAGTCTCGGCGACCGCATTTCGCTGATCGTCGATGGCGGGCAGTCGCAAGTCGGCATTGAATCCACCGTCGTCGATCTCACGGTTGCGCCGCCGCGCGTGCTGCGGCCGGGCATGATTCATGAGGAGTCGCTGGTCGCGGTGATCGGCGAATGCGCGACCGGGACCGGCGAGGCAGCGGAAGGCGTGCTGCGCAGTCCGGGACAGTTGCGAAAGCACTACGCACCGAAGGCGCGTCTGGTGATTCTGGCGTGGCGTGATGAAGCCGAATTCAAATCTCAACTCGTCCGAGTGAACATCGCGCCGGAGAAAATCTCCGTCATCGCCCACACCCACATTCCGCTCACGGCGAACATCGGACG
>JBBQYK010000493.1:0-2804 GCA_038208765.1 Verrucomicrobiota bacterium
TTCCAGCGCCCCTTCCCGGCGGGACGCCGGGGGCACGCTATTTCGCCGCCAAGAAACTGATCGAGCTGACGTGCTCCACATCCACGATGTGAAACCGTTCGCCCTCCACGATGACGGCCGTGCGCTTGGTTTCACTGAACAGCACGAAGTCCGGGTGGCGGACGTGGACGTTGCGACCGTTGTCGATGTGAACGTCAAACGGAACGAAAGGCACCTTGTTCAGGGCATCTTCAATGTTGATCGTCAACATGGCGGAAAATTAGCGGTGCGGGGGCGTTTGGGCAACGGCTACTTCCGCGATGTGCCCCCGGCGTCCCGCCGGGTGGAGGCTCCCGATTTTCCAGCGTCACTCGGCGCGACGAGCGACCACAAAACTTCAGCGTCACTTCCCGGCGGAACGCCGGGGGCACGCTCACTTCTTCAACCACACTTCCTCGATGTTCCAGAGCACGCGGTTCGGGTCGAGCGTGCTGGCGCGGACGTTTTGCAGGTCATTGCGCACGGCGGAAAAGGCCCGCATCGAGGCGAGGAAAATCATCGGCTGCTGCTCGGCGAGGATGGCCTGCACTTCGTGGTAGAACTTCCGGCGCTGCTCGAGGTCGAGCGTCTTGAGTTGCGCGGAGATCAGGAAATCCATGCGCGCCTCCCAGTCGCTGGCCGGAGTTTTCTGCTGCGGGAACCAAGTGTGCGTGAAGCCGGTGGAGAGCACCACGTTCATCCCGTAGGTCGGGTCCGGCGGGCCGCCGCCCCAGCCGAGCGAGAAGCAGTCGAAGTCGAACGAGTTGCTCGTCTTGTCCACCAGCGTGTTGAAGTCCACGGGCCGCCAGACCAGCTTTATGCCGATCTTCGCGAGGTCCTGCTGGATGATCACGGACGACTTTTCGCGCCGCGTGTTGCCGGTGTTCGAGATCATCACGAACTCGACGGGATGCCCCTCGCTGTCCTCCACGATGCCGTCGTTGTTGCGGTCGATCATGCCGATCTCCTTGAGCAGCGCGCGCGCTTTTTCCGGGTTGAACGGGTAGGTCGTGATGTTCGTGTTCAACCAGTGGGAGCCGGGCGTGGCGTAATTGTAATTCGGCTCGCCATAGCCCGAGAGCGCGGCGCGAATGATGGCCGGTCGGTCGATGGCGAAAGAAACCGCCTGCCGAAACTTCGTGTTGAGAAACCACTTCTGCTTCACCGGATCGAGATACGGTTTTCCCGACTTCGGATTCACGTTCGTATTCTGATTGAAGCAGATGTAATCGCGTTCGCTGGCCAGTCCGATGTCGAGCAGTTGAAATTTTCCTTTGCCCGCCTCGGTCTTGAAGCGGTCAATTTCCTCGGGCCGCACGAATTCCAGAATGTCCGACTGCCCGGCGAGGAAGCGCAGGCTCTGCGCGTTCTGATCCGGCGTGGAGGTGAAGATGATCTCGTCTATGTACGGCAGGCGCGTACCTTTCGAGTCCACGGCGAAGTAATGCGGGTTGCGCTCCAGCACCGTGAGTTCGCCGGACTTGAACTGCTTCAAACGATACGGGCCGCTGCCGACCACGTCCTGGGGCTTCGCGTTCACGCCGTAGGCGGAGGGGAAATTCTTTTGCGCCACGGCACCCTGCAACTTGTGCTTCGGCATGATCGGCACGCCGGCCCCGGCGAACTGGAGGAACGGCGCGTAAATGTCCGGCGTCACAATCTGCACCGTCAGGTCGTCGATCTTCGAAACGGTGAAATCCTTCCCGTCGATCTGCACGGCATCGCGCACCACGCTCACCCAGTTGGTGCTGTAGATCAGTTCGTTGTAGGTGAAGACCACGTCGTCCGCCGTGAGCGGCTGGCCGTCGCTCCAGCGGAGATTTTTGCGGAGCTTGAAGGTCCAGGTCTTGTTGTCCGCGCCGACGGTCCACGACTCGGCGAGCGCGGGATAAAACGTCTGCGTCGGCACGTCCACGGCGGTGAGTCCGGCGAACATGCGGAGCAGCACGTCGGTGGAGGAAGTCTCGTTCGCCGTGATGGGGTTGAAGGTCTTCGGATCGCCGAGCTGCGCAATAACAAGGCGTCCGCCGGGCACGCCCGGTTCGCACTTGGAAACGTAGGGCGGTTCGGGGAGCGGTGTGCTTAGCGCCGCGCCGCCAGCGGGGGCTGAATCATTTTTGCCGCAACTGACCAGCAGAGCCGCGACGAAACTCAGGGCCAGACAGCGGCGCACGAGTAGAAAATAGTTTTGCATGACGTGCGCGACGTTAAGCGCGGGTGCGGGTGGTTGGAAAGGCGACAGTGCGATCTCTCAAGCCCGAAGGGCTGGAAGAAATTAGCCGGTGGCGTGAGCCACCGGAAGGAAGGCCAGAAGACCCTCAGCCCCGGCGAGGCGGTACTTGGTTCCGCCCCGCCGGGGCTGGTTCTTTTCCAATCGTTCAGCCGGTGGCTCACGCCACCGGCTAATTTCTCACCGGCCTCCGGGCCTCGTTTTACTCCTCATCCGAGTCCGCCACGAACCCGGTGTCCGAGCAGATGCCGCGGCGCGACGCGGCCACGAAGTCGAGCATCACGCGGTCGGCATCGCTCTTGAATTCTTCGCGCGCCTCCTCGACGGCCTCGCGCAATTTCCGCCCGCCGCGAAAGAGCACGAGGTAAAGCCGCTTCAAATCCCGCCGCTGTTCCGCCGTCAGCCCCGCGCGCCGCAGGCCCACGACATTCAATCCGCAGATTCCATTGTCCCCGCGCGCCACGGTGAAGGGCGGCAGATCCTGGCTGATGGCCGCTCCGCCCTGCATCATGGCCAGCGTGCCGACGCGCACGAATTGATGCAGCAGGCAGTTGCC
>JBBQYK010000494.1:0-2803 GCA_038208765.1 Verrucomicrobiota bacterium
GGTGATCTTGCGGCCCATGACCCAGGACGGATGCTTGAGCGCACGCTCGACGGTGATTTCGGAAAACCTTTCCTTCGGCCAGAGCTTGGCATCGCGGAACGGCCCGCCGCTCGCCGTGAGCCACATCTTGCGCACGGAGGACGGGGGTTTGCCATCGAGGCACTGGAAGATCGCGGAGTGTTCGCTGTCCACGGCGAGGACTTTCACGCCGTGCTTTCGCGCTTCGTTCATGACGATCTCGCCGGCCATGACAAGAATTTCCTTCGAGGCGACGGCGATGTCCTTGCCCGCGCGAATGGCCGCCAGCGCGGGTTGCAAGCCCGCCGTGCCGACGATGGCGATGAGCACGACGTCCGCCTCGGGCATGGTCGCGAGTTTCAACAACCCTTCGCTCCCGTGATGCACGGGCGTCGCCCCGAGCGCGCTTTGCACGTCGGAAACTTTCTTGGCGTCGGAGATGGAAACGGCGCGGGGCTGGTGCTTGCGTGCCTGGTCGATGAGCAGTTCCGAGTTGTTGCCCGCTGCGAGACCGACGAGACGGAAACGCTCCGGCAAATCTTCGACCACCTTGACGGTGCTCGTGCCAATGGAGCCGGTGGAACCGAGGAGGACGACGTTCTTCATCAGAATTTTTTAACCACGGATGGACACAGATGAACACGGATAAAAATCCACCACGAAGAATGTTTCGGAAAATCAGCGTCGTCCCGGCCCATCGCTCGTCGAGTTCCGATTGCCGTTCTGCATCCGTGAAAATCCGTGTCCATCCGTGGTTAAAAAATTAAGCCGTCAGCACATGCCGCAGATACAAATACATGAGCGGCGCATTGAACAGAACGCTGTCGAGCAAGTCCAGAATGCCGCCAATGCCGGGGAAGAAGCCGCCGGAGTCCTTCACTTGCGCCTCGCGTTTGAAGATGGATTCAATCAAGTCGCCCACCACGGCGGAGCCACTGAGCAGCACACCGAGGATGACGGCGTGAAGGAGCGTCATGCCGTAAAGCTTGTGAGGTAAGAAATGCGCAAACACGACGCTGACCCCGGTGGCGATGACGATGGCCCCGCCGAAACCTTCCCACGTCTTTCCTGGACTGACGCGCGGAATCATTTTGTGTTTGCCGATGAGTGAGCCGGTGACATACGCGCCGAGGTCGCTGAACTTGGTCACGAGGATGAGGTAGAGGACGTAGAAATTTCCATGCACCGGAACGAGCGCGCCGTCCGCGCCAGGAACGGCAGCGAAGAAGTGCAGCTTCTGAATGAAGCTCAGCAACCAAGGGACGTACATCAGCCCGAGCAGCGTGGCGGCAATTCTCGTCAATCCCGACCCGCCTCGCTGGCAAAACAACTGGACGATGAAAAGCCCCAGCACGAACAGAACGAACAGACCGGTTTCGAAATCGCTCGGAGTGACCGATGGCCCATGCGAAAGCAATCCGCCTTGCAGATGGCCAAAAGTGACGATAGTCAACAATACGCCACCCAACAGTCCCCATTTGGGAAAGCAGCCGAGTCCCGCCTTGCCCACCAGCGCGTAAAACTCCTTCAACCCCAGCACGGTGAGTGTCAGCATCACGATGAGGAACAGCGCGTCTCCGAGGTGATTGCGCCCGGCAAACAGCGCCAGCAGCAAGCACGACCAGAGCGCAACGGTGCTGCCCAGGCGGCGAAAGAAGATCTTCCCCTTGCTGGGCGGCGCGGCGGGAGTTGGTTCAGCCATGTGGAAAAACACTGGCGCAAGTATGCGCCGTTTGACAACCGGCAACTTTGCCCGGGCGCGCGGACATTTTGCTCCTTCGCTCCCGCCGTCTTTCTCACTAGCCTTGCGACGTGAGTGAGCCGGTGCCATTCGATCAACAAGCTGCCTGCGATGACTGCGGCCAGTTCGGTGCGTTCGCGTTCGACGGAAAAAATCTTTGCGGCGACTGCTACGCGACGAGCGGCACCTGTGGCCCGGGCGGACGCGATGAACAGGATGACTAGTTCACACGATTGCACGCTTGCCGAAACGCCGACGCCGAATCATTTTACTCGCACCAATATGAATGCCGCCGCACAGCCCTTGCACAGCCTCGACGAATGGGAAGCGTCACTGGTCGAGCGTTACCCGACGCCCGCCAGCAAGCTTGTTGGAACCAATGCCGCCAAGACCCAGGAGCAGTTCCGCAATTACGAGGCGAACGCGCGGCCGACCGTGCGTGAGTTTTACCGGCTCAATCACACGCACCAGAGCTACGACTTCGTGCAGGCGAAGAAGAAAGACTTCCTCGCGCTCAACCGTAAGCAGATGGGCATCTGGGAAGCGGCGGAGTTCCTCAACAACCTCGTGGACGACAGCGACCCGGACACGGACATGTCGCAGCTCCAGCACCTGCTGCAAACGGCGGAACAGATTCGCCATGATGGCCAGCCGCGCTGGATGATTCTCACCGGCTTCATCCACGACCTCGGCAAAATTCTCTGTCTCTACGACGAGCCGCAATGGGCCGTGGTGGGCGACACTTTCCCCGTCGGCTGCGCCTACGCGGACAGCATCGTGTTCAAAGATTTTTTCGCCGCGAATCCTGATTCCCAAAACCCGCGCTACCACTCGCGCCTCGGCGTGTATGAGGAAGGCGGCGGCCTCGACCACGTGCATCTCTCGTGGGGCCACGACGAATATATCTACCACGTCACGAAGGATCATCTGCCGGACGAGGCGCTCTACATGCTGCGCTACCACTCGTTCTACCCGGCGCACCGCGAGCGCGACTACGAGTTCCTGATGAACGACCGCGACCGCGCGATGTTCGATCAAGTGCGC
>JBBQYK010000495.1:0-2794 GCA_038208765.1 Verrucomicrobiota bacterium
GAACACCTGGACGCTGTTCTACACGCTGAACTCCGGCGCGAACGCGCTGAACATCACCGGCGAGAACCGGCACAACGTCATCTTCACCAACGACACCATCAGCATCACCTACACCGGCCCGGCCGAGACGCCGCAGGAGAAACTGGTCATCAACGAGATCATGTACCACCCGCTCGCGCCGAACGCGTCGTTCATCGAACTGTGGAACCGCTCGGTGTCGAACGCCTTCGATCTCTCGAACTGGAAGCTGGACGGCGTGGACTTCACGTTCCCCGACGGCACATTCATCGAGGCGGGCCAATACAAAGTCGTGGTCGCGAACACGCTGGGATTTCAGTCGGCCTACGGCGCAGGCATCACGCCCCTCGGCGAATGGAACGGCACGTTGGACAACGGCGGCGAGACGCTCACGCTCTGGCAATGGCTCGTGACCACCAACGCCACGAACTACGTGCTGGTGGATCAAGTGTGCTACGACGACGTGACGCCGTGGTCGCTCACGGCGGACGGATTTGGCCCGTCGCTGCAATTGATCGACGGCGCGCGCGACAATCGGCGCGTGGCGAACTGGGGCGTCGCCACGACAAACGTTTCACTCGCCACGACGCAGACGCTGGTGCGGTTCACGAACTTGTGGCGCTACAACCAGACGGCGGATCTCACGCTCTCGAACTGGACGGCGACCAACTACAACGACAGCGCGTGGCCGCAGGGACTCGGGTTGCTCTACGTGGAAAGTGCCGCGTTGCCCGAGCCGAAGAACACGCCGCTGACCTTGCTCCGCTCGAATTACTACTTCCGCGCGCGGTTTAATTTCACCGGCACTCCGGGGCAGTATCAGTTGCGGTTGCGCCAGGTCATCGACGACGGGGTAGTCATCCATCTGAACGGAGCAGAGCTTTTCCGGCTGGGTGTTCCTGCCGGACAGACCTACGCCACACCCGCCGATCGCACCATCGGCGACGCCACCTACGAAGGCCCGTTCATACTGGGCACGGCCAACCTGCTGGCTGGAACCAACGTGCTCGCGGTGGAAGTTCACCAGGTCAATCTTGGCAGTTCCGACATCGTGATGGGCATTGAACTGATCGCCGAACCGTTGAGCGGCGGCAGCGTGCCGCTTTACACGCCCGGCGCGGCGAACTCCCTCGCGGTGGCGCGGCCCGATTTCCCGACCGTGTGGATCAATGAGTTGCAGACCTACAACACGACCGGACCGGCCGACCTCTTCGGAGAACGCGAACCGTGGGTTGAACTCTACAACGCGGGCACGAACACCATCGACCTCGGCGGCTACTACCTCACCGACAGCTACACGAACCTCACGCGCTGGCCGTTCCCGCCGGGCCTCACGCTCGCGCCGGGCGCGTTCCGCATCGTGTGGCTGGATGGCGAACCGGGCGAGACGGGCGCGGGACAATTACACGCGAGCTTCCGCGCGCCGCTGACCAACGGCACGCTCGCGCTCGCGACGCTCTACAACGGCACGAACACCGTGTTGGATTTCATGAACTGGGATTACTCCAGTCCGAATCGCAGCATCGGGAGCATCCCGGACGGCAATTGCTGCCAGCGCCGCTCGCTCGCCATTGTCACGCCAGGCGCGACGAACAATCCGGCGCTGCCGCCGGTCAACGTCTTCATCAACGAATGGATGGCGCAGAATTTTTCCACGCTCGCCGATCCGGTGGACGGCCAGTTCGAGGACTGGATCGAACTCTACAACGCGGGAAATGATCCGGTGGATTTGGGCGACTACTACCTGACCGACTCGCTCACGAACAAAACGAAGTGGAAGATTCCCAACAACACGATCATTCCGGCCAACGGTTTCCTGCTCGTGTGGGCGGACAACGAGAACGATCAGAACAACGGCACGAACTCGGACCGGCACGCGAACTTCTCGCTCGCGGCGGGCGGCGAAGACATCGGCCTGTTCACCGACACCGGCCTGCAAGTGGATGCCGTGGTCTTCGGTCCGCAACTGGCCGACGTGAGCCAGGGCCGCTACGGCGACGGCGGCGGGGCGATCTATTTCATGACCAACCGCACGCCGCGCGCGGCGAACAACATCGGCGCGGTGAACGCGGCCCCGGTGCTCGGCAGCATCGGCCCGCGCGTCGCGGTCGAGGGAGAGACTTTCAACTTCACCGCCATGGCCAGCGATCCGAATCCTGGCGACACGCTGACGTTCACGCTCGACGCGGGCGCTCCGGTGGGCGCGGCGATCACGGCGGCAGGCGCTTTCTCCTGGGCACCGACCGAGGCGCAGGGCGGCGCGAGTTACAACGTGACCGTGCGCGTGAGCGACAGCGCTTCGCCCGCGCTGAGTGATTTCGAGACCTTTAGCATCAACGTGTTGAAAACAAATTCGCCGCCGGTGCTGAACACGATTAACAACCAGTTCGTGTGGGAGCAGACGCCGCTGTCGTTCACCGCTACCGCGTCCGACCCGGACGTGCCGGCGCAGAGTTTCACCTTCTCGCTCGATGCGGCAGCGCCGGCGGGCGCGAGCATCACGGCGGGCGGAATGTTCACCTGGACGCCGACCGAGGCGGAGGGCACGAACCAATTTCCCATCGTCGTGCGCGTCACGGACAACGGCGAGCCGGCGCGCAACACGTTCCAGGTCGTGGTGATTTTCGTCGGCGAATCGAACCAGCCGCCCGTGCTGCCGATCATCGCCGACCGCATGACGGTGCCGGGTGATTTGCTCACCTTCACCAACGTCGCGACGGACGCTGATCTGCCCGCGAACATTTTGAGCTACAGCCTCGGCGCGGGCGCTCCGCCT
>JBBQYK010000496.1:0-2783 GCA_038208765.1 Verrucomicrobiota bacterium
ACTCGCGCTCACATCGCCCGGCCACGAGCGCATCGAAAAACTTTTCCTCGTCGGCGCGGAAGCGGAAGTCCGCGCTGCTCTCCAGCAGCAAGGCTGTGCCGATTCCCGCGTCGAAGTTGTCAACGCCACCCAGGTGCTGACGATGCAGGACAATCCGCTCACCGCCATCCGCCGCAAGAAAGATTCCAGCGTCGTGCGCGCCGTGGCCTTGGTGCGCGACGGGAAGGCGGACGCGGTGGTCTCGCTCGGCAACACCGGCGGGCTGGTGGCGGCGGCGACCTTCGGCCTCGGTCGCCTCGAAAACGTCAAACGCCCCGCCATCGTCACCGTGATGCCGACGGTGAAAGGTCACTTCGTCATGCTGGATGCGGGCGCAAATCCTGAGTGCGAGCCGTTGCATCTTTTTCAATTCGGCCTCATCGGCTCCACCTACGCGCAGGAGATGCTCGGCATCGCCAAGCCGCGGGTCGGCATCCTGAGCAACGGCAGCGAGGAGTTCAAAGGCACCGACCTCACGCAGCAGGCGGCGGAAATGTGCAAGCAGTCGGAGTTGAATTTCATCGGCTACGTCGAGGGCACGGACATTTTTGCGGACCAAGTGGATGTGGTCGTCACCGACGGATTCACCGGCAACATCGTTTTGAAAACAGCGGAGGGGCTGGGCAGGACGATCCTGCATATTTTGAAGAGTGAGATGACGGCGACGCCCGTGCGGAAGTTCGGCGCGCTGCTCGCGAAAGAAGGTTTCCGCAAGTTGAAGAAGACCATGGACCCCGAGGCGCACGGTGGCGCGCGCATCGTCGGGCTGAACGGCACCGTCGTGAAGGTCCACGGCTCCGGCAGCGAGCGCATGGTCGCAAACACCCTCCTGCAGATGGCCGAGACCGCCAGCCAGCATTTGAACGAACGCATCGCCGCGACCATCGCGCGCGCCCAAGCATCCAAATCCGTTCCCTCATGAAAACCACCCCGCCGAAAAAATTCCGGAACCCGCGCGCGAAGAACAATTACACAAGCCGCTCCTGCTCCATTGCCGCCGTCGGCTCCTACGTGCCCGAGCGCATCCTGACCAATGCCGATCTCGAAAAGATGGTGGACACCACGGACGAGTGGATCATGTCGCGCACCGGCATCCGCGAGCGGCGCATCGCGGCGGCGGACGAGTTCACCTCGGACCTGGCGACGAAGGCGGCGCTGCTCGCGATGGAGCGCGGTCACATCAAGCCCGAACAGATTGATCTCATCATTGTGGCAACCATCACGCCCGACATGCCGTTTCCCGCGACGGCCTGTCTGGTGCAGCAGAAGATTGGCGCCTTTCGCGCGGCGGCGTTCGACATGGAGGCGGCTTGCTCCGGCTTCATTTTCGCGCTGGAAATCGGCCAGCAGTTCGTGATGTCACACACCTACGAAACCGTCCTCGTCATCGGGGCGGAAAAACTTTCCTCCATCATCAACTGGCGCGACCGCAACACCTGCGTGCTCTTCGGAGACGGCGCGGGCGCGGCCATTCTCCAGAACCGCCCGAATACGCACGGCCTGCTCACCGCCTGCATGGGCGCGGACGGATCGAAGGCCGACCTCCTCTCGCTCCCCGGCGGCGGCAGCAAATGTCCGCCCACCGCGCAGTCGGTCGCCGACGGCCTGCATTATTTGCGCATGGACGGCAAAGAAACTTTCAAGAACGCCGTCAATGCGATGTACACCGCCGCCCAAGAAGTGCTGCGCCGCTGCGAATTGGACATCTCGCAAATCAAGTGCGTGATCCCGCATCAGGCCAACCAGCGCATCATTGACGCCGTGGGTGAACGGCTCGGCGCGACGACCGAACAGGTCTTCGTGAACCTGCACAAGTACGGCAATACCTCCGCCGCCTCCGTCGCCATTGCGCTCGACGAGGCCGTGTCGTCCGGAAAATTCCAGCGCGGCGATTTGATTCTGCTTCTCGTCTTCGGCGCGGGCCTGACCTGGGGCGCGGCGGTCATCGAGTGGTAATTGGAAGACGGAACCTCGCGCTCAGTGGTGCGCCGAAATGGAGAAGATGGAAGCGAAAGTTTTCTGCGGTCACACGGTGTTTCAAAGTGGCGAATCCTCAACTGATCAGCAGCAGCCGTGGCGGCTGGCCGGGAATTGTTTCCGGCGCACGATGAAGACACGGCGGCACGCAACTGCCAGGCCAGTCCACGGCGATGCGCCAGAGGTGGCCCACGCCGAAGGAAAAAGGTTGCGCCGAAGGAACGGGCGCGTAGTGGAGGTCGTAGCAGTTTTCGTTCAGGTATTCGCGGAAGTCGTCGTCATCATTCCCGCCGAAAAGCTTCAGGAGTTCGACGCGCGTTTCGGGAATGTCCACGCGCCGTTGCGCCTCGTCGTTGCGCAGACCCTCGCTGGACGGCCCGTAGTAAGTGCAAAGCCAGGTGTCGGTTTCCACCGTCGCGCTGTCGGCGTGGAAGGAGAAGACGTCCGTGGGCACAGGTCCGGGATTCTCGTCGCGCGGGTAGCGGTGAATGCAGTTGAGCGCGGGGTCGCGGTCCAGCGTGCGGAGCCGCCGCAGGTCGTCGAGGAGAATTTCAATGGCCGCCCGGCCGGCCACGCTCACGGGTAGATCGTTGAGCCGTGCTTCGTCGAGCGTGTCGATTCCCTCGCCGCTGCCGAGGAGTTCCACCACTTCGCAGAAATCACCCGCCAAGGTGCGCGGCCAGCACAGCGCGTTGATGCCATCGGCGAAGGGAGTCGTGGCCAGTTCCTCAAAACTGTTCACCAAGCGGATGCGGGTGTAGCCGGGC
>JBBQYK010000497.1:0-2693 GCA_038208765.1 Verrucomicrobiota bacterium
GGCGCTGACCATCATCGAGAAGGGCGACAGCGGCTACCTGGATCAGGCCGGCCAGGTACGCGGCAGCGGCGCGAGCGGTGACGTGGTGCGGAGCGACGCGCAGGGGCGCTTCGAGTTCTCGCCGAAGCTGGAGCCGGACAAACTGTTCGTCACGCACGAGCAGGGGTTTGGCGAGGCCAAGGTCGCAGACGTGGCCAAGGGCGGAAAAATCACGCTACAGAAGTGGGCGCGCGTGCAGGGCGCGATGCGCGTCGGCGAAAAGGGCGCGACGGAGGCGGTGGTGCGGCTGACGAGTGATTACCAGGCGGTCGCGGGACCGGACGGGCGCGCGACTTACTTTTCGTTCTCGCTGAAGGCGGAGCCGGACGCGGAAGGAAATTTTGTCTTCGAGAAAGTTCCGCCCGGCGAGCACCGGCTGGCCGTGGATTACAAATTCAAAGATGAGCGCTCCGGCGAGATGGCTTTGAGCCACGGGATTTTCGTGAACAGCAAATCCGGCGAGACGGCGCAGGCCACGCTCGGCGGCACGGGCCGGCGCGTGACGGGCCGCGTCACTCTGACGGGCGGCGATCATTCGGACGTGGATTGGAAACGCGATGTGCATCGGCTCACGCTGCTGCTGCCGCCGCTGCCCGGCCGGCCGGGAAATCAGCGCGCGGCGGCGGAGGATGGCGGGCCGTTGGTCCTCCTGCGCGGAATTCTTCCGCAGAACAATCAGCCCGTCAGCGTGGAAGCGATGCGCGAACGCCAGCGCGCCGAGCGCAGCTACGTGCTGCTGGTCGAGTCGAACGGCGTGTTCCGCGCCGACCACATTCCGCCGGGAAAATATCAGTTGATGCTCAACGTCACCGATCCCCAGGACGAATATTACAACCGCCGCAGCATCGGCACGATGAACATGGAAGTCACCGTGCCGGACGAGAAGGCGGCGGTGAACGCGCCGCACGACCTCGGTGCGGTGAGCCTCAAGATTCAACCGCGTCTGCGCGTCGGGAAAACGGTTCCATCCTTCGAGGGCAAGGGCGCAGACGGAAAAATGATCAAGCTTTCCGAGTTTCTCGGGAAGCCGGTGCTGCTGCATTTCTGGGGCATGAGCTTGGGCTACATCACGTCGGAGTTGCAGATTATCAAGGAGCTTCAGGCGGGCTATGGCGTAGGCGGCCAACTCGTCATTCTCGGCTGCAACCTCGACGGGCCGGGGAACACTCCCGAGCAGTTCGTCAAAAACCAGGGGTTCACCTGGAAGCAGATGTATCTCGGCCCGTGGAACCAGACGCCGGTGCCGGGAATGTTCGGACTAAACGGCAACACGGGCTGCGTGCTGATCGGCGCGGACGGCAAGCTGGCCAGCGGCGTCCTGCGCAACACGCAGATTCGCGCGGCGGTGGCGGACGCGCTGGAGGAGTAGCGTGCCCCCGGCACTCTGCCGGGCGGTGATTTTCTGACCACGGACGCTGCTCAAGATGTGAGCCACCATGAAACTCAGCACGGTTCCACCCGGCGGGACGCCGGGGGCACGCTTTCGTCATTCGTCATTCGTCATCGCTCTTGCTATTCTCGCCGCGTGAACGACCACGCCACTGACCCGACCGCCGCGATCCCGCGCGCGAACGTGCTCGGCGTGGGCGTGTCCTCGATCAATCTCGCGCAGGCCGTGGCCGCCATCGACGCGGCGCTGCACGCGCGGCGCAAGGGCTACATCTGTTTTGCGGGCGTGCATCCGGTGATGGAGGCGCAGGCGGACGCGGAGTTGAAACGCATTTACAACCGCAGCTTTCTGACCACGCCGGACGGGATGCCGATGGTCTGGCTGAACCGCTGGCAGGGCGCGCGCCACGTCGCGCGCGTGTACGGGCCGGACCTGATGCTGGAGATTTTCCAGCGCTCCGAGTCGCGCGGCTGGAAACATTTTTTCTACGGCGGCAGCGACGGCGTGGCCGAGGCGATGCGCGTGGAGATGGTGCAACGATTTCCGAAACTGCAAGTGGTAGGGACCTACGAGCCGCCGTTCCGCGCGCTGGTTGCTGAAGAAGAAACACAACTCGCCGGACAAGTGCGCGCCGCACAGCCAGACCTGATGTGGGTCGGACTCGGCAGCCCGAAGCAGGACCGTTTCATGGCCGCCATGCTGCCGAAGCTGGACGTGACGCTGATGGCGGGCGTGGGCGCAGCGTTCAATTTTTTCACCGGCCGCGTTCCGCAGGCTCCGCGCTGGATGCAGCGCTCGGGGCTGGAATGGTTTTATCGCTGCCTGCATGAACCGCGCGTGCGGGGCCGTTACTTTTCCACCGTGCCACGCTTCATCGCGGCGGCGGCGGCCCAGGCCCTCGGACTCACGAAACACGAACTGACCGGCAGACCGAGTTCAACGGACGGCGGAGTTTGACACGCCACCGGCGACGATGGCGCGCAGTTCGGCGGAGTTCCACATGCGCCAGGCGCGGGCGCGGTTTTTAACCCGCGCCCTCTCACAAACTGAGATGCCCCAAGGCCAGCAACCCGTAGCAGGTGTATTCCGCATCGAGGTGATCGTCGGCCCAGTGGCCGTGGAAGCCGCCTTCGTTCGTCCAGAGCGTGTCCACGAAGTCGAGGCACGGCTCCTTAATCTTGTCGAAGGAGATTTGCAGTCCGGCCAGCGCGTGCAGCGCGGTGGCGGTGGAGAGCAGATCCGGAATCGGCGCTCCCGGCACGGC
>JBBQYK010000498.1:0-2688 GCA_038208765.1 Verrucomicrobiota bacterium
AGTTTTTTGTTTGTTTGGTTACTGAGTGAATCCGGGAAGTTTGACAATCGCGCCACCCTTGAGCGCGGACTCGTGAGCGCAGAGTCCAACACAGGTCCAGTTCGCGGACTGCTTCGCGTTCGGAAACGGGTCGCGGCCTTCGTGGAGCGCCATCGCAAATTCATTCGCGAGGTGCGGATGGCTGCCGCCGTGGCCGCTGCCTTGCGTGAAGCTCAGGTGCGTCTTCTTGCTGCCGTCATACACGCCTTGCGTGGTGTATTTCGCGATGCCTTTGGGCAGGCGCTTGGCGAAGTCGGGGCACTTGACCTTCGTCGGAATCTTCGGCTCGGGCTTCTTCGCCGTGTGGATGACCAGCGGCTCGTGCTCGATCAGCGGCCACTCGACAGACTTCTTGTCGCCATAGACATCGATGCTCTCGCGATACTGGCGCGCGGTGTCGAAGAGCGAGCGGATGATGCGGGCGCTGACGTCGGTGCCCTTGAATTTGATGTGCGCGGTCTCGACGGCGAAGGGCGAGCCATAGCATTTCTGGAGTTCCTTGCGCACCGTGCCGGAGCCAAAGCACGAAACGTATTCTGCCGGCTTGCCAATCAAACCAGCAACAGGGCCGACGCAGTGCGTGGCGTACCACATCGGCGGGAGACCGGGCCAGTAATTCGGCCAGCCGTCCATGTCCTGCTGATGGCTGGCCTGCACGAACTGGAGTTTGCCCAACTTGCCCTGGTCGAGCATCTCCTTCATGAAGAGGTATTCGCGGGCATACACGACCGTTTCCATCATCATGTATTTCAGGCCGGTCTTCTCGACGAGTTCGACGATCTTTTTGCAGTCCGCGATGTTCGTGGCCATCGGCACGGTGCAGGCGACGTGCTTGCCGGCCTTGAGCGCGGCGATGCTCATCCAGCCGTGGTCGGGAATGGGCGAATTGATGTGGATGACATCCACGTTCTTGTCTTTGAGCAGCGCGGCGAACTCGCGGTAGCGCACGTTCACGCCGAAGTAGTCGCCGACGGCGTTGAGCTTCTCCTCGTTGCGCTGGCAGATGGCGTAGCAATCCGCGTGGGGATGCTTTTGCCAGAGGGGGATGAATTCCGCACCGAAGCCGAGGCCAACAATGGCGACGTTAATTTTCTTCTGACTCATTGAAATTGCGTTTGGACCTCCGGGCAGACGGCGTTCCTCGCGTCAAACCTCAGAGAATGGCGCGAATGACAGCGTGTTTGCCGAGGGACTGTCAACTGAAAGTTCCGGGCCGGAAGCGGTGGTGGAACTCGTCGTGCTGCGACGAGGAGCGCCGCGCAGAGCGGCGCAACGAACCACCGCACGCACCTTCGCCCGGTGCCCCGAACGCTCGCTCTGCGGGCGAGTCGTCGCGGCGCGACAATGGCCAGGGCGCGCGTCTTTCTGGGTGACAAGAACGGGTGACAAGTCGAGAGTCCGGCGCGCATGGCCCCGTAGCTCAAATGGATAGAGCAGCGGTTTCCTAAACCGAGGATCCCGGTTCAATTCCGGGCGGGGCCACCAAAATGCCGTCCTGATTCATAAACCTGCGGAATCTGGCGATTGCCAACAGGGTTTGATGCCGAGATTCCTGATGTTGTAGAGCGTCTGGACCGTCACCGGCTTTATTTCGGAAACCTGCTCATGCAACTGATGGACGGTAGCGGTTTGCATTAAAGGTGAAACTTTCATTGTGAAACCCTTGGCAAGCGCCTCGCTATACTCGGCTGTCCCCGAAACTGGAGCCAGTGGTCGGGATTGAACCGACGACCTACGGTTTACGAAACCGTTGCTCTACCACTGAGCTACACTGGCCTCTGAAGGGCGCGGAAAATTCCCACAACCCGACGCGTTGGCAAGAGTTTTGTGGGCGGAGACGGCGTGGCGTAACGGCGGCTTTCCAGCTGCAAGTCGCGAGGCCTTTCCGTCTCGGGCCGGTGTTGCTTCCCGGACGACCCGTGCGGGAGGCGCGAGACGGTTCGCCGGCGGACTGCCCGTAGTTTCCCCGAAAGTGGCTTCCGTATATTGCCGGGGGCACCTGCCGTTCTGACCCTGATTTTTTTCCGAATCGTGACCCGCTAACTTCTCATCGCTTCTATGAAAATCGTGCTTCGTCACAAAACAACCGGGCGCTACTTCCAGTCGCCGGGGCGCTGGGTCCGGCGGGCGGACAACGCGCTCTCGTTCGACGCGCTGGAGTTCGCGCAAGAGTATCAACGCCAGCATCACATCGAGGAAACCCAGGCCGTGCTCCGGCTCGCGCCTTATCTCATCCCGCTGCTCCACGGGCCCAAGGCCGCCGCGTGGGAGAAGTGGCTGCAGTCCCGCGCCAGCCATGCCTTCGGCGCGCGCGCCGGACGCTTCCGACAAAATTGAACCCACCTTCCAACATCACCGCCCGACGATCCGGGACGTACGGACATGACGCGCCTTCCGTCGAACGGCTTCTTTTTTCTGATCCGCCTGACCGGGCGGAATTTCTACAATCAGCGGGAGCGGATTGCGGCGATAAGATTTTCCACGAAGAAACTTCCCTTCACACCAACCCGGAGACTCGCGAATGAAATACGTGCTGCGCAGCCAATTAAACGGGCGCTACCTGAAACGCTCCGGCGTCTGGGTGCCGCGCCTTGATGACGCGATCACCTTCACCGACGCGGGCGAGGCGCGGGAATTTTGCCAGGCGCA
>JBBQYK010000499.1:0-2684 GCA_038208765.1 Verrucomicrobiota bacterium
CCGAGTCGCCAACTCCCTCTACTGGATGTCCCGCTTCATCGAGCGCGCCGAAAACATCGCGCGCATCCTCGATGTGAACCTGCAACTGCTGCTCGATTTCCGAGACACGAGCGACACGGCGCAGCGTGATTACTGGATGCCCATCGTGGATTGCACCGGCGACGAGGAGCTGTTCAACCATTTGCACGGACGCGCCACCGCCGCGTCGGTCTGCGAGTTCATGGTTTTCCAGGAGACGAATCCGAACTCCATCGTCTCGTCCATCTGCCAGGCGCGAGAGAACGCCCGCATGGTGCGCGATCAAATAACCGTCGAGATGTGGGAGGAGTTGAACCGCCTGTATCTCTTCATCACTTCACCGCAGGCCCGCCGCGTGTGGAGCGACAGCCCGACGGAATTTTTCACCCAGATCAAAAACAGTTCCCTCCTGCTCATCGGTCTCGGCCACGCCACGCTCATCCGCAACGAAGGCTGGTGGTTCACGCAGGCCGGGAAGTTCATCGAACGCGCGGACAAGACCTCTCGCATGTTGGACGTGCGCCACCAATCGCTGCCGGCCCAGGGTCTCCCCATCGTCGTGAACCAGGCGGATGCGCTCGCGTGGTCGGCCGTGCTCCGCTCGTGCAGCGCGTGGGACGCCTATAAGTCACTGCACGGCGCGGAAGTGGACCCCAGGCTGGTCGCGGAATTTCTGCTGTTGAACGAGGATTTCCCGCGCTCGGTGCGTTACTGCATTGATGAACTGAACATCGCCTTGCGCAGAATCTCTGGCGTGCCGAGAGGCCGTTTCGTGAATGACGCGGAAAAACTCGCGGGCCGTCTGGTCGCGGAATTCCAGTTCACCCCCATCGACGAAGTGTTCGCCATCGGCCTGCACACGTATCTCGACGACGTGCAAAAGAAGCTCAACGCCATCGGCGAGGCGCTCTTCAACGCCTACATCTTCCACGCCTTCAACACGGCAATGACGGATCATTTCGTGCAGCAGGAGGAGCAGCAGCAGCAGTGCGGGAAAGTAATCAGTGAAACAGTGAACAGTCATCAGTGCTGCTCCGCACCGACGACCGCTGGCTCACTGGTTACTGATTACTGATTACTTTTTCATGTCCATCCACGTCGCCCTCTTTCACAAAACGCACTACACGTACGACAAACCCGTGGGCCACGGCCCGCACGTCGTACGGTTGCGGCCCGCGCCGCATTGCCGGACGAAGATTCTCAGCTACTCGCAGAAGATCACGGGCGGCGAACACTTCATCAACTGGCAGCAGGACCCCTTCGCGAACTGGAACGCGCGCCTTGTCTTCGAGGGCAAGATGAAGGAACTCTGCGTCGAGGTGGAACTCGTCGCGGAGATGGCGGTTCACAATCCATTCGACTTTTTCATCGATGAGGCGGCGCAGGTTTATCCTTTCGTGTACGAACCGGTGCTCAAGAAGGAACTCGCGCCGTTCATGGAACTGCCCGCGCCCAGTACGAAGCACCTCGCACTCGTGGGCGAGTTGATGGCGAAGTATCTCACGGCCCAGGCGCGCACGATTGATTTCCTCGTCGAGGTGAATCAGCGGCTCCAGAAGGACGTGAAGTATTGCATCCGCCTCGAACCCGGCGTGCAGACGCCCGAGGAGACGCTCACCAAAGCCAGCGGTTCCTGCCGTGACTCCGGTTGGTTGCTCGTGCAGACGTTGCGCTCGATGGGTTTCGCCGCGCGCTTCGTGTCGGGCTATCTCATCCAACTCGCGCCCGACGTGAAGTCGCTCGACGGCCCGAGCGGCACCGAGATTGATTTCACCGACTTGCACGCGTGGTGCGAAGTGTATTTGCCCGGCGCGGGCTGGATTGGTTTTGATCCGACGAGCGGTCTGCTCGCGGGCGAAGGCCACATTCCGCTCAGTTGCACGCCGGAGCCGAGCAGCGCCGCGCCGGTCACTGGCGGCGTGGACAAGTGCGAGTCGAAACTCGTCCACGAAATGAAGGTCACGCGCATCTACGAATCGCCGCGCGTCACGAAGCCTTACACCGAGGAACAGTGGAAGGAGATCGAGAAGCTCGGTCACGCCATTGATGCCGATCTCACGAAGCACGACGTGCGGCTCACGATGGGCGGCGAGCCGACGTTTATTTCGATCGACGACCCGGACGGCCCGGAGTGGAACTTCACCGCCACCTCGCCGAAGAAGCGCATTCTCTCCGACACGTTGCTCAAGCGGCTGCGAGGGAAGTTCGCGCCCGGCTCGCTCGTGCATTACGGGCAGGGCAAGTGGTATCCGGGCGAATCCCTGCCGCGCTGGGCCTTCGGCTGTTACTGGCGCAAGGACGGCCAGCCCATCTGGCAGAAGGATGAACTCATCGCGGAGGAAGCGGCCAACTACCAACACACGAACGAACACTCCGCGAAATTTATCGCCGCGTTGAGCACCCGGCTTGGCGCGGACCCGAAGTGGGTCATCCCGGGATATGAAGATCCGTTCCACCATGTGTGGAAGGAGCGTCGGCTGCCTTTGAATGTGGACGCGCAAAAGGCGGACTTGAAGCAGGACGATGAGCGCGCGCGGCTGGCGAAGATTCTGGAGCAGGGCCTGGACAGCGTGGTCGGTCATGCGATTCCCATTCAGCGGGCGTGGAAAGATCACGCGCCAGTGTGGGTGAGCGGCCCGTGGTTTCTCCGGGCCGAGCGCATGTAT
>JBBQYK010000500.1:0-2631 GCA_038208765.1 Verrucomicrobiota bacterium
CCGACATGCTGGAGCGCGTGGATTTGCGCGCGCTCAACAAGAAGGCCATTGAGTCGCTGGTCAAATCCGGCGCGTGCGACTGCTTCGGCGAGACGCGCGCCACGCTGTTCGCCTCGATTGATCGCGTCGCGGGCCGTGCCACCAGCGCCGCCACCGACCGCGCGCGCGGACAGGTTTCCATGTTCGGCATGTTGGAAGAACGCGCCGCCGTGAAAGACGACGGACTGTTGCGCGTGCCGGAGTGGTCCCAGAGCGAACTGCTCTCGAACGAAAAAGAACTGCTCGGCTTCTACATCACCGGCCACCCGCTCACGCCGCTCGCGCCGATTCTGGAGCGCTACACGTTGTCGAACTCGAAGACCGTCGCCGCGCTGCCGGGCCGCAGCATGACGCGCATCGGCGGCATCGTCACCGCTGTGCAGCAGGGCATGTCGAAGAAGAGCGGCAAGCCGTACGCGATGGTCACGCTGGAAGATTTGGAAGGCGCATTCGCCATGCTCTGCATGAACGAGAACTACGACAAGTATCGCTTCCTGCTCGAAGTGAACAAGCCGCTGCTCATCATCGGCGAAGTGAACAACGACGAGGCGCCGCCGAAAATTTTCCCGGTCGAAGTGATGCCGCTCGAAGACGCGCCGAAGAAATTCACCAAGCAAGTTCACTTGCGCCTTGATGCCGTTCACCTGAGCGAACCGAAGCTGAACGAACTCTTCGCGCTCACCGGACGTTTCCCCGGCAAGTGCCCGCTCTTCCTCCGCATCCGCCAGCCCGGCGGACAGATCGTTTTCATTGAGACGCACGACCGCTACTTCGTCGCGCCGTCACGAGAGTTCCAACAGACCGTGGATGAACTGTTCGGCGAGGAAACCTTTTACGCCAGCGTGGACATGGCGTTACCCGAAAAGGCCAAGCGCGCGTGGGAACGAAAGTCCGAGCCGGCGACGGCGGGGGATTAGAAAACTGCTCCACGAATGAACCCGCGCCTCTACCTGGAAACGACAATTCCCAGCTACCTCGTCGCGCGGCCGAGCCGTGACTTGCGGCTGGCGGCGGATCAGCAGACGACGCGGGACTGGTGGGAATCGCACCGTCAGAAATATGATGTGTTCATTTCCGAAGCCGTACTGGACGAGGCTGCGAGCGGTGATTCCTCTTTCGCGGCCAAACGGCTGGAGGTATTGCGCGACCTGCCCCGGCTCGCCAGCACCACGGAGGCGGACGCGCTCGTGGCTCGATTGCTCAACGAGAAAATCATTCCGGTCATCGCCGCGCCCGATGCGGTGCATCTCGCGATTGCGGCTGCGCATCGCGTGGATTTCCTCCTCACTTGGAACTGCACACACCTGCACAACCCCCACTTGGAACGGCGGCTGATCGCGGCCTGTCAGGCGTGTGGATTTGTCTGTCCCGTGATATGCACACCCGCGGAATTGCTGTAGCTTCGCGCCATGAACGAAATCATCGCTGACCTGCACCGCCACCGCGAGCAAGTGGCCCGCGCCTGCGATTACGACGCCAAGAAGCTGATGGATCACTATCGCCGCCGTGAAAAGGCGCGTGCGGACTCCGAGCTGTCGGTGAGCTCTCCCGCCCCCGCTGCGACTGTGGAAGCAGACACGCTGGCCCTGCGGGAAGTTCCGCCCCGCCCGTGAAGGTTGGGGTGTTGCAACTCCCGCCAGTGAAAGACTATCTTACCGCCGCATGGAAACGACCGTCACGTTGTCATCGAAAGGCCAGCTTGCTTTGCCGAAGCAACTGCGCGAGTCCGATCATCTGGCCAAGAGCGATTTGTTCCGGCTGCAACGGCTGGGGCGCGGCAAATATCTCCTCGAACGCCTGGCTCCGCCCAAGCGCCCCAAAGCCACGCTCGTGAAATCCAAGGAAGGCTTCCTCGTCTTTCGCTCCGCCAAAGGCCCGCGCCTTTCCAGCGAACTCGTTAAGAAACTCGAAGCGGAAACGGCATGACGTATCTGCTCGATACCAACGCGCTCATCGCGCTGGCCTGGGAGAATCATGTGCATCACGCTCCAGTCACGCGCTGGCTGCGCGGCGTGAAATCGTTCGCGACCTGCCCGTTCACGCAAGGCGGATTCATCCGTATCTCATCGAATCCTGCGATCGGTTATGCGAATGAGCCGGCGGATGCTTTTCTCTCCTTGGATTCCATCATCAAGGACGCCCGGCATGAATTCTGGCCGGATGAAATTTCCTTCGTTGGAACAGACATTCTCCGTCCGCTGATCCGCTCCCACAGCCAGGTCACGGATCATTATCTGGTGGCGCTGGCGCGTCGGCATCGGGGAAGTCTCGCCACGTTTGATGCGCCGCTGGCTCGGGCCTTCGCCAAGGAACAACCACTCCTCACGTTGATCCGATGAACCGCCCTCCGATTCAATTCCAGAAGGTCGTCAACATTTCGATCCGTGAGCAAACTGATCATCCCGGGTGGACGCAGCCTGGCCTGCCAAACCCAGCCGGGCGTGGGGCGCAAGTCTGGGCCGTGATTAGCACGCTGAAGTTCGAGACGGCTGTTGCCGACTAACCCCGTGAAACTATGACTGAACTTTATCCCTTCACTTTCACGCCACACTTCAAGGAGCGCGTCTGGGGCGGACGCAACATCGAGCGCCT
>JBBQYK010000501.1:0-2630 GCA_038208765.1 Verrucomicrobiota bacterium
ATTACTCGGCACAGATACTTTTTTTCGGAGCCAAGTTCACCCAGCTTTACGCCAACAAATATGGATCGCATCTCGAACCCGTCGCGGGCGCGCAGGTGGTGACCGTCACGAAAGTCGTCGCCCCGCCCGCCCGCCGCGCGAAACGAAATGCTCCCGCGTGATTTCATGAAGGGGAAAAAGTTCTTCCGCTCTCACGGGCTTTCGCTGGTGATGTTCGGGCTGTTTGTCGTCTTGCTGGCAGGCCAGACCTTCACCGGCTTCTCGGAGAACAATCAGGATCGCGAGCGGCACGGCCAGCCAGACTTGAAACTGAGCGCCTACCTCGTGAGCAGTCATTATCTGGAAGCGGTCTTCGAGAACTGGGAGAGCGAGTTTCTGCAAATGGCGGCGTACGTCATCCTGACCGTGTTCCTTTTCCAAAAAGGTTCTTCCGAGTCAAAAGACCCGGACAAGTCCGCCGACGTGGATGAAGACCCGCGCCGGCACCGGGCGGACAAAAACGCGCCGTGGCCGGTCCGGAAAGGCGGCGTGTGGCTGGCCTTTTACGAGCACTCGCTCTCGCTGGCGCTGTTCGCCCTCTTCCTGATCTCGTTTGTCGGCCACTTGATCAGCGGCCGATTGCATTACAACTCGGCACGGGCCGAGCATGGAGCGGCGGCGATTTCCATTTTGCAATATCTGACTTCCGCGCGCTTCTGGTTTGAGTCTTTCCAAAATTGGCAGAGCGAATTCCTCGCCGTCTTTGCCATCGTATTTCTCTCCATCTGGCTGCGGGAACGAGGCTCACCAGAATCCAAACCCGTGGCGGCTCCGCACAGCGCCACGAAAGGTTAGAGTCGGCTGGTCGCGCGGCTGCGCATCTGCCCCAATCTAAAAAATGGAAGGCGAGGCGATGAAGCGGCCATCTTACGCTTCCGGTCTACCTTTTCAGGCTTGCCCCAGAGAAAAATTCCTCTCACTGACCGCCACTTCTAATCACACCCGCTGCGAACGGAGGCGCTGGTGGACTTGGGGGCCGAGGAAAGTTTTGCGCGGGCCGCGCAGCGGGTGGGCGAACACTACGGCGTAGTGGTGGCGACCAGCCGGGTGCGGCGGCACACCCTGGCGCACGGTGCGCAGATGAGCGCGCAGGTGGTCCTCGCGCCGAAAACCTCCGTGGCCACGCTGGTCACGCAAATGGACGGCAGCCTCATCCCCATCGTGACGGTGGCGGCCCGCGGGGATCTGAGGCGTGCATCGTTGTTCGCCACTTCAATTCCGCGAAGGGCGGGATTGGCAATCTACTTTCGCAGGCTTCTTCGGCACTCACGGAATAATTGCCAAACCTGATTGCTCCCACCTGCACGAACTCGCATTAATGAAAAACAAAACGATCATTCTGGCTGGATTGGCAATCGCTGCGGCAGCGGCGTTGCTCGCGCTGACCGCCGCGCGAAAACCCTCCACTTCCGCAAACGAGATGACAAATGTTGCCACAACCTCCATGCCCAGCCCGGCATGGGAACTCAAGGGCGTGGACGGCAAGCTGGTGAAATCTTCCGACTTCACGGGCAAGGTGGTGATTCTCGACTTTTGGGCGACATGGTGTGGGCCGTGTCGGATGGAGATTCCCGGCTTCATCGAACTGCAAAAGCAGTATGCGGACAAAGGCTTGGTCGTGGTCGGCGTCTCGTTGGACCAAGACGGAGCGTCCGTGGTGAAAGCCTTTATGGAAAAGACGGGCATCAATTATCCCATCGTGCTCGGTGACGAAGCCATCGTTAGCGCATTTGGTGGGGTCGAAGGAATCCCGACGACGTTCATCATTGATCGCAACGGGCGGATTGTTGGCAAGCACGTCGGCTACACCGCAAAGGCGGAATTCGAGGCCGAAATCAAACCGCTGCTGAAATTGTGACTGCCGCTTCCTTTAACGAGCCAAAGCGCCGTAGTTGCCTCGTCATGCTCGCAGCCGCGGTGAGCTTGGGACTGATGCCGCTGGCTTATGCCGAACCGCAAGGCACGAACCAAACCTCTCCGCACTCGACGACTCAAATCCTGCGCGTGCATCGCAGTTTTCGAGGCGATGATTGCGGAAGTGACCCAAACAAATCTGGAATAAACCCCGCCCACCATCTTTCCCATCATTGTGAACGAAACGGATTACGAACACGCGGTTGCGACTTGGTATGAGGCACTGTATGCCTTCGGTTACAGCCTCGCCGGCAACGAGGACGACGCCTGCGAATTGACGCAGGAAACGTATTGCCGCCTGCTCACCAAGGGCGGGCAGTTGCGCGACATCACCAAGGTCAAATCCTGGCTGTTCACCACGCTTTACCGGGTGTTTCTGGGATGGAAAGATCGTCGGGCGCGGCTGCCGCACTTTGAAATCAGCAGCGTCGAGGGTGAGTTGCCCGTCATCATGCCGGAGCATGTGGATGTGCTGCGCGACGACGCCATCCGCGACGCGCTGCTGGAACTGGAAGAGCATTACCGCACGCCGCTGACGTTGTTTTACATGAACGACCACTCCTACGAGGAAATCGCGGGCATCTTGAGTGTGCCCATCGGCACGGTGATGTCCCGCCTGTCGCGCGCAAAAGGGTTGCTGCGCGAACGATTGGTTGTCCGCGCCATAGGCGTCGAGA
>JBBQYK010000502.1:0-2581 GCA_038208765.1 Verrucomicrobiota bacterium
TTGCAGGCGAAGATGGTCGGCTTGTCGGTCAGCAGGTAGAAACCGCGCGCGATGACTTTTTCCTCGGGCGTGAGTTGCACGGTCAGGCCGGGCTTGCCTTCGTTCAGCACGGGTTGGAATTTTTGCAGCACCGCGGCCTCGGCGATGGCGATCTTGTCCCCGCGCTTCGCATCCTTCGAGCCTTTCTCCAACCGCTTGGTCACGGCTTCGAGGTCGGCGAGGACGAGTTCCGTGTTAATGATTTCAATGTCGCGCACGGGATCAACCGTGCCCGCGACGTGAATGACGTTCTCATCGTCGAAGCAGCGGACGACTTGCACGATGGCGTCCACTTCGCGGATGTGCGTCAGGAATTTATTGCCCAAGCCTTCGCCCGTCGCCGCACCTTTCACCAGGCCGGCGATGTCCACGAACTCCACAGCCGCTGGAATCACGACCTGCGTTTTCGCGATGTCCTTGAGCACGGCCAGCCGCGCGTCCGGCACCGTCACGATGCCGACGTTCGGGTCAATGGTACAGAACGGATAGTTCGCGGCCTCGGCCTTGCGCGTGCGCGTGACGGCGTTGAACAGGGTGGACTTGCCGACATTGGGCAGCCCGACGATTCCAGCTTTGAGCATAAATTTGTGCGCCCCGGTTGCGGGGAACGCGGACACTAGCGGGTGACTTTGGCGGGTTCAACTGTTGGAAACGAGCGACAGCTTGCGCAAAAGGCGACAGCTCCACCGCACGCGCATGACCGAGTGAATTAAACCACCGACTCCGGTGAAACTTCATCGGCACCTTGTACTCATCCTCGCTTGGCATGGGATTCACCGCGGAATGAATCGCATTCAGGAGTTCGCACGAAGCAATTGAACCGTTCTAATCCCTGCCGGGACATCTGGCACAAGGGCCGCTTAACGCGATGGATGATTTTAACCGGCACGATTCGCAATCTTCGACGAAAGGCCTCGCGCCGAACGAATGAGCACGCTTGATCATGCCGGAGCCGTCGCTAATCGAGCAGTTGCTCGCCGACCAGCGGAACCTCACCGCCGTCGGGCGGTTTTCGCGCGCCCATGACGCACTCGCGCCCGGCGCGCGCAACTACCGCGATTTGCTTCCGCTCGAAACGCCGCGCCCCGGTGAGCAGTATGCCTTCGAAGTCGAGTTGGACAAATGCTCCGGCTGTAAGGCGTGCGTCACCGCATGCCACAGCCTGAACGGACTCGACGACAACGAGACGTGGCGCGAGGTCGGCTTGCTCATCACGCCACCCAAACGCCAGGGCTGGCAGGGACGCCTCGCCACGGATGTGGAAGGCAGCTTCGTAAATCTCCTGAGCGCGCCGCCGGTGGCTCGGGAGTCTCGTCCCGCCATCACGCTGCAACACGTCACGACGGCGTGCCACCACTGCGTCGATCCCGCGTGCCTGAACGGCTGTCCGGTGCTCGCCTACGAAAAGGATCCTGTCACCGGCATCGTGCGGCATCTCGATGACCAGTGCATAGGCTGCCAGTATTGCGTGCTGAAATGTCCGTACGACGTGCCGAAGTACAACGCGCGCCTCGGCATCGTGCGCAAGTGCGACATGTGCTCGAGCCGCCTCGCCGTGGGCGAAGCGCCGGCGTGTGTGCAGGCGTGTCCGAACGAGGCCATCCGCATCACGAAGGTCAGCACGAGCGCGGTGACGATTGAGTTCCGCGAGCGCGGAAAGAATTTCCTGAGCGGCGCACCGGCGGGCGCCTACACGCTGCCGACCACGAACTACACCGTAGCCGCGTCTCGTGAGAGCGCGGCCATTCAGCCCGTGGACGCGGCGAATGGATCAGCCGCGCTCTCACGAGACGCGGCTACGAGACTCATCGCTGCCGACTCGACCGCATTGCAGCCCCAACCCGCGCACTGGCCGCTCGTGTTCATGCTCGTGCTGTCGCAGGCGGCCGTGGGCGTCATCACGATCCCCGCGCTGCTCAAACTGGTGTCGCTGCCGATGCTGCTGCTTTCGTTCGCACTGATCGCGGTGGGACTCGGCGCGAGCATCTTTCATCTGGGTCGTCCGCTCGGCGCGTGGCGCGCATTCCTGAACTTGCGCCGCTCGTGGATGAGCCGGGAGATCGTGGTCTTCGGAATGTTTCCACCGCTGCTTATCGGCGCGCTCGCGCTCGCGCTTGGAGCGCCAGCTTCCAGCACGGCTCGATTGTTCAGCGTCCTTCGCGCCGTGCTGGAAGCCGGCGCTCCGCTGATTGGCCTGCTCGGGGTCTTCTGCTCGGCTATGATTTACCACGATACGCAACGTCCACTCTGGCATTGGCGGCGCAGCGTGCCGTGGTTCTTCGGCACCGCGGTCCTCCTCGGCGCGGCGGGCGCGGCGATGATTCAACCTTCTTCCACGCTGGCGGGAATCGTGATCATCAGTGCCCTGCTCAAACTCGCGTTGGAAATCTCTGTACTGCGCCACAGCACTGACCTCGAACTCACACCGCTCAAAAAAACCGCGCTGCTCATCACCGGAAAATTCCAACCGCTCACGATGATCCGGCTCGTGTGCGTCATGCTGGGCGGACTCGGCCTGCCGTTGTTGCTCACGATGCACTTC
>JBBQYK010000503.1:0-2576 GCA_038208765.1 Verrucomicrobiota bacterium
CGACGCCAGCGCCCTGCTCCACCACCAGCACCACGAGGAAGCCTTCAATGATTTCGCCCGCCAGCCGTTGCTCACGCGCAAGCTCAGCCAGCTCGGCCCCGGCGTCGCGTGGATTGATCTCGACGGCGATGGACGCGACGAGCTGGCCGTGGGCAGCGGACGCGGCGGGCCGCTCACGATTTTCCATGCCACGAAGCAGGGCGCGTTCACCGCGACCAATCTGCCCGGCCTGGCCACAGATGATTTGCTCGGCCTGAGCGCCTGGGCCAGCGGCGGGAAAAAATCATTGCTCATCGCGCGCGCGAGTTACGAGTCCGGCGACGCGGCCGCCCTGCTCAGTTACAGCGCGTCGGGCGTGGTCACCTCGCTGCCGTTCGCGATGCCCGCCGGTTCCCCCGGCCCCGTGGCCGTGGCCGACACGGACGGCAACGGCACGTTGGAAATTTTCGTCGGCGCGCGTGTCGTGGCGGGCCGCTATCCCGAGTCCGCCGCCTCGGTGCTGCTCCACCGTCCGCTCGAACATCGCGCCTCAGACCAGGCGCTCCTGCAAAACGCCGGACTCATCAGCAGCGCCGTGTGGAGTGATCTGGAAGGCGATGGTTTCCCCGAACTCATTCTCGCCTGCGAATGGGGGCCGCTGAAAATCTTCCGCAACGACCACGGCAAACTCTCGCGGTGGAATCCGCGTCTGACCGGCTCGACTCTCGACCCTCGGCTCTCCTCTCTCAACTCCTTCCACGCTTGGTGGGCCAGCGTGACCTCCGGCGACTTCGACGGCGACGGACGGCTCGACCTCATCGCAGGCAACTGGGGTTTGAACAGCGGCTGGCGCGCGATGACCCGAGGCCCTTTGCGTCTTTACTACGGGGATTTGGCTGGCGATGGAGGCGTCCAGCTGATCGAGTCTGAATTCGAGGTTGCGTCGAAAAAGTTTCTTCCGCGCGAAAACCTGACGCTGCTCGCGCCGCCCATGCCGTTTCTGCGCGCGCGGTTTCCGACCCACGCCTCGTTCCGCAACGTGAGCGTGACCGAGGCGCTCGCCGAGCGCGCCAGTGCGGCGAAGGAACTCGAAGTCAACACGCTCGCCTCGATGCTTTTCCTGAACCGCGGTGATCATTTCGAGGCCCGGCCGCTGCCGCGCGAGGCGCAGTGGGCACCGGTCTTCGGCCTGAGTGTCGCCGACGCGGACGGCGATGGTGATGAGGATGTTTTTCTCGCCCAGAATTTTTTCGCCACCCGCGACGACGTGCCGCGTCTCGACGCCGGGCGCGGCCTGTGGCTGAAGAACGACGGGCAAGGAAATCTCACGCCGCTGCGGGCCGAGGAATCCGGCGTGCAACTCTGGGGCGAACAACGCGGCAGCGCCGTCGGAGATTTTGATCAGGACGGTCGCATTGATCTCGTCGTCGCGCAGAACGCGGGCGCGACGAAACTCTTTCGCAACACCGGCGCGCGCCCCGGCCTGCGCGTGCGCCTGACCGGCCCGCCCGGCAATCCCGACGGCCTCGGCGCAGTGGTGCGTTTGCAATATGCGAACGGCTCCAACGGCCCGGCGCATGAAATTCACGGCGGCTCCGGCTGGCTCTCGCAGGACAGCGCCGTCGCGGTGCTTGGCATGGCCACCACGCCAACTCATGTCGCCGTCCGCTGGCCGGGCGGCAAGAGTACGGAGACAGCCGTGCCGGCGGGCGCGAAGGAAATCGTCGTGGAGTTTCCGAAATGAAACGCTCGCTCCCCAGCCTGGACGGAGCGCGGACCGCCGAGTCCGCGTGTTCACACCCGCTGCGTCGTGCTCATCGTCTTGTCGTAATTACGAACACGCGGACTCGGCGGTCCGCGCTCCCATGAACCTTCTCATCACCGGTGGTTGCGGCTTCATCGGCTCGAACGTGATTCATCATTTGATCGAGCGGCCCGAGATCACGCTGCTCGTGAATCTCGATTGTCTCACCTACGCGGCGAATCCGGCGAACCTCGGCGTCCTGCCCGCGCATCCGAAATATCGCTTCGAGCGCACCGACTTGCGCGACCGTGCGGCGACGGCGGAAGTGGTGGCGCGGCACGGCATCACGCACGTTCTGCATCTCGCGGCGGAGAGCCATGTGGATCGCTCGATTGCCGCGCCGGAAGTTTTTCTGCAGACGAATGTGCTCGGCACGTTTCATCTGCTCGAAGCGTGTCGCGCGGCGTGGGCCGGGCCTCTGGGCGGCCAGCGCTTCCTCCACGTCTCGACCGATGAAGTGTATGGCGACCTCGCGCCGGGCGCGGCAGCGTTCACGGAGAATTCTCCTTACGCGCCGAGTTCGCCTTACTCCGCGAGCAAGGCGGCGGCGGATCAACTGGTGCGCGCGTATCATCGCACCTACGAATTTCCCGCCGTAATCACGAACTGCGGCAACAACTTCGGGCCGCGCCAGCACGCGGAGAAATTAATCCCCGTGATCATCGACCGCGTGCTCCGGCGGCAGCCCGTGCCGCTCTACGGCGACGGCCAGCAGGTGCGCGACTGGATTTTTGTGCGCGACCACGCCGAGGCGCTCTGGCAGGTGCTGACGCGCGGGCGCTCCGGCGAGACT
>JBBQYK010000504.1:0-2574 GCA_038208765.1 Verrucomicrobiota bacterium
GAGCGCCGCCATTCTTGCTCAGGATAACGGCGGCGCTCTTACGAGACGCCGCTACAAGTTGCTTTGATGAAACTCTCCCGCCACTGGCTCTGGCTGTTGCTCGTCATTCCGATGGCGTTCGGATTATGGCGGCTGCGGCTCGATGTCGAAGTGCTGAATCTGCTTCCCGACCAGTTCCCGGTCGTGCGCGGGATCAAACTTTACCAGACGAATTTCTCCAACGGACGCGAGTTGATCATCACGCTGAACTCGGAAGACCCCGAGGCGGCGGAGAATGCCGCGCGCGGCATCGCGCAGGCCTTGCGCGCGGCTACGAACCTCACGCGTCAAGTTACCTGGCAGCCGCTGTGGCTGGAGAATCCCGGCCAGTCGGCGGAACTCATCGCCTACGCGTGGTTCAACCAGCCGCCGTCCGTCTTCGCCACGCTGACCAACCGGCTCGCCGACACGAACCTGCCCGTGCTTTTGCGTGACGCGCAGGAGGCGCTCACCACATCGCTCTCGCCCGTGGACCTCGCGCGGCGCGGCTACGATCCCTTTGGCCTCACGCAATTGCCCGAGACCATCAGCGGCGCGAGCGCGCTCGGCGAGGGACAGGATTTCTTCGTCTCGGCAGACGGCACCTTCCGCGTCGTCTTCGTCGAGGCGCGGCCGGTGATTTCGGATTACCGCAAATGCACGCGCTGGCTGGAGGAGGTCAACACCATCGTGACGAACACGCTGCACGCGGCGAAACTCGCGGGGATCGTGGAACTCGGAGCGCGGACCGCCGAGTCCGCGCGATCCGGAAATGACGAACACGCGGACTCAGCGGTCCACGCTCCGGTGAAAGTGCGTTACACCGGCCGCCCGGCATTCACTGCGGAAATTGCCGCCGGGCTGAAACGTGATCTCGCCGGGCCGTCTGGCGCGACGCTGCTGGTCATCGCCGCGCTGTTTTATCTCACGCACCGAAGGCTCAAACCCCTGCTCTGGCTGACGGCGCTGTTGCTGATGATTCTCGGCGGCACGATGGCGCTGGGCGGACTCCTCTTCGGCACGCTCAACATCATGAGCCTCGGCTTCGCGTCCATCCTGCTCGGACTGGCGGAGGATTTCGGCATCGTGCTGTATCAGGAATCGCGCAGTCATCCGAAGCTCTCCGTCGCGGCGATTCGGAAAATGGCCGCGCCGGGAATCTTCTGGTCCACGGTCACGACGTGCGGCGCGTTTCTCGTGTTGAATCTCGCGGGGCTGCCGGGCTTCGGCCAATTGGGTACGCTCGTCGCCATCGGCATCGCGCTCGCGGCGGTGGTGATGCTCTACGCGTATCTGCCGCCGCTGATGCGTCGGCGCGCGCACGCGCAAGAGAGCGACGAGGGGCATCACGTTCCCGAGCGTGCGTTCCGTCGTGTGCCGCTGCCGTGGTTGAGCACGGTGATGGTCGTGTTCCTCTGCGCAATGGCTTTGCTCTCGTGGCATCCGAGATTTGATAATTCCGCCGACGCCTTGCGCCCGCGCCACAGCCCGGCCTACTCGGCCATCGCGGAAATCAAACAGAAGCTCAAACGCACGCAGGAGCCGATGTGGGTGCTCGTGACCGGCCGCGACGAGGCGGAAATCGCCACGCGCCTGAAGACGACCGAGGCCGCAATGCAACAAGGCGTGTCGAACGGCTGGTTCACCGGTTTCACGCTCTCGACCAGCGTGTGGCCGGAGCCGGCGCATCAAACGGCGAACCGCGCCGTGGCCGCGTCGCTCGCGCAGAAGCGGAACGTGATGGAGCAGGCGGCGGTGCAAGCGGGTTTCACCAGCCAGTCCTTCGAACTGTCGCAGAACATGCTCGACGCGTGGCGTTCCGCGTCGGAATCCACCGGCGTCTTCTGGCCCACGAACGACAGCAGCCGCTGGATGCTCGACAAGTTCATCGCACGCCGCGCCGACCAGGCGATGACCTTCGGACTGATTTACCGCAACACCAACATGCCGCTCACGCAACTGACGCCGCGTCTGCTCGCCTTCGGCGAACAACTCGCCAAGGACGGCATCTACGTGTCGGGTTGGGAGGTGCTCGGGTACACCGTCTTCGCGCAGGTGAAGAGGGACTTCTGGAAAGTGATGCTGCCCATGACGGTGCTGGTGCTCTTCACGCTCTGGCTCGCGTTCCGCAGCGTGCGGGAAGTGGTGTTAAGCATGGCGACCCTGGCGGTGAGCGGTCTATGCCTGATGGCCTTCATGGGCGTGGCCGGCTGGTCGTGGAATTTGCTGAACTTGATGTCGCTGCCGTTGCTGCTCGGGATGGGTGTGGACTTCAGCATCCACATTCAACTCGCGCTTCAGCGGCATCACGGCGACCTCGCGATGGTCCGTGGCTCCATCGGGCGTGCGCTGCTGCTGGCCGGTTCAACCACGGTGGCGGGTTTTGCCTCGCTGGCCTTCTCCAGCAACGCCGGGATGGCGAGCCTCGGAAAAGTTTGTGGAATGGGCATCGTCTGCGCGATGCTCGTCTCCGTTTTCCTGCTGCCGTTGTGGTGGCAGGCATGGCGGAAGAAATGAAAGCAGCAGGCGAAGGTTTTAATTATGCGGAGGACAGTG
>JBBQYK010000505.1:0-2555 GCA_038208765.1 Verrucomicrobiota bacterium
CAAAGGCCGCGAAGGGCGCAAAGGTTCCTCGGTCCCGCTTTCTTCTTCGCGTCCTTCGCGGCCTTTGCGTGAGGCATCCAGCAACCGCAAGTCGCAGCAAATCTGCCGGAGCCGCAGCAGCGCGGTGAAGATGACCAGCCGACTCTTGGCCAGTCCTTGCGCGCCGACGGCTTCGAGCACTTCCTTGCGGCTGAACTCCATGACCTGCTGATAGAGCGCGCGCTGATCATCGTTCAGTTCGCAGAAAGTTACCTGCTCGATCTTCGCGGGCAGATCCTTCGCCACGTCACGCTTGAGGCGGCGCAGGATGAAGGGCTTCAGACGCCGCGCCAGCCGCGCCTGCGTTTCCACGCTGCGTTCGCGCGCGATGGGGACTTCGTAGCGCTCCCTGAAATCCTTCGGGCTGCCGAGATAGCCCGGCATCAGGAAGTCAAAGATGCTCCACAGATCGAGCACGGAGTTTTCCAGCGGCGTGCCGGTCAGCACGAGCCGGTGCTGCGTGCGAATCATCTTCACGGCCTGCGCGTTTTGCGTCGCGCGATTCTTGATGTGCTGCGCCTCGTCGAGAATCACCGTGTCGAACTCAAACTGCTGGTAGCGTTCGAGGTCACGGCGGATGAGCGCGTAGCTCGTCACCACGAGATCGCTGCGCGGAATTTCCTCGAAGAGCTTGTGCCGGTTCGCGCCGTGCAAGGCGACGACCTTGAGTTGCGGTGTGAACTTCTGCGCTTCCGCCACCCAGTTAAAGACGAGCGAAGTGGGGCAGACGACGAGGGACGGTGCTCCCGGCGTCCCGCCGGGGGCACAGGCACGACGGAGAAATGCCAGCGCCTGCAACGTCTTTCCCAGCCCCATCTCGTCCGCGAGGATGCCGCCGAAGCCGTTCGTGCGCAGAAAGTTCATCCACGCCACGCCATGCTTTTGATACGGGCGCAGCACTTTTTCCAAATCACCGAGCGGCGGGCAATCCAGTTTCGCCTCGCCGCTCTGTTGTTTCGCGCGCTCACGCCAAGACTGCGGAGACTGGGCCTGCCAGCCTTGTTGCGTCAGCGTGGAATCGAGAAAGCTGGCCTGCACATTTCCCAGCCGATACTTGCCGTGCTGCTGCGTGGGCGAGGCATCGAGGAGAAACTGTTGCAGCTCCTCGACCGCGCCGGTGTCGATGACGGCGACCTTGCCGTTCTTCAATCGCGTGTGGCTCTGGCCGGAGAGAATCAGCCGCTGCACGTCCGCCGAGGTAAACTGTTCGCCGCCGCTCGATGCGAAGGACACGCCGAAGTCAAACCACTGCACGCCGCTCGGCGTAATCTCGAAGCGCGGCTCGATGCGCTCGATCTTCTCTCGCGTGCTCCAGTCGAGGCGTTCTTCCATCGTGACCGTCCACTCCTTCTGCATTTTCGGATGTTCGCGCGCGAAGAAATTCAACACGCGCTCCTGGCCGTTGAGTTGGTACCGCCCTTGCGAATCCGGCCCGGTGAAGCCCGCGCGCAGCAACCTACCGAGTGCCTGCTGCTCCGCCGAAAGATCGCGCATCGCGTAACGCGTGGGCGCGCTGGCGTCCGGCATCCACGGCGAATCGCCCGCGCCGGACACACCCGCCGTGATGACGCGCGAGGGATACTTGCACTGAAGTTGCGCGGCGAGTTGCGCCAGTCCGCCAGTGAGATGCAGCAGAAATTTTGGTGGCTGTTGCTCCACGGCAAAGTCATCCAGCGTGAAATTCGCTTCGAGCGAACCGCTCGCGGCGAGACGCGGGAAATCGGTGTTGAGAAAGGACGGCACCTGCTGGCGGTTGAGGCGCACCGGCGCTTGCAGCACGGAGAGAAATCTCGCTGCGAGAGCGAGCGGTTGCAGCGTGTGGTTCGCGAAGACCCAGCCGCCATCCAGTAGGACAGGCGTCCCGCCTGTTCCACTGACATCTTTTTTAGATTGGTTGGACAGGCGGGACGCCTGTCCTACGGCTGCGAGAATAATTTCGCCGTTCGCCTGCAACTCCGCCCGCATCGGCGGCGACCACGGCTCACGCGTGATGCGCAGCGGAGTAGTCTTGCCCAGCGTCACGCGCGGATGTTCCGCGAGCGCGGGCAGGAGTTCGGCAAATTCTTTCGTGGTCAGCACAAGCATTCCGGCGGGTTCGCCGGCGAACACTTCAATGCGTGACAGGAGTCGCTCATCTTCGGCGCTGAGTTGGAAGGGCCGCTCCTTCGGCAAAGCATTCAACGGCACCCGACCGCGCGACCATTTTCCTTCGATGACGAGCATCACTTTCCCGCGCCCAGCGGAGTCCGCGAAATTCGGCGGGAGAATAACGTGCAGTTCGAGCGGCTCGAGGCCGGGTTCACCCGCGACCGCACGGCGCAGGCGCGAGACTTGTGGAAGAGGTGCGTCCGGTTTCTCACTTTCCCGTTTTCCCGCGCGCTCACTATCTTTCGCTGCGGCCGGCTTTAACCAGTGCAGCCCCACCGCCACGGAGTGCGCGCACATCGTGCCCCACTCGCGCGAGGCGCGGCAGGTGCAGGTGTTTTCCAAATCCGTGTCGCTCTTGATGACGAAGC
>JBBQYK010000506.1:0-2536 GCA_038208765.1 Verrucomicrobiota bacterium
CGCGATATAATCCCGGATGATCCGGCGCGGAACGCAGAATCACTTCTGTCTTCTGCCCGCCGCTGCGCAATCCGAACACGCCCTTCACCGACGCCTCCTGCAACGGCTCCGCGCCCGGCGTCTGCAGGCGCGCGAAGACGAGCACGCGCTCGCCGGTCACGTAACTTTTCTTGTCGGTCGAGAGGCGCGTGCGCTTGGAGCCGCCGAGGACGTGCAGCATCGCCATGCGCTGCGCGACCTGGCCCCAGAGCGTGGTGTAGTAAAGGTCGCCGACGTTCTTGCGCCAGCGCCAGGTGTTGTCCGTGCCGACGTACATGACCTGGCCCGCGCCGTATTGTTGCATCGCGACCACGGGCATCTTGCCGAAGCGCGATTCCTTGCCGGGATCGGGATCAACGAGCAGCACTTCGGCGGCGGGCTTCGGGCGCGACACTTTCGCGACCCAATAGACCGGCGTCAGTTGCTTCCACACCGCCGCGCTCTCAGCCTCGCGGTCGGAGAGACGCATCATCAGGTTCGCGCGCCCGGCGGCGGTGAGTTCAAGACGCACGGGTTTGTCGGCGACCGGTTCCGTGGCCGTGAGTTGCACGCCGTCGAATTCCACGGGCAGCATTTTGTCGAGCACCGTGCGGCGATAGGCGTGCGGGGAAAACTTTTTCCCGGCCAGCATCACGAACGAGCCGCCCAGCTCCGAGACGAAGTAGCTCACCGTCTCCAACTGGTTTGGCGAGAGCTTTCGCGGATCGATGTCGCCGAAAATTACGAGGTCATATTTCCCCATCTCCTCGCGCTGCGATGGAAACTGATCGTCGTAGGGCGAGTTCGTGCCGCGCGCGATGGCTGGATCAGACTCGACGAGAAAGCATTTCAACTCCACACGCCGGTCGCGCATCAGCATGGCCTGCAGGTAGCGGAACTCCCAGCGCGGCGACTGGTCGGCGAGCAGTACGCGGATTTTGCTGTCCACCACCTTGAGCTGATGGCTCGCCGAATTGTTCTCCTTCACCGTCTCGTCGTCGCGTGCGTCGATCGACGCCGTGAGTTCAAACTCGCCTTTGTTCTGCGGCGTGAAGCTCATGGACACGACTTGCTCGCCGTCCGCGCCGAACAAAACTTCCTTCTCCGCCACCGTGGTGCTGTTGAGTTGCAGTTTGATCCGCGCGCTCTGGCCGCTCAGCCCTTGCGAACGCACGCGCACGGTCACAGCCACGTCGTCGCTTACGAAGGTCACGTCGGGCGCAAAGATGTTCGCCACGATGATGTCGCGCGGCGAGGTGATGCCGACGCCATAAACGTAGAGCGGCACGCCTTCCGCGCGCAGCATGGTGGCGACTTCACGCGGTTGCGCGCCGCTGTTGTTCGCGCCGTCGGTCACGAGCACGATGCCGGCGAGCGGCTGGCCGCGCTTGCGATTGATGACCTCGCGCAAGGCATCGCCGATGGGCGTGAGCGGGCTGGCGGGCGCGAGTTTTTCGATCCAAGTGTAGTCCGCAATCTTGCGTGACTCGTTGGTCTTGGTTTCCGGATGTGCCAACTGCGCCACGCCCTGGCCGAAGGTGAACGGGTCGAGGTCGAAGTTCTTTTCCAGACGCGGCAGCAAATTCAGTCGTGGATTCTTCAGCGCACCGCGCACGACCTCGACGCGCGCGATCTGTTCGTTGTCCTTGGCGCGGATGCCGTCGAGGGGTTGGCCGAGACCCTTCGCCGGATCGAGGACGTTGCGCGCGAGCGCGGCGCGCTTCTGGTCCGCGGCATCGAGGCGCGGGTCTTTGATGTTCATGCTCGTGGAATCATCAATCAGCACCACGAGCAAGCGGCGAATGCTGCCCTCGATGGTCAGCGCGAGAATCGGGCGCAGCAGCAACCCGAGCACAAGCGCGAAGAACGCGAGGCGGAGCGCGGTGAGCAGATATTTGCGCGGGCGCGAAAGAGTCTGCGGTGATTTCGCGTAGCTCCACCAAGTCAGCAGTCCGAACACGATGGCCGCGAAAACAATCCACGGCATGCCCACGCCGCCGCGAAAAGCCAGCGAGGCTTTGCTGACGGCGAGCGCGTCGTCCACGCCGGTGCCGAGAAGTTTGAGGAGGAGTTCGGTCATGGGGACTGGCGATGCGCCAGAAAGTCCAAATCCCAAATCCCAAATCCCAAACAAATTCCAACCTTCAAATTCCAAGACGTTGCCGCGTCGCCGACGGTCCAATTGGAATTTGGATTTTGGAGCTTGTTTGGGATTTGGGATTTGGACTTTGGATTTTTCATTTCGACCTGCTGAACCATTGCGCCAGAAACGTCTCCGCCCCCGCGACGAGCAGCGCGAGGATGATGATGGGCAGCCAGAACTCCGCGCCGCTGCGCGCCTGTTGCATCTGATCCTTCAGCGAGATGTTCGGCGCCCACTCGACCAAATGGGCGGATGCGCTGAGTAATTTCTTTTGCTCGGAGGAAAGTTCGTCGAGCGAGGATTCGCCCGCGTCCGGTTGCGCAGCGAAACGGAGCGCGCCGCGCGTGTCGCCGACGGCCACTTCGTAAATGCCGC
>JBBQYK010000507.1:0-2524 GCA_038208765.1 Verrucomicrobiota bacterium
TTCTCCTGCGGCGTCTCGGCCGGGCCGGTGTAGGTGATGCTGATGGTGTCGTTGGTGAAGATGACGTTGTGCCGGTTCTCGCCGGTGATGTTCAGCGCGTTCGCGCCGGAGTTCAGCGTGTAGAACAGCGTCCAGGTGTTCACGCCCGTCCAGGTCACGTTCTGCTTGATGCCATTGATGCGGATGTCGTCCACGGCCACCGGCGCGGTGCCGGTGATCTGGATGAGATTGCGATTCGTGGAAAAATCCGCGCCGCCGTTCAATGTGATGTTCATCGGCGCAGTGGCGTTCGCGGCGAGGGCGCCCTGAATCGTCGCGCGCCGCGTGGCCACGTAGCTCTTCATGCCCGCGCCGTTGTCGAGCGCGATGCCCTCGCTGACGAGGCCGTTGTAAATCGCATCCACGCGCGCGTCGAAAACGGCGGGCGTGAGAATCTGATTCGCCGCCTCGTCATAGGCGGAATACATCTCGCGACGGAACGGCACCCAGTTTTGCAGCGTGTTGATGGTCGGATCACCCGCGCCGAACAGGCCGTCCGTGGGCGCGTTGCCGCCGTTGTCGAAAACGAAATCAATGTCCCACGGGCAGAGCTTCCAGGGACGGTCCGCGTCATCGGGTTTGAACGCGTAGCAATTTTTTCCGCGCCCCATCGTGTAGGCGTCCCAGTTGCCGGCGATGCGTTGTTGCACGCTGACGCGCGCCCAGTTTTCGAGGTCGAGCCACTGCGGCACGAGCGTGGCGTAGGCGGGGCCGCTGGAGTTCAGCGCGTTCACGAGGCCGAACAGGTTGGTGTAATTGTTCGCCGAGCCTTGCACCGCGCGCTTGCGCCAGTTCCAGCGGTAGCGCGCGAGTTTCTTCGCGCCGCCGTCGGTGGTGAAATTTTGCAGCGTGGCATCGACGTTGAAGTTGAAGGAGTTGCCGGTGTCGTCGAACTCGAACCAGTCCTCGATCTTGTGCAGATCGCCGTTCGGATCATCGGGGAACCATTGCTCGGCCCAGTCGCCGCCGGGTTGCTGCGTGTCCTCGTAAAGCGTGCCGCGCTGCTGGCCGTTCACGTAGAGCCGGAAGAAGCGGCGATACAGAAACGGCTCGCCCAACTGGCGCAACACGAAGAACGCCATCTGCTCGCGCATGTAAGCGGGGTCGCTGTTCAAGTTGCCCGGCGAGGCGATGGCGAAGTCATCGTGGCCCAGCAACGGATCATCATCCGGCGCGCGGAAGACGTAATCGCAAATGCCGCCGAGCGGCCCGCTGAAACCGGGCGCGTGCCACGGGCTGCCGGCGTAGAGCGTGCGTCCGTTGTAGATGACGCGGTTGGTGCCATACACGAACGTGCAGTCGAGCGGCTCGTTGGAATTTTTTTCGCGCGCGGACCAGTAGCTCTCCGTCGCCGCGGTGATCCAGATGTGATACTGGCCGAGCGTGCCCGTGGGCTGCGGCTCGCCCCAGCGGATGAGGCATTCGCGCAACGGCGGATCGCTTGGGAACAACGACACGCCGAGCGGCGAGCCGTTGTCCGCCGCCTGAATGTAGAACGCGACCATCGCGCCATTCGCCTGGCCGGGAACCGGCGCGCTGTAGTAACCCGCGCCGTTGTTCGTCATCGCGACCTGCGTGTAATTCGTCGCGGGGTCGAGGCGGTAATGCAGAATCAGCGAGGACAACCCATCGGGATCATTGACGCGCGCGGAGACGGTCACGGCGGTGCTCGCGGCGGGGAGAACGGGCGTGTGCTTCACGTCCGCGATGGCCGGTCCGGCGTTGCCGCTGGCGGCGAGCGTCGCGGAATTGATCGCGCCCGGCGTACCGAACTGCTTCGTCGCGATGTGGTTTGTGCTCGCCTCCAGCCACGCGCCCTTGATGCGCAGCAGCAACTCAGGATGGCCGCGCAGGAATTTCACCTTCGCCCGCAACGTGCCGGGCTGGCCGCCCGCGAACGCCGCGGTCGTCGCCGTCCAGATGCGGTTCGCGCCCGTGTCGCCGCGCGCGGACGCGACGACGTGCAGACATTTGCCGCCACCGAAGCCGCCGGAGTTTTCCACGAAGCTCTTCGCGTGCGTGCCCTGCCAGGTCCAGCCGCTCGCGCCGCTCTCGAAGTTGCCGTTGCTGATGCGGTCGGTGCCGCCCTGAATCGCCTCCACGTTGTCCACGAGCGCCTCGCCCTCGCCGAGCAGGAAGAGTTGCACGCGGTCGAGACCGCCGTTGCCGTTGTCCAGCGTGCCCGTCCATTCCAGCGTGACCCACGGGCTTTTCTGCGACTCGTCGGAATCGCGCCAGTTGGCCGCGAGGCGGTTGTCGGCAAGCGCGTCAATCAGTTCCAGCGAACTGCCGCCGCCGTCGCTCGCGCGGCCCCAGCGTCCGCCGTCGCGATACGTCACTTCATCCGCGACAATCCAAATGATGTTCGTGATGGTCTGCCCGAATTGGTTCGTCTCCGCGACTTGGTCAGGAAAACTCAACGCCACGCGCTCGCCGCCATTCGCCAGCGTGCCGCCGTAATCGCCGAGGCAGTTCACCGTGGTCA
>JBBQYK010000508.1:0-2514 GCA_038208765.1 Verrucomicrobiota bacterium
ACACCGCCACCTTCCGCGTGCAGACGAACGCGGGCTTCAGTTACGCCGTCACGCTCAATGGCGTGACCGTGCCCGCCGGCATCTCGAACACCGTCACGAAGATGGACTATTACGATCTCTACGTGGCGCGCACCGACAACAACACGCTGGCGGTGTCCAACGCGCTCGTGCGCTTCATCATTCTTTCTTCGCAGCGCGGCTCGCCGGAACTCGGCTTGATTCAATGGGTGCCGCTGCCGCCCATTCCCTCCACGGCGGCGGAGATGGCCGGCGCGCAACTCGACCTCGTGACGCCGCAGGATTATCCGGCGGGGCTGGACATTCCCGTCATCGCGCGCGTGGAGGATGGTCTGGGCAACGCGCGTCGCGTGAATGGCTGGGTGAGCGCGCCGGGGCACGAGGCAAGTGCGTTTCGCATTTTGCGCGGCGTGGGTTTCGGCCTGCTGCCGCCCGCTGCCGCTGGAACCAATGTTTCTTTCAACGGCGCGCTGCAATCCCTCACCGCGAACAAAGCGATCAACATCGAAGGAACGACGACATGGACGACGGTGTCCGGCGTGCTCGGCACGACGACGTGGCCGACGAACTCGCGCATCCATGTCACCGGCCACCTTACGATTCCCGCCGCCGCCACGCTGACCATCGAGGCAGGCACGGTGGTCCGGTTGAATCCCGGCGTGAACATCACCAACACCGGGCGCACGCTCATCAACGGCACGGCCACGCAGCCCGTCGTGTTCACGCCCACGAATCGCGTCGCGCCCGAACAACATGCGGGTGCGTGGGGTGGATGGATTGTGCGCGGATCTTCGGCACAGTTGATCGCCAATTATGCGATCATGACCGGCTCCGGCGCCGACTCTCAGTTCAAGCAAAAAGGTGGATTTGTTCCCGGCGCAAGTCACCGCAACGAACAGGCGTTGCTGCTCGTTCACGCAAATGCTCTGGTGTGCTTGACCAACTGCGCCGCCATCAATCTCGCCGGGCAGGTCGGCAACGGTTACTTCTCCACCATCACCTGGGAGCGCACGCTCGTGCAGCGCGCCATCACCGTCGGTGAATGGGAGGGCTGCACGAACATCGTCAGCCGCTCGGCGATGATCGAGTTCCCGTCGGTCGACGGCATTTACAGCGCGGCCATCGCGGATGCGGATTTCGACGGCATCTACACCATTCGGGGGACGAATTATTTCGCGGACAGCCTCTTTGGCTTCTGCAAGGACGACGCGATGGACTTCGGCTCCGGCGGCGCGGGTTCCGCCGTGCTGCGCAACTGCTGGGTGGAATCCGCGTTGCACGAGGCGCTCGCGTGGTCGGGCGAAGGCCGTCGCACCTGGACCTACGACAGCGTGCTGATGAACTGCGGCCAGGGCATCGAGGCCGGCTGGAGCACGGGCGCGAACAGCCCGCTCGTGGACGCGAGCAATCTGTTGAGCACGGCCAATTCCGTCGGCGCGCGCTTCGGCGACAATTACACCGGCACGAGTGGCCTCGGGTTGAAGACTGGTTTTCTCACCATCACGAACTCCTTCATCCTCCACAACTATCGCGACGTCTGGGGCCAGGTCTGGGACAACACCTGGAACTATCGTTCGAACCAGATGGACATCCGCAGCAACTTTCTCACGCAGGCGAACAGCTTTCACCCGAGCAACACGATCTGGAATCCGGCGACCGACGCCGCCCGGCTCGCGCCCTTCATGACGACGCCGGCGAACGCGCCGGTGGGCGTGGGTCTGGCGCTGTGGGGATTGCAGATCACGGCGGCGGATTTGACGAATGGCCTTCCGGTACGCCTCAGTTCGTTCACCACGAATTCCGTGAGCGTGGATTACACGGTTGAATCGCCTTCCACGGTCTTCGCCAGCGGCACGCTGACCTTCACAGCAGGCGAAACGGTGAAGAAGATCTTCGCGAATCCCTCCGTGCTGGGCGGTGCGGCCACCTGGCGCGTGGCGCTGGCCAATCCTTCGGGTGGAGAAATTACCGGCTCATCTGCGGCCTACGCGCTGGCGCAGCAGCCGACGAATGCGCCCTCGGCGCTGATCGCCGCCGGCTCCGCGTGGCGCTATCTCGACGACGGGAGCGACCAAGGCACGGCCTGGCGCAGCAACAGTTTCATCGAGACGGCGTTCTGGTCCAACAACGTGGCGCAGCTCGGCTACGGCGATAACGACGAGGCGACGCGCATCCGCCGGATCAACAGCGCGACCTTCCAGACGAACATCACGATCTATTTCCGCCGCGCCTTCAATGTTCCCAGTCCGTCCGCGTTCACCAGTCTCGCCCTGTGGATGCTGCGCGATGACGGCGGCGTGGTGTATCTGAACGGCACCGAGGTTTTCCGCAGCGCCAGCCTCCCGCCCGCACCTGCGCCGATCCTGTTCAACACGTTCGCGAACAACGGTGGAGCAAACGCCCCTCCCGACAACACCATCGACACCGCGACCTTGAGCGCGAGCCTGCTGCTGCCGGGGACGAACGTGATCGCAGTGGAGATTCATCAGTTCGACC
>JBBQYK010000509.1:0-2506 GCA_038208765.1 Verrucomicrobiota bacterium
CGGTTTCTTAGCCGCCTGGATTTTGTTTTCAAAGAAATGCCCCTGGTGCAGGAGGCGCAGATGATTCAGGAGTCGAGGACGCTGCTGCGCATCCGCGTGGTGGCGCGTCCGGGATTCTCGAAGGCGGATGAGGAACGCATCACGAACAACCTGCGCGAGCGCGCGGGCGACGGAATGCAGTTTCAGTTTGAACGGGTGGACCACATCCCGCGCCTGGCCAACGGCAAGTTTCGCTACGTGATTTCCAAGGTGGCGCTCGACCTGGCCGGCGCGAGGCAGATCGGCGAAGTGGTTGGCGTGGCCGCCGAGGAGAACAAGACGCTCTGATGCGCTACATCGTTCTCACGGTGGATTACGAAATCTTCGGCAACGGCACCGGGGACGTGCGACGGCATGTCACCGAGCCAGCGGAGCACATGGCGCGCACGCTGGAAAAAATTTGTGCGCCGCTGACAGTCTTCGTCGAGATGGAGGAGCAGACGGCGTTCGAGGAGAACGCGGCGGCCTTGCGCGCGCGGCTGGGTTACGATCCGGGCGCGTTAATTCGCGCGCAGATCGCCGACCTTGCGAAACGCGGTCACGACTTTCAACTGCACCTGCATCCCGAGTGGCATCGCTGCGCGCTCACGGCGGAGGGCTGGCAATTGCATCGCCACACGCACACGGTGGACGCGCTTTACGAGGAGCAGGCGGCGATTACGAATTACATCCGCGCGCGCAAGGAGCGATTGGAAAGCTACTGCGGCCAGCGCGTGACGAGCTATCGTTGCGGCGCGTTCGCCGCGCAACCGGGACGCAAGCTTCTGCACGCGCTCGCGGAAAACGAGTTCGTCATCGAGTCCTCGGTGGTCTGCGGAATGCGCCGCGACGAGCCGACGGTGCAACTGGATTACCGCACCGCCCCGCGCGACCGCCGTTGCTGGCGTGTGCGCGAAGACGTGGCCCAGCCCGAGTCCGGTGCCACGCTCACGGAGATTCCCATTCACTCCGTGATGGGGCGGCGTTTTCACCAGATCTCTCCGCAGCGGCTGCGTGCGAAATTTTCCCGCAACGTTCCGAAGCAGGGTCAGAGTGAGATGCTCGACCGTTTTGGTGTTTCCAAGCGTCGCCCGTGGAGCCTGCTGAAATTTCTCTGGCAGCCCGTGCCGCTGAAACTCGACTACCACAACGCGACGCCGCGCCAGTTGCTGCGGTGGATTCGTTCCGCACCCGCGCCGCATCTCGACGACCCGCTCGACGTGCTCGTGCTCATTGGCCACACGAAGGAGCACATCAATCCGCGTGCGTTCGAAGAGTTCGTGCGGCTGGTGGCGGAGGACAAGGATTTGAAGATCGTTTCGCTGACGCAGGTGGCGGAGATGCTGCGCGCCGGGAGCGCCGGCGTCCCGCCGGCTCGAACGCCATGAACGATCTTGAACACGCCAGCGAGACGCTGGCGCTCCCAGGTCTGCGGGCGTCAGTGGATAAATTCATCGGATGGCTCAAACGCCACGGCGACGGTCTGAGCCACGACCCCTACGATTTGTGGGGCACACGATACGGGCTGTTCGCGCGGCGGCTTTACTACACGAAGAATCCGCTCGGCGTGCCGCTGGTCGCGCCGTTGCTGCTGGCGGAAATTTTGTGTCCGTCGGTGCGTGCGCTGTTCGTGGGGCAACAGCGGTTTGCCACGGCGGATGCGCAACTGGCGCTCGCGTTCCTAAATCTTCATACGCTCACCGGCGAGGCGAGTTTTCTGGTGCGGGCAGAAGAGTTCGCCGGCCATTTGCTCGCGTCCAGCATCCCCGGCTACAGCGGACACTGCTGGGGCTATCCTTTCGACTGGCAGAACAATCACGGGCTGTGGAAGCGCAACACGCCGTTCATCACGGCCACGCCGTATTGCTTTGAGGTGTTTCTCAGCTTGCACGACGCGACAGGCGAGCGACGGCACTTGGAAGTCGCCGAGTCCATCGCACGCTTCGTGCAGAATGATTTGCACGACACGCCGACCTCGGCAGACGCGGCGGCGGGCAGTTACTCGCCGAAAGACCGCAGCCAGGTGCTGAACGCCAGCGCGTATCGGGTGATGGTTCTTGCAGAAGCCGCCCGGCGCTTCAACGAGCCGCGCTACGAGCAGACGGCTCGGCGCAATCTCAATTTCATTCTCCAAAACCAGCGCGCGGACGGCGCGTGGCTCTACGCGCTGGATCATCCGTCGGAACGGTTCATCGATCATTTCCACACCTGCTTTGTGCTGAAGAATCTGGTGAAGGTGAACCGGCTGTGGAACGACGCGGCGATTACGCAGGCCATCGCGAGGGGCTACGAGTATTACCGGCGCGAGCTGTTCGATGCGGAGGGATTGCCGAAGTCGTTCACCATCCAGCCGCGCACGCAACTGGTGAAACTGGAGATGTACAATTTCGCCGAGGCCATCACGCTCGGGTCGCTGCTCAAGGAGACGATCCCGGCGGCGTTCACGCACGCGCAGCAGCTCGCGGCGTGGCTCGTCGCGAAACATCAA
>JBBQYK010000510.1:0-2503 GCA_038208765.1 Verrucomicrobiota bacterium
CGCGTGCTCTACAGCGCGGGCGGCGATAGTTCGATCCTCGCGATCAACGCGCGGACGGGCGAGCCGATCTGGCGTTTTTCTTTTGCCAAGGCAGGTGCGAAAGGCGGCATCAATGCCTCGGTGGTCAAGCACGGCAACAACCTCATCGCGCTGCATGAATCCGAGAACATCGACTCGTCCGAAATCGGACGCATGGCGGCTTTCAAAATTCCCGCGACGGCCACTCCGCCCACGCCCTTTGCGCCGCAGGTTTTCGAGCAGTCGGAATTGGAAGTCTGGCGCAACGCTGTCGGTTCGCTGGCCAGCTCGCCCGTCGTAGTGGGTGACATCATTTACGAAATGACGGGCACCGGTGACCTCGCGGCCGTGGACGCCAACGATGGCAAAAAGGTGCTGTGGAAAAAGAAACTCGGCATCGAGCAGCGCCAGAGCACGCCGTTCTACGCGGACGGTCTGCTCTATGTGGCGATGTACACTTCTGCGGGCGACGCGGCCACGAGCGGGGACACAGAAGCGGGCAGCACCTGCGACCTGTTCGTGCTGAAGCCGTCGCGCGAAGGCTGCGAAGAGGTGAGCAAGACCACCTTGATTGGCAAGGCTTACGGTTCACCGCTCGGTTACAACGGAAAGATTTACATGCAGACGGACAAGAAACTGTATTGCTTCGGGAAAGCCGGGAACAACCCCGGACTGGCCGCCGCCCAGGCCGAGTATGCGAAGCAGGTTCAGCCCTGGCCCAAGGCCGGCCCCGCCAAGCAGCTTCAGATCATTCCCTACGAAGTGTTCTTGAATCCGGGCCAGTCGGTGTCGTTCAGGATTCGCTCGCTTGATGCCAACGGCTTCACCGTGGATGAGAACATTGATCCCAAGTCCGTGAAGTGGGAGTCGTTCATCCCGCCGACGGCGCTGGTGAAGGTGCGGATCAATGGCGGCTTCAACGCCGACGGTCAGTTGGTCGCCGACAAGACGCCGGCCCCAAGCGCGGGTCAGTTCAAGGCCACGCTCGGCGCACTGACGGGCTACATCAAAGGCCGTGTCATTCCCGCGCCGCCGATGCTTCAGGATTTCGAGAGCTTTGAATTAAGCAACACCACGACCAACACGGTGGAGCCGCCCACAGCGTTCGCCTATCCGCCGCTGCCGTGGAACAGCGCCCGCATCCGCTTCGAGGTGCGCGAGAAGGAAGTGGATGGCGTGAAGACCAAGGCGCTGACCAAGACCATCGAGAACAAGCTCTTCCAGCGCGGACAGGTTTTCTTCGGTTCGCCGGATTTGAAGAACTACACCATCGAGGCCGACGTGCTGACGGAAGGCAACCGCCGCAAGATGTCCGAGGTCGGCATCATCAATCAGCGCTACGCCATCATCCTCAAAGGCAACGCGCAGGAACTGGAAGTGAACTCGAACCAGGAACGCATCAAGACCGCCGTGCCCTTCAAGTGGTCGCCGAACGCATGGTATCACCTCAAAGCCCGCGTCGATGTCGCGGCGGACGGCAGCGGCGTGGTGCGCGCCAAGGCGTGGAAGAAAGGCGAGGCTGAACCCGCGGCGTGGACCATCGAAGTGCCGCACAAGAAAGCGCACGTCCACGGTTCGCCCGGGCTCTTCGGCTTCGCGCCGCAGGAGCAGCGCGTGTGCATCGACAACGTGAAGGTGACGGCGAATTGACGCCGTTGCCGTGACGCGACCAAACCATTAGCTTGCAACCATGAGTACCGCCGAATTGATTTACGCGAAGGCCAAGTTGCTTTCGGAAACGGAAGCGCAATCCGTCCTCAGCTACGTCGTGAAACTCAAGCCGGCGGCGCTCACCGCACGCGAACTCCGCCGTCTGCCGAGAGCCGAGCGCGACCGTCTGCTCGCCGCACAGACCGGCGGCGCGGAGACGCTCTACCGCGAGCAGTCGCAGATGCTCAACGATTGCGTGGACGCACCCCTCGACTATGGACAAGCCGATTCGCGGTGAGATTTGGGAAGTGAACTTCAACCCATCTATCGGCGCGGAGATACAGAAGGCTCGCCCCGCGGTGGTGATGAATGTGCCGGAAGTCGGGCGGCTGCCGCTGCTCATCGTGGTGCCCGTGACGGAATGGCAGCCTCCTTTCGCGCAAAGGCCGTGGTTCACAAAACTGGCGCCGACGCCGACCAACGGTTTGAGCAAGGAGTCGGGCGCAGATGCTTTTCAGGTGAAGTCCATCTCGGTGCTTCGCATGGTGCGAAGAATCGGGCGAATCACCGAAGACGAAACAGATTTGATCGGAGAAGCCATCGCATTGTGCGTTGGCGTGTAAATCAAGACACTGAATTATGAAGAGAGTTGCACTGTTCACCGCCGCGCTGCTTGCCTGCGGCCTCGTCACCCACGCCCAAGACTGGCCCCAGTGGGGCGGCAACGATCCGGGGCGCAACATGTATTCCTCCGCGAAGAACATGCCCAGCATGTTCAACCCCGGAAAGCTCAAGGCCGGCAGCGAGGACATTGATCTCGCCACGACCAAGAACG
>JBBQYK010000511.1:0-2499 GCA_038208765.1 Verrucomicrobiota bacterium
CCGGATGTGCGCGAGGTGCTGTCGCTGGCGAAAGGCGCTGATGAGAGGCGTGTTTTCGCCGATGAGTCCCTCGGTCAGTCCGACGATGTTAATGACGGCGGTGCGTTTCATGTTGGAGTCCAAGCTTCAGCTTGTCCGGCGGAAAAAGTAACCACGGAAAACACGGAAGACACGGAAGAATGAAAACACCCCAGGCACGCTGAAGCGTGAACTCCAACTCACGGGCGGAAAATGAACTCCTTCGCGTTCAGCAGCGCCCACGCGATGTCCTCGTAGGCTTTGCGCTGGCTCTCCGCTTTCCCGACGCGCGCGGAAAATTCCAGGAGTTCCGCCTGCGTCGGCGGACGGCTCAGGACATGCCAGTAAAGTTCGGTGATAATTTCGCGCGAGTCCTTTCCAGCGTTGATGAGTTTTTGGATGCGGTTGTCCGGCGCAGACAACAACTCGTTGATCTCCGGGCCGCTCACCAGATTGAACGCCTGGCTCATGGTCGTCTCGCTCGAACGCTCGCACTCGCAACTGAGCAGGCGCATCGGCTTGCCGAAGAGTGTGAGGAACGTGTCACTGCTCGATCGGCGTTTCTCGCGGAGCCGCACCGCCTCCACGCCTGGCAACTGACCCGCGCGCAAACCCACGGGATAGCCGGTGAATTTCGCCGGCACGGCCAACGCCTCGTGCTGCGAGTCGAGCAACTGCTCGGCGGTCAGCCGGCGCGGCAGGACGTGCGAGTAATTCGCCTCGTCGCCTGCATTGGTGTCGTTCGGTTCAGCGGCGAGTTGATAAGCGCGCGAATTCATCACCGTGCGAATGAGCCAGCGGAGATCGAACTTCTGCGCGGCAAAATCCTTCGCCAGTTGATCGAGCAACTCAGGGTGGCTCGCGGGATTCGTCGGACGGAAATCGTCAATCGGGTCCACGAGACCGCGGCCCATGAGATGAAACCACACTCGATTGACCTGCGACTTGGCGAAGAGCGGATTGGCCGTGACCCACGCCGCGAGTTCGCGCAACGGGTCTTCGTCCTTCGCGAGCGGTTTCGCCGCACCGAGGAAGCGCGGTTTGGCGGGCTGGCCAGTGCGTGCGTTGGTCACTTTGCCCTCGTCCGCGAGATAGACGATTTGCTCGCCGATGAACTCGTGCGAGTCGAGATTGTCGCGGCGCTTGTTCTCCAAAACCTTGTAACTCACGCGAGAGAACAGGCCGGCCCAATCGTAGTAATCATCCTGGCTCCAGCGGTCGAACGGATGGTTGTGGCATTGCGCGCATTGCAACCGCACGCCAAGGAAGACCTGCGCCGTAGCCTCGGCGCGCGTCACGGGATCGCGGAGCGCGCGGTAATAATTCGCCGGCGGATTCAAATAGGTGCTGCCGCGCGCGGCGATGATCTCGCGCACGAATTGATCCACCGGCTGGTTCTCGCGCAGCGCGGCGGCAATCCAGCCGTGAAAACCCTGCACGCCTTTGCGATCAATGGTCTTCTCCTCGTTGCGGAACAGGTCAGCCCACTTGAGCGCCCAGAACTCGGCGAACTCGTTGCGTTCTAGCAGTGCATCAATGAGCCGGGCGCGTTTCTGTAGCTGCCGCTGTAAAGCGGCGGCACTATTTTCCCGCGGCGTCACCGCCACGGCTACGGGATCGTTGAGGAACGCGCGCGCCTCGTCCGCCGTGGGTAGGACGCCGAGCAAATCGAGATGAGCGCGGCGCAGAAAAACCGTGTCGCTGGAGAGCGCGGAAGGATTCATGCGCAGCGAACGCAGCTTCGCGAAGACGTGCTTGTCCACGTAGTTGTTCTCGCGCGGCGCGCTCCATTTGAAACCAGGCCGCGCCGGAATGAACGCGAGGCGCACCGGCAACTGCTGTTCGAGGAAGCGCACCAGCACCGTCGTCTCGCCCGGGCCTTCGCTTTGCACGAGTCCGTCGTGCGTGACTTTCACGAGATTGTTCGCCGGTTCGTACACGGCGCGTGAGGTCACGTCGCGCATGGTGCCGTCGGAGAAGAACGCCTTCGCACTGAGTTGCACTTCGCGTTTCGGTTCGGTGAGGACTTGCGTGAGTGGCGTGACTTCAAGGCGCTGGACCTTCGGCGCTTTCTCCGAATCATCCGGGCAGCCCGCCGCAATCCAGTCGCGCAGGATGCGATACTCCTCCGACTCGCGCTTGAAGCGCAACCCGCCCTCGTGCGGCACCTGCGTCGTGGCCTTGAGCAGCAGCAGGCTGTGGTCGGCGTCCATGAGATTCACGCGCCGCCCGGCGGCGTCGCGCGTCACGGCGATGAGATCAAAATCCGCCTCCTGACTGCGCAATGAAATCTTGAACCCACCCTTGCCATACTTGTTCCCGTGACAAGTGCCGGCACTGCACCCCGCCTTCGAGAGAACGGGCACGACATCGTTGCGGAAGGAAACGGGAGCCGGTGCGGCGTTCAATTCCACGCCCGAGACGGCGCAGAAACAGCAGGCCAAAATGAGGTGCGACCAACGCATGAGTGGTTAATGGACA
>JBBQYK010000512.1:0-2497 GCA_038208765.1 Verrucomicrobiota bacterium
GGTCGGGTCGCTGTCGGAAGCGGCGGCAACGTCCAACGTCCAACGTCCAACGTCCAACGCTCAACACTGGATCGAACAACTGCATTCCAACCGCGCTTTCAGCCCGAAGACCGGCAAGAGCTTCGAGCGCGTGTCGCCGAAACATTTCTCGTTCAACTCGCCGCATGGTGCCTGTCCCGTTTGCCACGGCCTCGGGCAGAAGATGGTTTTCGACGAAGCGCTGGTCGTGCCAGATCACGACAAGTCGCTGGATGGCGGCGCGGTGCTTCCGTGGCGGCGCGGCGGGAAGCGGATGATCACCTACTACAAGGCGATGCTGCGGGCGGTGGCTTCACACTGCGGTGTGAGCCTGGAGGTGCCTTACAAGAATCTGGCGGAGGATTTCAAAACGAAGCTCATGCGCGGCACGGCTGAGACGGAGATTGATTTCAATTTCTGGCGCGCGGGCAAGATGAGCAAGGTCACGCGCCCGTTCGAGGGCGTGGTTCCGAATCTCGAACGTCTCTACGCCGAGAGTGAAAGCGAGTTCACGCGCAACCGGCTGAAGGGTTTCATGAACCCGCAGCCGTGCGATGCGTGTGGCGGGCGGCGGCTGAAGGCGGAGATTCTGGCGGTGACGCTAGGCAGTTTGGAGTGCGGTGACTTGTCACCGCCTTCCACGCCGGGCGACTTGTCGCCCGGCGGCGCGCGACAAGTCGCGGCGCGAAAAGGCGGCGACAAGTCGCCGCACTCCAGGGTGCCCGGCACGTCCATCATGGACGTCTGCGAAATGGCCATCGACCGCGCGGATGAATTCTTCGCCCGGCTCAGTTCCTCGCTCACGGCGTTTCAGCACAAGATTGCGGACGAGGTGATCAAAGAGATTCGCGCGCGTCTGGGTTTCTTGAAGAACGTCGGTCTCGGCTACCTCACGTTGAATCGCGAGAGCGGCACACTCTCCGGCGGCGAGGCCCAGCGCATTCGGTTGGCGACGCAGATTGGCGCGGGACTCGTGGGCGTGCTCTACATCCTGGACGAGCCGAGCATTGGCTTGCACCAACGCGACAACGACCGGCTGCTCATCACGCTCGAAGGTCTGCGCGAGTTGGGCAACACCGTCATCGTGGTCGAGCACGACGAGGACACGATTCGCCGCGCGGATTACATCCTCGACCTCGGACCCGGCGCGGGGGTGCGGGGTGGGGAGATTGTTGGAGCAGGCACGCTGGAACAACTTCTCCAGTCACCGCGCTCAATCACGGCGAAGTATTTGAACGGCGAGTTGAGCATCGCGGTGCCAAAGCAGCGCGTGAAGCCGAGCAAGGATCGCGGCTGGCTCGAAGTGCTCGGTGCGAGCGAGAACAACCTCAAGAACATCGACGCGCGCATCCCGCTCGGCACGTTGACCTGCGTGACCGGCGTGAGCGGCAGCGGCAAGAGCACGCTCATCGTGGACATTCTTCAGCGTGCGCTTTTTCGCCACATGCACGGATCGAAGGAGACGCCAGGCCGGCACCGCGCCATCGAAGGCAAGGACTTGCTCGACAAGGTCATCGTCATCGACCAGACGCCGATTGGCCGCACGCCGCGCAGCAATCCGGCGACTTACACCGGCATGTTCAATCACATCCGCGACCTGTTCTCGAAGCTGCCGACGGCGCGCATTCGCGGCTACACCACGGGCCGGTTCAGCTTCAACGTGAAGGGCGGGCGCTGCGAGAAGTGCCAGGGCGACGGCTTGATCAAAATCGAGATGCACTTCCTGCCGCCGGTCTATGTGACGTGCGAGGCGTGCGGCGGCAAACGCTACAACCGCGAGACGCTGGAGATTAGTTACAAGGGCATGAACATCTCCGACGTGCTGAACATGAGCGTGGATGAGGCGGTGAACTTCTTCCGCGCCGTGCCGCAGATTTATGAGCAATGCCTGACGCTCGCGGAAGTCGGTCTCGGCTACCTCGGTCTCGGCCAGAGCGCCACGACGCTTTCCGGCGGCGAAGCGCAGCGCCTGAAACTCGCCGCCGAGTTGAGCCGCAAACAAACCGGCCACACGCTCTACATCCTCGACGAACCGACGACCGGCCTGCACTTCGCCGACGTGGACAAGCTGCTCGAAGTGATTTTCAAACTGCGCGCCCCCGGCAACACGCTCATCGTCATCGAGCACAACCTCGACGTGATCAAAGTCGCGGACTGGGTCATTGACCTCGGTCCCGAAGGCGGAGAGGGCGGGGGACGCATCGTGGCGCAAGGCACGCCGGAGCAAGTCGCGGCCTGCGCGGAGAGCCACACGGGGCAGTATTTGAAACGGCTGTTGAAAGTTTGAACGCGCAGGTGACCGCGTTCAGCGTTTCCGCAGGATTCGTTCAAGGCTTCGCTGGCCTGACAGCACTGCCACGATGGCGACGAAGTTTTCCTCTTCCCGGTAGAAAACCAGATGGTTCGGGAAACCCCCGACACGCCAGATGCGCAGGTCGGCGAGTAGGCGGCTGCGCCAGCGGCGGTGGTGACCGATGCC
>JBBQYK010000513.1:0-2489 GCA_038208765.1 Verrucomicrobiota bacterium
ACGCTCACGAACTGCACGCTCATGGGGAATTGGGCACCCGAGGGCGGCGGGGCTTATGAGTGCGTGCTGAATAGCTGCAAGCTCACCAACAATACAGCGTCCAAAGGTGGCGGGGCCGCCGATTCTACTCTGGCCGACTGCAAACTTGCCGGCAATACAGCAGGCTCCGCCGGCGGGGCCGCTTACAGCACGTTGACCAACTGCACGTTGACGGGCAACTCTGCTGACTACGATGGCGGAGCCTCGTATGGCAGCACGCTCGTCAATTGCAGATTGATCGGTAATACGGCCTCAGATTATGGCGGCGGAGCGTCATATGGCACGCTCACAAACTGCACGTTGATCGGCAATTCCGCCGACTACGGCGGCGGCGCCTATGAGGCCACGCTCGCGAATTGTACATTGGCCGGAAATCTGGCGAGTGACGATGGCGGCGGCACGTATTTCAGCACGGTTAAGAACTGCATTGTGTATTACAACACGGCACCAACCGGATCGAATGACTCCGGGAGCACCTTGAACTTTTCCTGCACCACACCCGCCCCTGCGAACGGGGTCGGCAACATCACCAATGCGCCGCTGTTCGTGGACACCAACGGCTGGAGCAATCTGCGCTTGCAATCCAACTCCCCCTGCATCAATGCCGCCAACAACGCCTATGCCACGAACACCACGGACCTGGACGGCCGCCCACGCATCGTGGGTGGTGTGGTGGATATGGGCGCTTACGAATATCAGGGGCCGGGGCTGGGCGAGTTCATTGGCTGGCTCCAGCAATCCGGCCTGCCCCCCGACGGCTCGGCGGATGACGTGGACGCGGACCACGACGGTCACAACACCTGGCAGGAGTGGATGGCTGGGACCAACCCCACCAACGCCCGGTCCGTGCTGTGGCTGGCTGCGCCGGTGCTCACGCCCACCAACCTCACCCTCACCTGGACGAGCGTCACCAACCGCACTTACACCCTGGAGCAGGCGACGAACCTGGGTGGCGCGCCGGCCTTTTCCGTGCTCCGCAGCAACCTGGTCGGCCTGCCCGGCACCACGAGTTGGACGGACACCAATGCGCCCGTTGCGAGTCCGCGTTTCTATCAACTGCGGGTGTCGCCCTGAGTCGCGGCGTAAAGAGCGCGGGACTGAATCTTTTACGGCGTGTTGAGGATGACATTGCGCCCCTCGAACAATTCCAAAATCACCGCCTCCTGCGCGCGGTAGAGCTGGAGCTAGCGCGCCTCGACGTATTCGAGGAACCCGCCGAGCAACGTGTCGCTCGTCACTGCATCGCGCGGCGGCAGCAAATCATAAAGTGTGGCGGACAAAGCGCGCGGCTCTACGGAGCGAAGGGGAAAAGTGGAAGCAATGCAGTTTGCCTATGGCGAATCATGACTCGCGGGCCAGGCTCTCCAGCTTTTCCAGCGAGAACACATCGCCGCCGCGCAGGAAGAAGCGCGTGATTTGCTCGCGCAGTTGGCGGTAGAGAGCGGGATCGGTCTGGGCCAGCGACACCGGGGCGTCGCGCCGGGCGAAGCGGACGAGCGCGGCCAGTTCGGCCCAGCGCTTTTCATGCAGGCATACGTCGATTTGCGCTTGGTCAGCGAGCAGGCGGCGCGCAGTCAGTTCTTCTTCGCGAGCATTCATGTTCACGGTGCAAAAACTTTGAAATAAATCAGGTTTTCCGTCGCGCTCTCGCGGGCGGGCGGGGTGAAGCTTATTACGATGCGGCGCACTTGGGCCAAATCGGGACGGTGGTGGCTGATGAGAAAACGGATGTCGCTCAAATCCTTCGGCTCGGCGCGAATGAGCTTGGCAGCAATCAAATTCTCCACCGGCGGACGATACAAGTGCAGCCGGCCCAGGCGTTCGATGAGCACCGGCTCGAACTGACCGAGTTGCGTCAGGCCCGGCTCGACCAGTTGTAAATACGGCCGCTCCGGGTCGAGGGTCTGCTTGGGATCAAAGAGCAGTCCGGCCTTCTCCGCCGCCATTTTCAGTTCCAGGCGGTCGTAGTCGCTGGCCGGTTTCCAGATGTCGAGGTCGGCGGAGGTGCGGCCATCCATGCCGCCAAAGAGGCACGCCGCCGAACCGATCAGGCAAAGCCGGAGCGGCGGGCCATCCTTGCCAAGAGCCTGGGCCAATTCGCCAAGAACCAGCCACCAAGCTTCGCCGTTTAGTTCAAGTTTCAGGGGCATCGCGAACGCGAGAGACATTAGCGACCTGACGGCACTCAGGCAATTTCCGAAATCCAAGAGTCCCTGACGTGTTGCTTGACCGCCGCTCCCGCCCGTTCACACTCCCGCCATGCGTCACCCGATTATTTTGTTGCTCGCCCTGTTGTCGTTGAGCGTGGTCACCCACGCCGCCGAGTCTCCTGTGCGCCGCTACCTCTACGTGGGTTCGCCCGACGCGGCGCAGCCGGACACGAACGCGTCGCGCGGCATCCTGGTCTTCGACATCGACAACGGACACAAGTTCGTGCGGCGCATTGATGT
>JBBQYK010000514.1:0-2476 GCA_038208765.1 Verrucomicrobiota bacterium
CGTCAGGCCATCGCGCGGGCAATGGAGTTCCACCAGCCGTCGTGCAGTTCGGCGAGCGGCCAGGCCAGTTCGCGATCGGCGAGCCGGAACTTCAGTTCGCTGCCGCCGACCTTGCCGAATTGAACGGCGGGGATGCCGAGCACCTTGGCTTGGCCGAGCACTTTGGCGGCGTGGTGCGCAGTGGTGGAGATGATAATGCGGCTCTGGGTTTCGCCAAACAGCAGCGCGTCGGTCCTCAGATCAACATGCTCCCCGGAGGGCGCGACCCGTTTCACGGAGGACAAACCGGCCTGTTCCTGCGGGGGCGGCGCGAAAGCGGCAGCATCCACGCTGGCACCAATGAGTCGCGGCGTTTCCCGCGCGACCTGCTGGCTGATGCAGCATTCGGCCAGCGCCACGGCGAGGCCGCCTTCACTGCAATCGTGGGCGCTCTTGATCACGCCTTGGGCAATCCAGCCGCGCAGTGCGTCGTGTAAAGTTTTCTCCTTCTCCATGTCCATGCGCGGAGGCGTGCCGGTCTTCTGGCCGTGAATAACTTTCAGATAAGCCGAGCCGCCCAGCCCTTGCAGCTTGTCGCCAGAGTCCATCACGTCGCCGAGCAGGAGAATGACATCGCCCTCGTCCTTGAACCATTGCGTGGTGATGTGCTCCGCCTTCTCGATGATACCGACCACGGCGACGGTCGGCGTGGGGTCAATCGGGCCGCTGGGATTCTGATTGTAGAGCGAGCAGTTGCCGCCGGTGACGGGCGCGTTGAAGTGACGGCAGGCATCGGCGAGACCGCGCACGGATTCCTTGAGCTGGTAGAACAACTCAGGGTTGTGGGGATTGCCGTAGTTGAGGTTATCCGTCGCGCCGAGCGGCACCGCGCCAGAGCAGGCGAGATTGCGGCACGCTTCGGCTACGGCGATTTTTCCACCCTCGTACGGATCGAGATAAACGTAGCCGCCGTTGCAGTCCACGGAGATGGCGATGAGTTTGTCCGGGAAACTTCCGCCGGGACTCTCGGGCACCGAATCACTCTTGATGCGCAGCACCGCCGCGTCACTGCCGGGTGCCACGATGGTGTTGTCGCGCACCATGTAATCGTATTGGCGATAAACCCAGTTCTTCGACGCGATAGTCGGCCAGGAGAGCAACGCTTTGAGATTCGCGGCGGCGTCTTTCGTGTCCGCGACTCCGTCGAGGGTGAAGGCGCGCACTGCGGCCAGATACTTCGGCTCCACAGATTCGCGCTGATAGATGGGCGACTCGTCGGCAATCTTCCTGGCCGGAATGTCCACGATGAGTTTGCCACCGTGGCGCACGACCATGTGGCCGGTGTCCGTGACCACGCCCACTTCCGCCCACGGCAAATCCCACTTGTCGAAGATGCGCTGCACTTCGGCCTCGCGGCCTTTCTTCACGATGATGAGCATGCGCTCCTGCGATTCGCTCAACATGATCTCGTAGCTCGTCATGTTCGGCACGCGCTGCGGCACTTTATCCAATTCGATCTCGATCCCAGTGCCGGCACGCGCCGCCGTCTCGCAGGTCGAGCAGGTCAACCCCGCCGCGCCCATGTCCTGAATTCCGGCCACGCAACCCGTGGCGAGCAGTTCGAGGCACGCTTCGCAGACGAGTTTCTCCATGAAGGGATCGCCGACCTGCACCGCGCCGCGCTGTTGCTGCGCCGATTCATCGGTCAAATCCTGCGACGCGAACGCTGCACCCGCCAAACCATCGCGACCCGTGGCGGGGCCGACATAGAAAACCGGATTACCAATGCCCTTGGCCGCGCCACGCGCAATCTGCTCATGGCGCAGCACTCCGAGGCAAAACGCATTCACCAGCGGATTGCCTTCGTAGGTTTTGTCGAAATAGACCTCGCCCGCGATGGTCGGGATGCCGAAGCAGTTGCCGTAATGCGCGATGCCGTTGACCACGCCGGAGAAGAGGCGGCGATTGTTGGCGATCTCGGCTTCCGTTCCGCCGCCGTTGTCGTTCGTGATCGGCCCGAAGCGCAATGAGTTCACCGCGCAGACCGGCCGCGCACCCATCGTGAAGATGTCGCGCACGATGCCGCCCACGCCCGTGGCCGCGCCCTGGAACGGTTCCACTGCGCTCGGATGATTGTGCGACTCGATCTTGAACGCGATGGCAATGCCGTCGCCGATGTCGATGATGCCCGCGTTCTCCTCGCCCGCGCCGACGAGAATCTTTGGTGACTTGGTCGGGAAAGTTTTCAGCAACGGGCGGGTGTTCTTGTACGAGCAGTGCTCGCTCCACATGACGGAGAAGATGCCCAGTTCCGTGTAGCTCGGCTCACGTCCGCCGAGGATGACCTTGGCGTGTTCGTATTCCTCGGGCGTGAGGTTGTGCTTTTTGACTAACTCCGGCGTGATTGCTGGCTCGCTCATTGAAATTGGGTGCAACAGTTCAAAACGAAAACGCGCGGAGCATGGGCAGCGCATTGGTGGCACACAAGAAAAACGAA
>JBBQYK010000515.1:0-2445 GCA_038208765.1 Verrucomicrobiota bacterium
TCAATTTTCCAGGCTGTGTGCGCGAGGAGCATCTTCACGCCGACGAAGGTCAGCACCACGCCGAGGCCGACCTTGAGGTAGTGGAACTTGTCCATCACACCCGCCAGCGCGAAGTAGAGCGAGCGCAGCCCGAGGATGGCGAAGACGTTCGACGTATAGACGATGAACGGATCAGTCGTGACGGCAAAGATCGCCGGAATGGAATCCACGGCGAAGATCACGTCGGAGATTTCCACGAGCAACAGCACGACAAACAAAGGCGTGGCCATGCGGATGCCGTTCTCGCGCACGAAGAATTTGTCCCCGCGATAGTCCGGCGTGACCGGCATGAGCTTCTTGAACCACTTCACCACCGGATTGCGCTCGGGATGAATCTCCTCCTCGCGCTTCACGATCATCTTGATGCCGGTCAGGATCAGGAAGCCGCCGAAGACGTAGATGATCCAGCCAAACTTCGCGATGAGCACCGCGCCCGCCGCGATCATGATGGCTCGCATGATGAGCGCGCCGAGGATGCCCCAGAATAAGACCTTGTGCTGATACAACGGTGGCACGGCGAAGTAGGAGAAGAGCAGTGCGAACACGAAAACGTTGTCCACGCTCAATGATTTCTCGATGACGTAGCCGGTGAAGAATTGCACGGCCTTGGTCGAGCCGAAGTGATGCCAGATCCACACGTTGAAGATCAGCGCGAGCGTGATCCAGACTGCCGTCCACGACAGCGATTCCTTCAACGATACGACGTGCGCCTTGCGATGAAACACGCCGAGGTCCAGCGCGAGCATCGCGAGGACGAAGACGTTGAAACCGACCCAGAGCCAGATTGATTCAGTCATACTTGAGCCTTCGGAGAGTCTGAGATTCCCTTTCGCCCGGTGGTGGTGACGGAATCGGTGAGGAGGGTTGCCGGCAGGAACGGTTCGTCGGCGCTTTGTTTCAAAATGTTTTCCGTCGTCACGCGGGCGATTTCGCTCAACGCCTCGTGCGTGAGGAACGCCTGGTGCGCGGTGATGAGCACGTTGGGGAACGAGAGCAGCAGGTTCAGTTCGTCGTCTTGCAGCACGTTGCTCGAATGGTCCTCGAAGAAGATGCCTTCCTCCTCCTCATACACGTCGAGCGCGACGCCGCCGAGGTGGCCGCTCTTGAGATGCTGGAGGAGCGCGGTGGTGTCAATGAGCTTGCCCCGGCTGGTGTTGACCACGAACGCGCCGGGCTTGAGCCGGGCCAGCGTGCGCTCGTTGAGCAAGTGATGCGTCTCGGGCGTGAGCGGCAAGTGCAGCGTGAGGATGTCGCTTTGCGCGAGGACGGAATCGAAAGCGGCGTAAGTGACACCGCGCTCTTTCGCCCAGTCCAGCGAGGGAAACGGGTCGTAAGCGATGACCGTCGCCTCGAAGCCCCGGAAAATCTGCGCCACGATGCGGCCGATTCTGCCGGTGCCGACCACGCCGACGGTTTTGCCGCAAATGTCGAAGCCGACCAGGCCGTTGAGAGAGAAGTTGTGTTCACGGACGCGGTTGTAGGCGCGGTGAATTTTCCGGTTGAGCGTCAGCAACAGTCCGACGGTGTGTTCGGCGACAGCGTGTGGCGAATACGCGGGCACGCGAACCACGGGCAGGCCCAGCGCCTTCGCGGCGTTCAAGTCCACGTTGTTGAAGCCCGCGCAACGCAGCGCGACGAGCAGCACGCCCGCGCGCTGCAATGCCTCCAGGCAGGGCGCGTCCAGTCGGTCGTTCACGAACACGCAGACAGCCGCCGCACCCGTCGCGATGCCCGCCGTTTCGCTGGACAGGCGAAACTCGTGGAACTGCCAGCGGATTTTATCCACTCCCGCCGCGCGCTCAAAATACGCGCGGTCATACGGCTTGGTGTCGAAGAAGGCGACGGTGGTCATGGGAGGCATTGGCTTGTTCATTCTGGAATCGCGTGATTGTTGCCGTGCCGTCCGAAGCGAATCCATTTCTCGAACTCCACAGCGGCAAAGGACACGCCCGCCACGGCCAGAATCCGCAGCCAGGATTCACCGCTGATGGGCGCGGTGTGAAACAGTTTGTTCATCAGCGGCGTGTAGGTGAAGAGCAGTTGCGCCGCCAGCATCGCCAGCGAACCGCCGATGACCCAGCGATTCGTGAACGGGCCGATGGCGACGAGCGAGTGATTCAACGAGCGGCAGTTGAACAAATAGCCGATCTCGACGAGCACGATGACGTTGATGACGGCGGTCCGTGCTGCCGCGACAGTTTCGCCCGCCCTGTTCATTTCATAGAAGAACAGCCAGAACGCACCCGCCAGCATGATGAGACACACCAGGCCCGTGCGCATCATCAGCGCGAAGGTAAGCAGCGGTCGCTTCGGGTCGCGCGGTGGACGCTGCATGAGGTCGCGTTCCTTTGCTTCAAAGACGAGCATCAGGCCAAGACACAGCGCCGTCATCATGTTCACCCAGAG
>JBBQYK010000516.1:0-2432 GCA_038208765.1 Verrucomicrobiota bacterium
GTCGGGCGTGCCGAGCGCGATGATTTGTCCCTCGTTCATCATCGCCATGCGGTCGGCGATGCCGAACGCCAGATCGCGGTCATGCGTCACCACAATGGACGTGACGTGGATGCGCGCCTGCAAATCCAGAATCTCCTGCCCGATGGTCACGGCCATGAGCGGATCGAGTTCACTCGTTGGCTCGTCGTAGAGAATCAACTGCGGCTCGATGACCAGCGCGCGCGCCATAGCCACGCGCTTTTTCATGCCACCGGACAGCTCGTTCGGCATTTTCTTTTCCACGCCTTTGAGTTGCAGCAGTTCCAGTTTCTCGCGCACCACGCGATCAATGTCCGCCGGTTTCATCAGGCGATGCTCGCGCAGGTAGAGACCGACATTCTCCGCGACGTTGAGCGAGTTCAGCAGCGCGCCGGACTGGAAGACCATCGCCATGCGATATTTGTCCAGCACGCCCTCGGCTTCGACGCGTTCGCCTTCGATCAAAATATCGCCTGCATCCGGCGTCTCCAGCCCGATGAGGTGCTTGAGCAGCACGCTCTTGCCGCTGCCGCTCGGCCCCATGATGACGAAAATCTCGCCGCGCGCCACTTCAAGCGAGACGCCGTGCAGGACTTCCACGCCGCCGTAGCTCTTGCGCAGTCCGCGCACTTCCACGGACACGCTCTGCTGTTGATTTGCGCCGCCGTTCATCAGTCGAAGTAGAGCAGAAACCGGGTGAGAAAGTAATCGCAGATCAGGATCAAGATGATCGAGTTCACCACCGCCTTCGTGACCGAGCGCCCGATGCCGCGCGGGCCGCCGATGGTTTGCAACCCTTGCGCGCAGGAGACGACGCCGATGGTGATGGCAAAGACGACGCTCTTGAACAGGCCGTCGAAGACGTCCTTGAACTCGACGGTCTGGCGCAAGTTCGAGAAGTAGGCGTCGAAGCCGATCTGCAAATTTTCATTCGTCGCCGCGACCAGCGCACCGCCCATCCAGCCGGCGAGCATCGCGAAGAGCGTGAGCATCGGCAGCGCGATGGTGATGGCAACGAGGCGCGGCAGCACGAGGTAGTGGATGGGATCGATGTTCATCGTGCGCAGCGCGTCAATTTCCTGATACACGCGCATGGAACCGATTTCCGCCGCCATCGCCGAGCCGATGCGGCCCGCGATCAAAATGGCCATCATCACCGGCGCTAGTTCCTTCGCCATGCCCACACCCACGCCGCCGCCGATGGAAGTGGCGAGACCGTATTTTGCGAGCAGCGGCCCGGTCTGGAGCGCGATGACGCCGCCAATGAAGAGCGCGAGAATGCACGCCATGATCAGGCTGGCGTTGCCGATGTCGAAAAGTTGCTCGAAGACCTTCTGCTTCTGCCGCCAGAGCTTGGGAAGGGCCTGCACCGTGCGCCACAGCAGCACGACCATTTCACCAATGCTTTGAAACATAGCTCAAGAGCGCCTGAGATACTGGCGCACGGCGGCGAGCGCAAAGAGTTTTCCTGATCCAGCGGCCGGTCGGGCGGCGCTGTTCTCTACGCGCCGGCGTGAGGCGTGAGAAGTTTGTGAGTGCATCGTCGAGTGGTGGGTCGGCGCCCTTGGCCGGCACTTCACATCGGGAAATTTCTTCGAGCAAACCGTGACCGCCAACGTCAGAGCAGCATGAATTTTCGGCACGTGGCCTGGCTCCTCACGGCCCTGGCGGCGGGTTCGGCCAGCAGCGCCGCAGAATTCATCTGGCAGGACAGCGGCCCGGGCGTGGCCCTGACGCGCGTCACCAACGACCGCCCGGTGCCCTACACCGTGGTGCGAATCGAACGGGCTCGCCTGAACAAAGACCTCGCTCTCGTCACCACGCTGGCCAGCAACACCGTCGTCGGCCTCGACACACTCTCGAATCAAGTTCACGCGCTGCCCAAAGGACTGGGCACGCCGGTCGCCGCGATGAACGCCGACTTCTTCATGATGTCCGGCACCACGACCGGCGAGCCGCGCGGCCTGCAAATTTTGCGGGGCGAACTGATCAGCGTACCCACGGGACCGGCTGCCTTCTGGCTGGACGCGCGCGGGGAAATTCACGGTGAACCAGTGCGCTCACGCTTGACGCTTTCGTGGCCGGGCGGCGGCACGAACCTCGCCGGACTGAACGAACAACTCGGGACGAATGAACTGGTGCTGTTCACGCCGAGCCTGGGGCAGCTCTACAATTATCGTGAGCCGACCAATCGCGCGGTCACCACGGGCCGCGGAGCGACAAATCGAACGACCACGACGCGCTCCACTTCCACCGCCAGCGTCACCCGGCTAGGCACAAACACCTCCAGTTCCGCCATCCCAAAAGGCGGCCCGATCCGCCCGCCCGGCGGACGCGAATGGACGCTGGCCTCGGACGGCCCCGGACCGTGGCTGCCCTTGCGCGTGGGCCGCACGTATCGCGCGCGCGCGGTC
>JBBQYK010000517.1:0-2383 GCA_038208765.1 Verrucomicrobiota bacterium
CGCAAGGACTTCATCATCGATGCGCGGCAGATTCAGGAAGCCATCGAGTGGGGCGCGGACGCCATCCTGCTCATCGTGGCCATCCTGTCGGATGCGCAGTTGAAGGAGTTCCACGAACTCGCCACCGAGTCCGGCCTGGCCGTGCTCGTGGAAGTGCATGACGAGGAGGAACTGGAACGCTCGATGGCCATCGACGCCCGGCTCATCGGGGTGAACAACCGGAACCTGAAGAATTTCAAAGTGGACCTCGCCACGACCGAGACGCTGGCCGCGAAAGTCTTCGCCGCACGCGGTGCTGACGACGTGGTGCTGGTCGCCGAAAGTGGCATCCACACGCGCGCCGATGTGGATCGTCTGGCCCGTGCGGGCGCGAGCGCCATTCTCGTGGGCGAGTCGCTGATGCGGGGCGACATCGCGGCCAAGGCGGCGGAGTTGATTGGTTGATTCTTCGTAGCGGCGTCTCGTCAGAGCGCCGCCATAATCCAAAATTCAGATGGCGGCGCTCTGACGAGGCGCCGCTACGGGGCGAAAAATCCGCGCTTCCGTTTTCTTTCCGGCCTGCTATCACCCAGCCATGCCAAACCCCGGGGGCATCTTCATCGTGTTGCTGTGGTGCGCCGCTTGTTCCGCGCTTTCCGCCGAGACCTTCCGCGTCGCCACCTACAACGTGCAGAACTACCTCGACGCCCCCATCGGCACGCGCCCCGCGAAGTCCGACGCGGCGAAGGCGAAGGTGCGCGAGGGCATCATCGCCACCAAAGCCGACGTGATCGCCTTGCAGGAAATGGGCGGCACGAATGCGCTGCTCGAATTGCGCGACAGCCTCAAGCGCGAGGGCAGCGACTTCCCGTTCTGGGAGCACGTCAGCGCGGCGGACACGAACATCCACGTCGCGGTGTTGAGCAAGTTTCCCATCATCGCGTGCCGCTCGCACACGAATGATTCCTTCCTGCTGTTCAACCGGCGGCATTTCGTGAAGCGCGGTTTCGCAGAGGTCGAGATTCGCGTGAACGACCGCTACCAGTTCACGCTTCTCACCGCGCATTTGAAGTCAAAGCTCGCCGCCTTCGAGGCGGACGAACAGGAGTTGCGCGACGAGGAGGCGGCCATTCTCCGGCAGAAGATTGAAGCCATACTCACCACGCGCCCCGAGGCCAACCTCATCGTCGCCGGCGACATAAACGACGTGCGTGACGCCAAGCCCGTCCGCACCCTCATCGCCGCCGGTCGCAAGCACGCGCTCTTCGACACGCGCCCCGCCGAGCAAAACGGCGACGACCAGCCCAACAACAACCCGCGCTACCCCGCGCCACAGATCACCTGGACCCACTTCTACGGCAAGGAAGACACCTATCGCCGCATCGACTACATCCTCCTGAGCAAAGGCATGACGCGCGACTGGATCAGCGGCGGGACGTTCATCATCAAGATTCCGAACTGGGGCGTCGGCTCGGACCACCGGCCCATCGTCGCCACCTTCACGACGGAAGACCATTGAGACACCGCCCCGGTTGAGGAAAGCCGACTTTGTGAAAAAAATCACAAAACGGCTTGCCGCGTTTTTTCTCGCTGGATACGTTGCCGCGTCGCGGATTTCTTCCGCGAAAGCTTCGGCGTGCGTATGCAAAACACCGCAACGACAACTGCGACAACTGAGTTCGGCTACAACTCGAAAATCGAGGGCGAGGTCATTGTGACCCGCGTCGATGCCGCGCTGAATTGGTTCCGTAGCAACTCCCTCTGGCCGATGCCGATGGGGCTGGCGTGCTGTGCGATTGAACTCATGGCGGCGGGTGCGAGCCGGTTCGACATCGCGCGCTTTGGCTCCGAGGTCATGCGCTTTTCCCCTCGCCAGTCCGACGTGATGATCGTGGCCGGTACGGTCACTTACAAAATGGCGATGGCGGTGAAGCGCATTTACGACCAGATGGCCGAGCCGAAATGGGTCATCGCGATGGGCGCGTGCGCCTCGACCGGCGGCATGTATCGCAGCTACGCCGTGCTCCAAGGTGTGGACAATATCATTCCTGTGGATGTTTACGTCGCGGGATGTCCGCCCCGACCCGAGGCGCTGCTGGATGCGCTGATCAAGTTGCAGGGGAAGGTAAGTAAGGAATCGGTGCTCGGCCTGAGACGCAAGGTCGCATAACCAAAGAATTTTTAGCCACGGATGAACACGGATGAAACACGGATGAAGAAACAAGCGAGGCTTGTTGTTCCCAATCCGTGTTTCATCCGTGCGCATCCATGGCTATCCCAGTTTGAATCGTGAACGCGCTGGATTTCGCCAATCAACTCAAAGCCAAGTTCGGTGACTTGCTCTCTGAACCGGCGGAATTTCGCGGCGAAGCGACGCTTGTCGTGGCGGATGCTGAGCGCATTG
>JBBQYK010000518.1:0-2378 GCA_038208765.1 Verrucomicrobiota bacterium
CCGGAAGAAGCTCGACGCGCCGATGCCGGAACTCGATACGAAACAGCCTGCGTGGGAAGCGCAGTGGCGCAGCAAGCTCAGCGAAGGCTGGACGGTGTTGAAACCGGAGTCGGTGAAATCCACGAACGGAACCGAGTTCACCATCGGTGCGGACAACTCCGTGCTCGCGCGTGGGACGAATCCGCCGAGCGACAGCTACGAGGTGCAATTGAAACTCGCGCCCGGCAGCCTCGCGGCCCTGCGGCTCGAAGCCTTGCCGCACGAGTCGCTGCCGCTGAAAGGTTCGGCCCGTGCGGACGACGGCAATTTTCGGCTGGCGGAGATCGAGGCGGAGATTGTTTATCCGGGCACGAACTCCAAGCCCGCGAAGATCAAATTTACGCAGGCGCTGGCCGACTCGGCGAAGGCCGGCAACGAAGTCGCGCTCGCCATCGACGCCAAACCGGAAACGGGCTGGCAGACGGACACGAACGGATTGCTCGACGCGCACGCTGCATTGTTTCTGCCCGCCGATCCCATCGCGATCAAATCGAACGCCACTCTCACGGTGCATCTGCGTTTCACCGCCTCGCAGAGCAAGCGCGCCCTCGGCCACTTCCGCCTGAGCGCGGCGCAGAATGATCAGTTGGTGCAACTGCTCTCGCCGGCGAAGGCCGAGCCGTGGCAGGTCCTCGGGCCGTTCAAAACCGAGAGCACCGCGCAGGGGTTCACGAATGTCTTTCCGCCGGAGAGCGCGGTGGACTTGAAGAAAACTTACGCCGGCGTGCGCGATGAAATTAAGTGGAGCGCGAAGCCGGATTTCGCCGACGGCAAGGCCAACCTGCTGGTGCAGGATTTGCACGGGCTGCACGGTGCGTTTTATCTCCATCGCGCCATGACCTTGCCCGCGCCGCGCAAAGTCGAGTTCAGCGCGCGCGCCGACGATCTCTTCAAGCTCTGGGTGAACGGCAAACTCGTGGCCGAGCGCAGCACGAAGGAAAAGGCCGGCGAGGGTCCGGTGAAGATCGCGGTGAATTTGAAGAAGGGTGAGAACAAGCTGCTCTTCAAAGTCGTGACGACGCAGGGCGCGGCTTATTTCACATTCGAGAACAGCATGGACGATGAACAGGCGCTGCCCGCGGACGTGGCCGCGCTGTTCGCGGCCACGAAGAAGTTCACCGCGCCCCAACAGGCCAAAATCAAAAGCACTTACCGCCGCCTGCACTCGCCGGAGTTCAAGGAGATGTTCGAGGAAGTGGAGAAGTGGGCGGAGGAAAACGCCGGGATCGACAAATCCATTCCCACGACGATGGTCGCGAAGGAGATGGAGAAGCCGCGCGACACGTTCATGCTCATCCGCGGCGAGTACGACAAGAAGGGCGACAAGGTCGGGCCGGGCGTGCCCGCCGTATTGCCGCCGTGGCCCGCCGGACAGCCCACGAATCGCCTCGGCTTCGCGCGCTGGCTCTTGCTGCCCGAGCACCCGCTCACCGCGCGCGTGACGGTGAATCGTTTCTGGCAGCAATACTTCGGCACCGGCATCGTGAAAACGACGGAGGACTTCGGCGTGCAGAGCGACAATCCTTCGCACCCCGAACTGCTCGACTGGCTCGCGACGGAATTCCGCAGCGTGCCCCCGGCGTCCCGCCGGGAAGGAACGCTGGAAAATCAGAACGCCGCTCGCCAGTCCAGTGACGCCGGCAAATCGGACGCCTCCACCCGGCGGGACGCCGGGGGCACGGCGTGGGACGTCAAGCACCTTCACCGCCTCATCGTGACCTCGGCAGCGTATCGCCAGTCCTCGAAGGTGACGCCGCAAATGCTCACGCGTGATCCGGAAAATCGCCTGCTCGCGCGCGGCCCGCGCTTCCGCGTGGATGCCGAGTCCGTCCGCGACACCGCGCTCTACATCGGCGGCCTGCTGGTGGAACGGGCGGGTGGCAAAAGCGTGAAGCCGTATCAGCCGGGCGGTCTGTGGGAAGCAGTCTCGTTCAACAACTCCCAGAAGTATGTGCCCGACACCGGCGACAGCCAGTATCGCCGCAGCATGTACACGTATTGGAAGCGGCAAAGCCCGCCGCCCAACATGATGATCTTCGACGCGCCGACGCGCGAGTATTGCGTGGTGCGCCGCCCGCGCACGAACACGCCGCTCCAGGCGCTCGCGCTGATGAATGATCCGCAAATTGTCGAGGCCTCGCGTGCGCTGGCGGAGCGCATGATGAATGAAGGCGGCAAGGACACGGAATCGCGCCTCTCCCACGGCTTCCGTCTCGCGACCAGCCGGAACCTTTCCAAGTACGAATCCAAGGTGCTGCTCGACCTGTTCAAGCAGCAGTTGGCCGAATACCAGCAGAAGAAAGACGAGGCGGAAAAGCTGCTCGCCATTGGCTCCTTCC
>JBBQYK010000519.1:0-2361 GCA_038208765.1 Verrucomicrobiota bacterium
GTGCGGCCCGCCGATGATGGTGATGCCGACGTTGATGAAAACGAAGATGCTGAACAGTCCGAGCGTGGCGAGCGCCGCGTGGCCCTGGCCGAGCGCCCAGCAGGCCTGCTTCCAACTGCGGCGCGCGAGCGCGCCGAGCGCGGGTTCGCGCAGGCCGAGGATGGTCACGTTCTGGTAGAAGCCGAAGACCCAGACGATGGGCACGAGGATGTTGGCCGCGATGGGCAGGATGAACAGGCCGGTGGCGTGCAGGAGCGTTTGCGAGGCGAGCGCGCGCACGAGGAGGCGCGGGGTAATTTTCGGCGCGGGCTGGCTGGCGATCTGCGCGGAGATTTTCAGCGCGAAGAGGGATTGCCAGAGTTTCATCCAAACGAAGAGCGCGGTGAGTCCCAGTGCGCCGCCGACGAGATGCTGTCCCGCCAGTCCGCTGCGGCTCATTTCGGAGAAGAACCAGAGGGCGCCGAGCACGAACGGCGCGGCCCCGAGAAAGTAGCAGAGCAGGGTGCCGGGCGAGGCGAGGCGCAGCGTGTGGACGGCCTGCTCGATCAAGTCGAGTCCGCCGAAGGTGTCGCTGAAGCGGCGGCGTTTCATGCGGGGAGGATTGACCACGGAAGACACGGAAGACACGGAAATGAAAAGACGGCTGGAAGGAAAACTTCATCACCCCTTCCGTGTTTTCTGTGTCTTCCGTGGTTCATCGTCTTCTTCATTCCCCTTTCCACCATTTGTCCACCCACACTTCGCCTTCGTGAAACGAGGACGGGATGGAGAGCAGCGTCGCGCCGAAGAAGTAGAAGAACAGCCACACGACTGTCACGCCGAGCGAGAGTTGCACGAGCGGTGGCACCCAGGCGAACGACACGCGCTTCGACTCCGCGCCGACCACGGTGAGCTTTCGCAAACACGTCGCGCAGATGACGCGGTCGTCGTGTTCGGTGATGCACTCGCGGCAATAGGTGTGCCGACACTCGGGACAAATCGCCACGGCTTCGCGGAGCGAATGGTGGAAGCAGCGTTGGGTGGCGAGGGTGTTCACGAGTGGGATGGAACCGGGACAAACTGCTTTGCCTCACGCGAAGGCCGCGAAGGGCGCAAAGGAAGGCAGAATTCCTGTCCTCCTTTGCGCCCTTCGCGGCCTTCGCGTGAGGCATTTCCGGCTTGGCTCCGGTGAACAGACGGAGGCGCAGCGATACTGACGGAGCCGTGAGTCTGCGTCTGCATCCAGATCATGGCGCTAAATTCTCCAGCGATTGGCCTTCCACAGTTTCGGCGGCGGGCGTTTCTGGTTCCACCGGCATCGGCCCCTGCGCGGCGGCGATGATGGGCTGTAATTCCGCGAGAATGTTTTCCGCGCGACGCAGGCGGTTGAGGCTGGGCAGTGTTTCCGTTTGCACCGCCGTGCGCACGTAGCAGCGGCAGGACGGGCCGCGCAAGCCCACGATCAAAGCGAGGGTCAGCAACAGCGCGGCGAATCCGCCCAAGACAATCGAACCCACGGAATCGCCGACGCCCACGGCCAGTCCGGTCAGGAGCAGCGCCAGAATCAAGAACAGCGTGATGACCACGATCCATGAATTTGTCCGCACGACGATGAAGGCCTGGATGTCGCGAAAGTAAAACCGCTTGTAGCGCTCGCTGAACGTGACGGAGGAAATTTGCAGCAGATGATCCGCGCCACGATAGAGCCGCGTGTAGCCGCCGAGCTGATGGCCAGTGCCGGGCAGTTTGTAGTAAATTTTTGCGGGCGCACTCATCAGTCAAAAGCTCCGGTGAAGAACAGCACGGCCAGCGTGACCCACGTCGCGATTTGCAGCACCGCCAGAATCACCGCCGTCCATAGCCGCCATCGGCCGCGCGTTATGATGCTCGATGGCTTCTTCCGACCAATCCACGCCACGACCAAGGTGGCCGGGGCCGTGAGCACGGTGAGGTAACCGCACAGGATGAGCGGCAGCAGCGCCAGCGTCAGCGCGGCGGAGTCCCACAACGTGCGCGCGGGCTCGAGTTCCGTCAGTTTGCCTTTCGTGCGTCCGGTCTCGACGCAGCCGGGGCAGAGATTCCGGTCGCCGAGTTTTACGTCGCAGAGCGCGCAGAGGAAACGTCCGCACGCGCCGCAGGGGACGGTGGCGCGTTTGGCCGGATGGTAGAAGCACGAGGCCTCGCCTTCGCTCAACACTTGATCCAGCGGCGCGACCACGGGCGCGGTTTCGCGGAACAGCGCGGGGAAGGCGAGGACGCGCGCGACCTTGGCGCAGCCCGGACACGCCACAAGCGCGGCCAGTTCCATCGGATCAGCCGGCCACGGCTCGGAACATTTGGGACACGCGAGACGGGCGGGCATCAGTTGGTTTGCGTCGGTTG
>JBBQYK010000520.1:0-2355 GCA_038208765.1 Verrucomicrobiota bacterium
TTGTGCCCGGTCTGGGGACGCTGGCGGTGGAAGTGGAGCGCGTCGTGGTCGTTCGATTTGTCGCCCCGCGGCCCGTGGTGACCGCGCGATTGGTCGGCTCACGATAATTGTAGAGCTGCCCCAGGCTCGGCGTGAACAGCAACAGTTCAATCGTCCCGAGTTGCTCGTTCAGTCCGGCGAGGTTCGTGCCGCCGCCCGGCCACGAAAGCGTCAGGCGTGAGCGCACTGGTTCGCCGTGAATTTCCCCGCGCGCGTCCAGCCAGAAAGCCGCCGATCCCGTCGGCACGCTGACCAGTTCGCCCCGCAAAATTTGCAGGCCGCGCGGCTCGCCGATCGTAGTGCCCGTCATCATGAAGAAGTCGGCGTTCATCGCGGCGACCGGCGTGCCCAGTCCTTTGGGCAGCGCGTGAACTTGATTCGAGAGTGTGTCGAGGCCGACGACGGTGTTGCTGGCCAGAGTGGTGACGAGAGCGAGGTCTTTGTTCAGGCGGGCCCGCTCGATTCGCACCACGGTGTAGAGCACCGGGCGGTCGTTGGTGACGCGCGTCATGACCACGCCCGGGCCGCTGTCCTGCCAGATGAATTCTGCGGCGCGGCTGGCCGAACCCGCCGCCAGGGCCGTGAGGAGCCAGGCCACGTGCCGAAAATTCATGCTGCTCTGACGTTGGTAATCACGGTTTGATCGAAGAAATTTCCCGGTGTGTAGGGCCGGCCCAGCGCGCCGGGCCACCACTTGATGAAACACTCACAAACTTCGCGAACGGGCTGAAGATTATTTTCGCCGAGCGCCACGCGGTGCCGACGGTCAGCTTCTCACGCCTCACGCCGGCGCGCAGAGGACAGCGCCGCCCGACCCGCCGCTGGATCAGGAAAACTCTTTGCGCTCGCCGCCGCGCGCCAGTATCTCAGGCGCTCTTGAGTTATGTTTCAAAGCATTGGTGAAATGGTCGTGCTGCTGTGGCGCACGGTGCAGGCCCTTCCCAAGCTCTGGCGGCAGAAGCAGAAGGTCTTCGAGCAGCTTTTCGACATCGGCAACGCCAGCCTGCTCATGGCGTGCATCCTCGCGCTCTTCATTGGCGGCGTCATCGCGCTCCAGACCGGGCCGTTGCTCGCGAAATACGGTCTCGCCTCGTCCATCGGCGGCGGCGTGGGAGTGGGCATGGCGAAGGAACTCGCGCCGGTGATGATGGCCATTTTGATCGCCGGAAGAATCGGCTCGGCGATGGCGGCGGAAATCGGCTCCATGCGCGTCTATCAGGAAATTGACGCGCTGCGCACGATGAACATCGATCCCATTCACTACCTCGTGCTGCCGCGTCTCGTCGCCATCACCATCGCGCTGCCGATGCTCACGCTCTTCGCGATGCTCGCCGGCTGGATGGGTGGTGCGCTGGTCGCGGCCACCAATGAAAATTTGCAGATCGGCTACGACGCCTACTTCTCGAACCTCCGGCAGACTGTCGAGTTCAAGGACGTATTCGACGGGTTGTTCAAGAGTGTCGTCTTCGCTATCACCACCGGCGTCATTTCCTGCGCGCAAGGGTTGCAAACCATCGGCGGCCCGCGCGGCATCGGGCGCTCGGTCACGAAGGCAGTGGTGAACTCAATCATCTTGATCCTGATCTGCGATTACTTTCTCACCCGGTTTCTGCTCTACTTCGACTGATGAACGGCGGCGCAAATCAACAGCAGAGTGTGTCCGTGGAAGTGCGCGGACTTCGCAAGAGCTACGGCGGCGTGGAAGTCCTGCACGGCATCTCGCTCGAAGTGGCGCGCGGCGAAATTTTCGTCATCATGGGACCGAGCGGCAGCGGCAAGAGCGTGCTGCTCAAGCATCTCATCGGGCTGGAGACGCCGGACGCGGGCGAGATTTTGATCGAAGGCGAGCGCGTCGAAGCCGAGGGCGTGCTGGACAAATATCGCATGGCGATGGTCTTCCAGTCCGGCGCGCTGCTGAACTCACTCAACGTTGCGGACAACGTCGGTCTCTACCTGCGCGAGCATCGTCTGATGAAACCGGCGGACATTGATCGTGTGGTGCGCGAGAAGTTGGAACTGCTTCAACTCAAAGGTGTGGAGAAGAAAATGCCGAACGAACTTTCCGGCGGCATGAAGAAGCGCGTGGCCATCGCGCGCGCGCTGGTCATCGAGCCGCAGTTGATTCTCTACGACGAGCCGACGAGCGAACTCGATCCGCTCATGGCCGTGACCATTGGGCAGGAGATTCTGGATTTGCAGGCGCGCATCCACGTCACGTCCATTGTGGTGACGCATGACCGCGATCTGGCGTTCGGCATCGCCGACCGCATGGCGATGATGAACGAGGGACAAATCATCGCGCTCGGCACGCCCGAC
>JBBQYK010000521.1:0-2332 GCA_038208765.1 Verrucomicrobiota bacterium
GGTGGTCAATTGCGCGTTCGGTACGGGACGAATCGCCTTCTCCAGAAAACGATTGCCGCGCGTCACGAGCAGCACTTTGACCGGACGCGGCAGAATGCTGACGACGGACGCCTGATTGTCCGCCGCGAGATCATCCGCGCCACCAAGCTTCACGGTGAAGATGCCGTCGCGCGGCTGGTTCGCGACGAAGACGAGCGGCAGCGTGTTCGTGCCGGGGACGGTGATGGAACGCGTTTCCACCACGTCATCGCCGAAGCGCAGTTCGAAGTCCGTGACCTGCGCGTTCGTGCTGGGGTTCACCACGCTGGTGAAGATGGCGCGCTGCGCGGGATTGTCGGGATTCGCGCGCACGTCGAGCGAGGCGATGCCGAGGTTGTTCGCACGCTCGCCGATGCGGTGATAGACGAGCGGCAGATTTTTGTTCTCGAACTCAGCGAGGTCTGGAATCGCGCCGTCGCTGAAGAGATGAATCTCCGGGTTGTCGCGGTCGGACTGGTTCTTCACCAGCGTCTCGGCGAGTTGCAGCGCCTCGCGCAAGTGCGTCGGTGAATCCGTGGGGCGCGCCGCTTCGATGGCCCGGCGCAGCGCGCTCTTGTCGCTCGTGGCGGATTGCTTAACTTCCGTGTTTGCCGCCGCGACGAGCACGACCATCTGGTCACCGTCCTTCAAGCTGTCCACCCACTTGAGCGCCTCGGCGCGCGCCTGCTCGAAGCGCGAGGGCTTCACATCGGTGGCCTGCATGGACGCCGACGCATCGAGCACCAGCACGCGCAGTTTGCTGCTCTGGGCCGTGCCCGTGAAGTACGGACGCGCCAGCGCGAAGACCGCGAGCAGCAGCATCAGGATTTGCAGGAGCAGCAGCCAGTTGTGCCGGAGTTTTTGGAACGGCGCGTTGGCCTGCGTTTCGGCGAGAAACTTCTGCCAGAGCAGCGTGCTAGAAATGAGTTTGATGACGCGCTTGCGCTTGAGCAGATAGAACACAATCACCACCGGAATGGTGGCGGCGAAGGCGAAGGCGTACGGGGCGAGAAATTTCATGTCGCCGCCGGTTTCTTCCAATGCAGCTTCTTCAACCCTGGCACGAACTCAAAATGCTTGTCGCGGAACGCGAGTTCCAGGTCGTGCTGCAAGCAGAGCGCCGCAATCCAAATGTCGTTCTCGGGAATGGGCGTGCCTTGCACCCGTAGTTGCACCTTCAAGTCCGCGTAGGTCTCCAGTGTGGCGGCATTGGGATAGAGCACGATGCACCGCGCCGTGAATTGATCGATGACGCGCCGGTTCCCTGCTTTCTGCCGCGAGAGTTTTGCCCCAAAGATTATCTCGGCAAGTGCGAATGAAGTCAGAAGCGGCGAGAGCAATCCTTCGATTTTCTCGCTGATGTCGAGGTCGCCGCGGAGCAGCGCAATCACGACGCTACTGTCGAGGCAGGTCTTTCCAATCATCCGGGTGGATTTGCTCGAAGGCTTCTTCAATGGCCCGCTCCATCAGATCCGCATCCTCTGCGGAAATGGAACCCGCCAAGGCGGCCAGCCCGTTACCATCTCCGACCGGCGAAGTGGTCACGCTGAGGCAGTGGATGTAGGAGAACGCCAACTGCTGCCGGTCCTCGGGGAGTTCGCGCAGCTTGTTCACGGCGGATTCAATGGCCTCGGTGGTCATGGCGTCATCTTACAATTCAGCGAACGGGCGGCAAGCCGACGTTTCCTAGGCCCAGACTTCAGAAGCGCGCAGTTGTTTGAGCAGCAGGTCTTCGAGTTTCATCGCCGAACTCACGCTGAAGAAATTGATCCCGCGCGTGGCGCAGAACTCGCGCAGCTTCTGGATGAAATTCTGCACCGTCTGCTGGTAGGCGCTCAGGCGATACTTCCCAAACGTCACCTCCTGAATGTTCCCGCTCTCGGCGTCCACGAGTTTTAGATCGCCGTAAGTGCCGGGCGCGATTTCATCGGGCGAAAGAATCTGCACGACGTTGACTTGAAAGCCGCGACCGACCAGCGCGCTCAATCCTTTTTCGTAGCCCGCCGGATCGAGAAAGTCCGTGAGCACGATGGCCACACCGGATTGCCGCGCCTCCAGTGCGCCGCGCCGCAACGACTCGTTGAAACTCGCACTACCACCGCACTGGAGCTTGGTGATGTTCTGGAAAAATTGCAGCGACGTCTTGCGCCCGCGCACGCTGCGCAGCGCGCCCGCCGTGACGAGGTTCGGCCCCTCGTTTGGAAACGGCACCACGGTCACGCGGTCGAAGCCGCACAAAGCCACATAGCCCATCGCCGCCGCGATCTGGCGCGCGAAATCAAACTTGCGTGGGTCGCCGAAATTCATGGACTCG
>JBBQYK010000522.1:0-2326 GCA_038208765.1 Verrucomicrobiota bacterium
CGCGCCCGGCGCGTTCACGCTCATTGAGCTGCTCGTGGTCATCGCCATCATCGCGATTCTCGCGAGCCTCCTGCTGCCGGCGCTGGCCAAGGCCAAGGAATCCGCCAAGCGCATCCAGTGCGTGAACGGCCTGCGCCAGCTCGGCCTGTCCGTCATGATGTATGCGGACGAGAACGACGGTTTTTATCCCGTGCGCGGCAACAGTGCGACGAGCACCAGCAATTACTGGCCGCTGCTTCTGCAGCCCTACTACGTGGAAACCAAAATCCTTTACTGCCCGAGTGACGTGCCGAATCCGCCGAACATCGGTTCCGGAAGCGCCTTCGCGGCGCTCAGCGCCAAGCGCAGTTATCTCTTCAACGGCTTCAACGATTATTTCCGCGCGCAGCCGAATGGCAGCATCGAGACCAAAGTGCCGGAGAGCGCGGTGCTGGAAAGCAGTGAGACGGTCTTGTTCGGAGAGAAGGACAGCGGCGATGGCACGCCGTTCAACCCCGGCTCCGGCCATTGGTGGATGGATTATTGGTCGGGTGATGATTACAAGGAACTCGACCAGACGCGTCATGGCCGCACGGTGAAAGATTCCGGCAGTTCTGTTTACGCCTTCGCCGACGGCAGCGCGCGCAACCTCCGCTTTGGAAAGTCGCTGTCGCCCCTCAACCTGTGGTTTCTGAAACCAGAGGATCGTCAGTTGGGTACTACTCTCTGATTTTCCCGACCAGCGCTCGCTCTGAGGGGCGCATGGTGGAAGTGCGCGCGTGTCCGCCATTCGTCATTAGACATTCCTTTTCGCGCCCGTCATCCTCCGCGCGTGAACGTGTCGGTCAACCAACTCACCAATCAACTCCTCGCGAGCTACGCGAAAGAAGGCGGCATCAATCATCTCGACGGCAAGAACCTGCCGAACAAGACCACCATCTGCGCCATCACCACGGAGCTGCTCCGACTGCTGTTCCCCGGTTTCTTTCACGACCAGATCATTCACTCGTCCGAATTGAAGGTGGAGACGGCCGCGCTCATGGACTCCGTGCTCGGGCGGCTGGAGGATGAGATTTATAAGAGCCTCGACTACCGCACGCCCGCCGGGCTGACGAAGAAAGACCTGCGCCCCACCGCGGGCGACTGGACGCTCGAATTTCTCTCCAACCTCCCGCGCCTCCGCGAACTCCTGCACACCGATGCCGACGCCGCCTTCAACGGCGACCCCGCCGCGCTCAGTCAGGAAGAAATCATCGTCGCCTATCCGTGCATGGAGGCCATCGCCGTGCATCGCCTCGCCCATGAACTTTATCGCAAGGGCGTGCCACTCATCCCGCGCATCATGGCCGAATGGGCGCACACGCGCACCGGCATGGACCTGCATCCCGGCGCGCGCATCGGCACGCATTTTTTCGTGGATCATTGCACCGGCACGGTCATCGGCGAGACCTGCATCATCGGCAATCATGTGAAGATGTATCAGGGCGTCGGACTCGTGGCGAAGTCGCTCAAGGCCGGCCAGGCGCTCAAGGGGACGAAGCGCCATCCGACCATCGAGGACCGCGTGACCATCTATGCCGGCGCGACCATCATGGGCGGTGACACTGTGGTCGGCGAAGGCAGCACCATTGGCGCGAATGTTTTCCTCACCCACAGCGTGCCGCCCGGTTCGCTCGTCCTGCCCGAGGAACTGAAGATGAAGGTTATGACCAAGAAGGAGCGCACGGCGGCAGAAGTCAGTTTTGAGATTTAACCGCAGCTCGCGGCTCGCGGCGATGGGTGTTCGGGACCCGCACCCACAGCACGGCTCACTCAAGCTCTCTAAGATCGCAGGCCAGTTCGACTTTTCGCCAGACGGGCATGGCCCGCAAGATTTCACTACTCTTTGGCTCCGCTTCCCCGCTCGTATCTGGCGATTAAGGTTTCACGTCGCAGGCATCTTGAACTTCGGTGACTGCGCCATAAAGCGCGCGGGGTTCTTGAAGACCATGTTGTCGATCTGCTCGGCGAGGTAGCCGCGGCGGCGCATCTCCAGCGCGGCGTAGGGCACGGCGAGCGGCACGCTCACGCCCCAGTCGCACGCGCTGTTCATCCATAGGCGCTCGCTGCCGTAATTCTCCATCATGTCGATGGCGCGGGCGGCGGTGCATTTGCTCTCGGGATAAAGCGTCATGCCCGCCCAGAAGCCCGCGTCGAGCGCCACGTCAATGGTGTGTTCCTCGACGTGATCGATGATGACGCGCTCGGGCTGGATGCGTTTGTCGTTCTTAAGCGCGTCCACGATCAGGCGTGTGCCCTTGAGCTTGTCTTCGAGATGCGGCGTGTGGACGAGGATGAGTTGGTTGTG
>JBBQYK010000523.1:0-2320 GCA_038208765.1 Verrucomicrobiota bacterium
ATACGCGCCCGCCGCGAGCGTGGTGTTCGTCGGGAACGTGAACTTGTTCGGGTTCAACGGATTATCGGTGAGGCGCAGGCCGCCGAGGTTCACCGTCGAGCCGCCTTCGTTGAACAGTTCGATCACGTCGGGGAAGGTGCCGACGTGATTCAGCGCGGTGGTGTTCTGCGCCAGCACTTCGTTCAGGCGCACGGCGGGCGTGGCGGTGTTCACGATCCAAGTCGAAGAAATCGTTGGCGTGTTCGTGCTCTGCCACGCGCCCGCGCTACTCTTGCCGATGATGAACACGGTGTTCGTGCTGCCGTTCGCCAGGCCCGCGAGGGAAATCACCGTGGTCACCGGCGTCTCCGGGCCGTAGCTGCCGTTGTTCAATTTGAAGCGGTAGCTCACCACATTCGACCCGCCGACGGTGAGCGTCGCCGTGGTGAGCGGCGTGGGCGAACGCGGTGTGCCTGCGACGGTCGCGGTCGGCGGCGGCGGGTTCGAGGCGAAGTAGGTATTGAGCAATCCCTGCACAAACGAGCGCCGTCCATCCATCCACGACTTCATCGTGTTGATCGTGCCGACCGGAATGTAGGAACCGAGCGTCTGCGCGATGAGCGCATCGTAGTTAGATTTCGCGAACGTGGTGTTGAGCAGGCGCTGCAACGTCTGGTGGTAAATCGGCTCAAACTCAGGGAAGCGCATGAAGTTGTTCATGGCCGTGCCGCTGCCCGGGCCGGGCACCTGCGTGGCGGTGAAAATCGAGACGTTGTTCGCCATTGGCTGTCCACCCTGCGACATCACGGTGTCGAGGTCGTGGTAGAGCAGCAGGAAGCGCGGATCATTCACGCCACGATACATGAAGTAGTCGTCGTTGTAGCCGGAGTTCAGGCCCGTCTCGTTGTTGCCCATCAGGTTCATCACCGCGAGATGGAGCAGCCACTGCTCGACGTTCACGGCGGCCCGCGCCCGCGCGCTGGTGAAGAGTCCGGTCTGATTTTCGCCCATCACTTCGAGCATCGTGATCATGTCGGTCCAGTCGTTCTCGCTCGCGTTGGATTCCTTGAAATAAGTGTTCTGGTACGAGCTGGGCGTGGTGCCGCGATAATCAAAGTTCGGCGGATTGATGTTGCGCTGCACCTTGTAGGCGTTGCCGCCGCTGTCGTTCGGAAAATGATTTTCCGCCCAGTCGCCGCCGATGTCCTCGTTGGCCGCGTAGTGATTGTTCGGCGGCGTGCCGCCGGGACCCGCGCCGCCGTTCACGCGCAACTGTGCCGCGAACGAGTCCGAGCCAACCGCGCCGGATTGCAGCGCCAGCACCGAGCCAAAGTGCTGCGCCCACGGGACACGCGCGTTCATGTTGATCGCTCCCTTGTTCCGCCACGGCGCGTCGGACACAAAACCGATGCGATAATTGTGCGGCGTCCCGTTGCGGCTGCCGTTGCCGCGATTGCGCACCGTGGTGAGGTAGCGCACCTCCGTGCCTTGCGCGTCCAGGCTGATGAAGGTCGCGTTGAACGCCGCGTCGCTCTGCGGCGAACCGTTGAAGAGATTGCCGAGTTCCGTCTGCTCCGCCGGCGTCATAATGATTTTGTGGAGCGGGGCGCTGCCGGTGTAGGCCGTGTTGTCCACCTGGTAGAGCGCGTTGATCGAGAAGAGCGCGCGGTTCATCAACGTCACGCCATCGGTGTTCACGGCGGGGCGCGGCCAGGCATTCGTCTGGTTCGAGCCGTCCACGGCCTCGACGTAAAACTCCACGATGGCGAAGTTCGCCTGTGCGGGAATGACCGCACCCCAAAGACCATCTCCCGCCGCACCGTCGCCGTGCGCGCCGTCGTCGAACATCGCCGCGCTGGTGAACGCGGGCGGACCGACGATGTTCACGCGCCAGAAGAGCGTGACGGCGGCAGGCGGCGCGTCGTCAATGACGCGGGCGGAAATCGTAACCACGTTGGTGGACTGCGGAATGAGCGGCGCGTGCGCCACGTCCACGACGAGTGGCGCGGCGTTGGCCGAGGCGGTGGAATTGGCGACGCCGGGTGTGCCGTTCACCGTCGTGCTGGCGGCCCAGTTCTGCCCGCGCTCGTTCGGCAGGTTGGGATTGATCAACTCCAGCGAACGTCCGAATCCGTCCGCGCGCGCGAGCCACGTCCAACCTTGATAGCCGCCGTCCAAAATTCCGCGCTGGCGAATCGCCCAGTCGCCTTCGTCGGCGTAAGTCAGGTCGTCGATCACGTTTCCCGCCGCGTCTTCGAGCGTGAGGCGGTCGCGGCCGTTGCTCAGCGAGTTTTCAAAATTCGTGTAGGTGCCGGTGACGACGTTGGTGATGCGCGTGACG
>JBBQYK010000524.1:0-2307 GCA_038208765.1 Verrucomicrobiota bacterium
ACCTCCTCCAGAATGGTGAGGAGGCTGCCGATTTTGGTTTTCGGAACACTTTGATGCGCATGCATCCCGCCTCATGTACACAAGGTATTTACAATGTACATACAAATCTTTGGCGAAGATTTTTGATGCGTCGGCCCTGGCCGACTGGGTGATTGCTATTCTTTTTCCGATGGCTACATTGCCGCACCGAAACCCAATGATCCAAACGCGTAAAACCATTTACGCCCCGCGAAGCGCCGTGCTTTCGCGTTCTATTGGCTGGGTTCATCCGTAGAAAATCCAAACTCCATGCAAACCAGGACACACACCCTTCACGTTACAATCGTGTTACTCATCGGAGCCGCGCTGATGTTCAGCACGCCGCAGGTGGCGCGCGCCGCGCTCGTTGGCAACACGGGCTACACGAACGGCTTTGGCACACTGCCCCCCGCCGGCGATTGGTCCACGGCTTCGGTGGCCGGCGGTGCGGGCGACATCACCACCGCTGGCCCGCTGGATGTGGCGGCGACATCGGTCCCGGCCAGTTCCATCACGGCGGCCGTGAGCACAGACGCGGCCGCGCAAATGACGGCGAGCGCCGCAGCCGCCTGGAGTTCCGGCGCGCTGGATCTGCAGACGCGGCCCACCGGCAATGGTGCGACGCTGCTGATGTGCACGCTGGTCAACAATCTGGGCGTGAACGCCAACGCCGCCACCATCAGTTATGACTTCACGGTCGCGGGCACGGCGGAAGAAGTGAACGGCCATCGCGCCTTCTACAGTCTGACCGGCACGGCCGGTTCTTGGACGCTCATCCCGGCCTTCTCGGTGGGAACCTCCGGGCGGCTGACCACCACCCTCACGATCAACTGGGTGGCCGGCGGCAACCTCTACATCCTGTGGGCCGACGACAACGGCTCGCCCGGCCCCGATGCGGAGAACCATATTGACAACTTCTTCGCCTCGGCCCAGCCGGCGAATGAAATCCCCGTGACCATCACCGGCCAGCCCGCGAACCAGACCGTCGAGGAATTGCAGCCTGCGTCGTTCACAGTGGGCGTGAGCGGCTTCCCGACCCCGACCGTGCAGTGGTACTCGAACGGCGTGGTGCTGCCCGGCGCGACGAGCCTCACTTACAGCATCCCCTCTGCGCCGCTTAGTTTCAGCGGCAGCGGCTTCAACGCCGTGGCGGAAAACACCGCGAGCAACGTGTTCTACTCCGTGACCAGCGCCGTGGCCACGCTGACCGTGAACGCGGATCTCGTCGCCCCCGGACTGGTCTCGGTGGCGAGCGCGGGCCTCACGGCCGTGGCGCTGTCCTTCACCGAACCCGTGCGCGCGGACACGGCGACGAACGTGGCGAATTATTTCATCACCAACAACGCGGGCGTGCCGCTCGCGATTACTTCTGCGACCCTCGCGCCGGATCTCACCAATGTCTCGCTGATCACGGCCACGCAAACCTTGGGCGGCATTTACCGGCTGGTGATCAACAACGTGCGCGACCTTTCCGCCGCGTCGAACTCCATCGCCGCGAACACCGTCGGCTCGTTCATCACGGCGGATTACACACCGGTCAACATCGGCAACCCCGCGATTCCCGGCGGCATCGTCTCCGCCGGCAACGGCTACAACGTGAGTGGCGCAGGCTCGGACATCGGGGGCACGGGCGACCAGTTTACCTTCGCGCACCAGCAGCGCGCCGGAGATTTCGATTTCAAGGTGCGCGTGCAGGCGGTGAATTTCCGCGACCCGTGGACGAAGGCGTCGTTGATGGCGCGGGCCACGCTGGATTCCAACAGCGTGTTTGCCGCCGCCGTGGCCACCCCGCTGGTCGTCGGCTCGGTGTTTGAATCGCGCGCCACGACCGGTGCGGCGTCAGTGAAGGCGGGGAATTTTCCCGCCAGTTATCCTGACACCTGGTTGCGCCTGAGCCGCGTGGGCAATCTCTTCACCGGTTACGCCAGCCTCGACGGACAGAAGTGGGTGCAACTCGGCAGCGTGACGCTCGCCGTCGGCCCGGTGTTTCTCGGCTTCGGCGTCACCAGCCACGACGTGGCCCTCTCTACCACCGCGCAGTTCCGCGATTTCGGCCCCACGGAACTCAACCCCGCTGTCGTGTCGCTGAACTCGTATAATTTCATCACCGAGTCGCTCAGCGCCGCCGCACGGACCGGCCCCATTGTCATCTCGGAAATCATGTACAAGCCCGGCGGCACGAACACGAACAGCCTCGAGTTCGTGGAACTCTACAACTCGAATCCTTACTTCGAGGACATCAGCGGCTACCGGCTCTCGGGCGACATCGAGTTCAAATTCCCGGCGAAC
>JBBQYK010000525.1:0-2297 GCA_038208765.1 Verrucomicrobiota bacterium
CCATGAAATTGATCATGTCGGCGCACAACGTCACCCTGACGAAAGCCATCGAAGACCATATTCTCGCCAAGCTCGACAAACTGGAACATCTCGACCACCGCGCCCTGAGCGCCCGCATCACGCTGGAAACCGACACCGCCAAGACGACCGAAAAGCGTTTCAAGTGCTCCGTGCGCCTCGACGTGGCCGGCCCCGATCTCTACGCCGAGGACTGGGAAGTCGATCTCTACGCGGCCATCGACCTCTCGATGAAAAAGATCGAGCAGCAGATCCGCAAGCGGCACAACAAGTTCAAGGCGCGCAACCACAGCGAAGCCGCGCGCGGCAAACGCAGCCGGCAGGAAGCGGCCATGTAGCCGGTCGAGAGTCGAGGGCCGAAGGTCGAGGGCGATCTTCCACAGGCTCTCGACTCTCGTCCCTCGACTCTCGACTCAGATGCTCCTCCGCGCCCGCACCGTCCTCCCGGTCTGCGCGCCGCCGATTGATGACGGCGCGGTTCTGGTGCGCGGCGGACACATCGAGGCGGTAGGGAAATTTTCCGAACTGCGTGGTGCTGATCCCGGCGACGCGGTTGATCTCGGCCACGCCATTCTTCTCCCCGGACTCATCAACGCCCATTGCCATCTCGACTACACGAGCATGGCCGGGCAGCTCCGGCCCACGCGCCATTTCTCCGACTGGATCAAAGCCATCGTCGCGCTCAAGGCCGGCTGGAGCTACACGGACTACGCCGAGTCCTGGCTGAAGGGCGGGCAAATGCTCCTGCGCACCGGCACCACCACCGTCGTGGACATTGAGGCCGTGCCGGAACTGCTTCCCGAGATCGTGACCGCCACGCCGCTCCGCGTGGTGTCGTGTCTCGAACTGCTTTCCGTGCGCAGCCGCCAGACCGCGCGGCAAATGGTTCATGCAGCGGTCGAAAAACTCGACACGCTGCCGGGTGAACCGCCGGGGCTTTCACCGCACGCGCCGTATTCCACTTCACCGGAACTGCTGCGCGCCGCCGCCGTCGCCGCGCGGGAACGCGGCTGGCTGCTCACCACCCACGTCGCCGAGTCCGAGGATGAATTTGAAATGTTCCAGGTCGGGCGCGGCTCCATGTTCGACTGGCTCAAGCCGCAGCGCGATATGAGCGATTGCGGCCACGGCTCGCCGGTCGCTTACCTCGCGCGGCACGGCGTGCTCTCGCCACACTTCCTCGCCGTCCACGCCAACTATCTCGCGCCCGGCGACGCCGCGCTGCTCGCGCTCGCCGGCGCGTCGGTGGTGCATTGCCCCGGCAGCCACGCCTTCTTCGGCCATCAAAAATTTCCGCTCACCGAACTGATCAAGACCGGCGTCAACGTCTGCCTCGGCACCGACAGCCTCGCGACCATGCCGTCGAAACGAAATGAAACGGCGGAACTGAACGTGTTCTCTGAGATGCGCCGGCTCGCGGAAAATTTTCCCGCGCTCAAGCCGCAACGCCTTCTCGCCATGACCACCGTGAACGCCGCTCGCGCCATCGGTCGTCCCACGGAGTTGGGCCGCCTCGCCCCTGGCTCGTGCGCGGATCTTATCGCCGTGCCGCGCGGCAAAGCGCGCGATCCCTATCAGGCGATCTTGAATCATCGTGGTGATGTTCTCGCTTCGATGGTGCGAGGCCGCTGGGCGCAGGCTTCGTCATGAGCGGCGAAACCAGCAACAAGGTGGCGCTCATCACTGGGGCCAACGGTGGTCTGGGCCGCGCCTTGGTGACCGAATTCGTCGCTGCCGGATGGCAGGTGGTCGCAGGCGCACGCCAGCAACTTGAGTCAACGGACCCGCGCATCACACCCATCCCGCTCGATGTCGCCGACCGTGAAGGAGTGGAAAGCGCGGTCGCGGAGGTCATCAAGAAATTCAACCGCCTCGACGTGCTGGTGAACAACGCCGGCCTGACCGCCGACGCGCCGCTCGCGCAACTCAGCGACGATGACTGGCAGCGCGTGCTGGACGTAAATCTGAACGGCGCGTTCCGGTGCTCGCGTGCGGTCGCGCGCCAGATGATGCGTCAGCGCGACGGTCACATCATCAACATCTCGAGTCACGGCGCGCGGCGTGGCCCACGCGGCCAGGCGAACTACGCCGCTGCCAAAGCCGGAATGCTCGGACTCACGCAATCGCTGGCGAAGGAGCTTGGCTCCCGCAACGTGCGCGTGAACGCGATTTTTCCCGGCGTGCTGCCCACGAACATGACCGCGCAGTTGAGCGCAGAGCAACTGGCCGGGTTTGCCGAGGCGAATGCGCTGGGTCGCATCAACGCTGTGGAGGAAGTC
>JBBQYK010000526.1:0-2275 GCA_038208765.1 Verrucomicrobiota bacterium
ATGGGTCCGCCAAGTGGTGCGCCGGGAAATCAGTCGCCCACGTGGTGCGGGCTGGGCGCAGCATTTCAAATGGCTGGAGAAGCATGGTCGCGTGGTTCATGGACATCCCGATGACGAGCTTCGGGCCTTGAACCGATGAAGATTTTTACGGGCACGAACTGAATTGTTTCGCAGCGGCGAAGCTCAACCTCGCTCACCCCGCAGCAACAACCGCAGGCTGTTCAGCACCACGATTACCGTGCTGCCTTCGTGGCCGATGACGCCGAGGGTGAGCGGGATTTTTCCGAGCATGGCGCAGACGACCAGCACGGCCACGGTGCCGAGCGAGATGACGAGGTTCTGCCGGATGATGGCGCGGGCGCGGCAACTGAGCTTCAGCGCGGTAAGGAAATTCTCCAGCCGGTCGTGCATCAGGATCACTTCCGCTTGTTCGAGTGCGGCATCCGCGCCGCGCGCCCCCATCGCCACGCCGATGTCGGCGGCGGCGAGACTGGGCGCGTCGTTCACGCCGTCGCCGATCATGGCCACGCGCTGGCCGCGCGCCACAAATTCCCGGATGGCCGCGACTTTTTGCTCCGGCTTCAATTCCGCGCGCACGTCATCCACGGCCAGTTGCTTTTGCAGATGCGCGGCGGCCTCGCGGCGGTCGCCGGTGAGCACCACGGTCTGCACACCGCGTGCGCGCAATTCATCAATCACTGCGCGGGCTTGCGGGCGGATGTCATCGCGCAACGTGATGCGACCAAGCAAGTCGCCGTGCGCGAGCCAGACTTCGGACAAGCCCGGGGCGCGGGCGTCGCGCCCGCCGTCGCTCGTCCTCGTTTCAATCGGGCGGGCGGGACGCCCGCGCTCCTGGATCCATTCGCGGCGGCCCAGGCTCACGGGTTGTCCGTTCCATTCCGCGATCAGACCAAGCCCGGCGATGGACTCAAATTTCTTCAGCGCGAGCACGGGCGTCCCCTGCCCTTTCCCGTAGCGCGTCACGGCGCGGGCGAGCGGGTGCGTGGAGAGTCGTTCGATGGAGTAGGCCAGCGCGGTGATTTCACTCTCGCGACCGGGCGGAAAACTTTCCACGCCTTCGACGCGCAATTCGCCGGTGGTGAGCGTGCCGGTCTTGTCCATCGCCACGATTTGCACGTCGGCGAGTTTCTCCACGGCTGCGCCGCCCCGAAACAGGATGCCGCGTCGCGCCCCACTCGCGATGGCCGCGAGCACAGCAGACGGGATGGACAGCACGAGCGCGCACGGCGACGCCACGACGAGGAGCGTCATGGCTTTGTAGAACGCGCTGCGCGTTTCGACTGTGCTGGTGAACGGCGGCAGCTTGAACGCCAGCCACCACACGAAAAACATCACGACGGTCAGCGCGAGAATCGAATAGGTGTAAGTGCTGCCGAACTTGTCCGTGAAACGTTGCGACGGTGCCTTGAGGTGCTGGGCCTCCTTGATGAGCCGGATGATGCGTTGCAGCGCGCTCTGGCTCGCAGGCTTTGTGACCACGGCTTCGACTGCGCCCCACAAATTGATCGTGCCGGAGAAAACGGAGTCGCCCACGGCCTTGTCCACGGGCGTGGCTTCGCCGGGGAGATTCGATTCGTACGCAGCGGTCGCGCCGGAGACGAGTTCGGCAACGACGGGGAATTGATCGCCTGGCTTCACCAGCAAGCGCATTCCTACCGTGAGTTGTTCCACCGGAACAATTTGCTCGGAATGATTTTCACCCAGGACGATGGCGGACTTGGGCGCGGACTTGAAGAGCGCGGAAATCTCCCGCTGCGTGCGGCCCATCGCGAAATGTTCCAGCGCGCCGGAGAGTGAAAAGAGGAAGAGCAGCATCGCGCCCTCGCCCCACGCGCCGATGGCCGCGCCGCCGACCGCGACGGTGAGCATGAGGAAATGCACATCCAACTTGCCCTCCTGCAAATGTTCCCAGACCTCCTTGGCGGTGAACCATGCGCCGCACAGGTACGAAGCGAGGTAGAGCGGCAGCGTCCAGTCGCCTTTCGGCAGAAAGCTCGCGAGCGCGAGGAACAGTCCGCAAAACGCGGCGGCGGTGAGTTGCTGCTTCCACTCGTGTTGATGCGTCTCGGCGTCCTCGACGTGGACTTCGCGCGGAACAATGCGCGGCAGCGGGAACGCGCGCCACTTCCAGAAACGCGGCGCGGTCGGGCAGCTCACGCGTGCGATGGTCGTGGTCGCGGCCTCCTGCTGAATGTTCAACGTGCGTTTGATCACCGGATCAAAGGTGAGTTCGCAGTCCTCGCAATTCGCATCG
>JBBQYK010000527.1:0-2263 GCA_038208765.1 Verrucomicrobiota bacterium
CGTGGCGATCATCGGACTCCTCGCCGCCATCGCCATCCCCAACTTCATCAAGGCCCGTCAGGCCAGCCAGAAGGCCGCCTGCGTCGCCAACCTCAAGACCATGGACGGCGCGAAGGCCACCTGGGCGCTCGAGGCCCGCAAAACCAACACCGACGTGCCCACTGACGCCGACTTGTTCGGCACGGCCTCTTACATTCGTGAGAAGCCCGGCTGCCCGGCGAACGGCACTTACTCCATCAACCAGGTGGACGCCAAGCCGAGCTGCACCATCGCGGATCACACGTTTTAAGAAAACGCTCTCAACACACGAACGGCCCGGGAGTTTCCCGGGCCGTTGGTTTTTTACAACGTAACTTAGAGCGGCCCCCGCTGTTTCCTTCCCGCGCCAATCACGGCGCAATTGAAAGGAAACAAAACCATGCAGATTCGTCATTCCGTCCGGGCCGGCTTCACCCTCGTGGAAATCATGATCGTCGTCGCGATCATCGGACTTCTGGCCGCCATCGCCATTCCCAACTTCGTCCGCGCGCGAGAGAACGCGCAACGCACCGCCTGCCAGTCGAACTTGCGCGGCATCGAAGGCGTGAAAGCGACGTGGAGTCTGGAAAATCGTCGCGGCAGCACCGACGTGCCCACGGACGCCGACCTGTTCGGCCCCACGCTCTACATGAGCGCCAAGCCCGGCTGTCCGGCCAATGGCACTTACACGTTGAACCAAGTGGACACCAAACCCCTGTGCTCGGTGACGACGCACACGTTCTGAGCTTCACTCGCTCCGCAATCGCCCAAGGCGCAACCACAGAACGAGACAGGCCAGCAGCGCCGCTGCCGACACGCCCAGCCCGGCGCGGAAGTTGAAGTCAGAATAAGTAAGCACCAGCCGGTGCGAACCGGCGGGCACGGGCACGGCCTGGAACGCGACGTTGCCCCGCAGCAAAGGCACCGGCGCGTCATCAATCGTGGCCTGCCACGCTGGATAATACGATTGCGCGATGACAGCGACCGTCGGCCCCGAAGCGTTCAAGAACGCTTCGAGACGATGCGACGTAATCACCACCTTGGTCACGACCACGGGCACGGCGCTGGTGCCGGCGAGACCGGGCCGCGCGGCGGGCGGCAGGTAGAGCACGCGCTGCCCATCGAATCCGCCGCGCGTGATTTCCGTGAGGGCCGCAGCGTCGTCCGCGAAAATTATTTCCTGGCCGGCGCTGACCACGGGCCGGGCGTTGGCGCGCGGCGACCATTCATCGACGGCGTTGGAACTCGTGATCCAGGCCACGCCGAGAAAGTCCAGCAGGCCGGCCGGCAGGCGGTTCGTCATGGAATAGAGCGTCTGCTCCACCAAGCGCTGCTCGCGAGTCTGGAGCGTGGAGGAGCCGTTCACTTTCGCCACGCCGTCGAGCAGGTTCAGGCTCGACCATTCGGCGCGGCGTTTCACGGCCCAGATGCGCGCCTCGTTCGTGCCCGTGGAGTAGGTGAGAACATTCTCCGCCTGGGGTGTGATGAAAATGCGCGCCGCACCGGAAGGCACGGGGGACATTTCCCGCGCCCAGTCGTGCCGCGCGAACAGTCCCGCCGGCAGCGTGGGATTTTGTTTGGGTGTGTGCAACCGGGCATCGATGGCGATCAAGGCCAGCGCCGCGAACGCCAGCGCCGCCCCGTGGCGCGCGGCCCGCGTCGCCGCCGCGAGCAGCACGATGACGAGGGCGAACAAGCCGAAGCGAATCACCGTGTTCATCACCGCGTCCGGGAGGATTTTTCCGGGCGAATTCTGGTTCCACGAGTAGCCGACGTTGGCGCGGAAACTTTCCGGCCACGCGCTGTAATCCGCGAACTGCTGCCCCTGCGCCGCCCAGGCGATCAGCCCCATCGTCACCGCGACCAGCAGCGCGAGCGTGAACAGGCCGGAGCGCAAACGCGACTTCACCACCGCCGCCAGTCCGCAGCCCGCGAGCAGCGGAATGACAAACGCGAGCACGAACAAAAATTTCACCGGGTAGCGTCCCAGTCCGACGAAGGGCACGGCTTTGCGAATGACGCCATACGCCGGCGTCAGCGTGCCGAAGGCGAGCACCACGGCCAGCACGGCGAGGACGAACAGCGCGCGCGCGCGCCAGTCCGGCCAGCGAAACAGGCCGAGCAACGCCAGCGTCAGCGCCGCGCCTCCGAGATAAACCGAAGTCAAAAAGGCCTGGTCGTATTGGTAATACTGGCCCCACGGCGTCTCGAAGGCGTTGTAGAGCGGCACGAGAAAATTCGCCCA
>JBBQYK010000528.1:0-2248 GCA_038208765.1 Verrucomicrobiota bacterium
ACCGCGACCGATGAAACGATTGCGTAAAAATTCTTCGTGAATCGCATTGGCTGCGGAGACTGCGGGATTTTTTTCGGGGCGTCAAATCATCGGTAAGCGTACCATCGACTCCGGGGTTCCCTGACCCGGCGGACCAACAGAAAATCATCGGGCGTCTCTTCGCGTCCCCGCGTGAAACCAAAGAAAAAGCCGCGCTTCTTGCGAAGCGCGGCTGAAAAAAAACGGGGCGTCCCGGCTTACGCCGCCGCCGCCGATTCGCCCACTTGAAAACGCAGGAAGCGGCGGACCTTGATCTCGTCGCCCAGCGCCTTCGACACGGTGCCGATGTGCTGGCTCACCGTCATGTCCGGGTTCTTCACGAAGCCCTGATCCACGAGGCATGCGGTCTGGAAATACTTCTCGCGCATGCCCTGGAGAATCTTGTCCATGGCCTGCGCCGGCTTGCCCTTGAGGCGGTCGGACTGCTTGTTGATTTCGTCTTCCTTGGCGATGAGGTCGGTCGGGATTTCCTCGCGCGTCACGGCCGTGGGATGCGCCGCCGCGATCTGAAGCGTGATGTCGCGGACGAGCTGCTTGAACTCTTCCTTCTGCGTGGTGGCCTCGTTGTTCGCGCCGACTTCCACGAGCACGCCGACTTTTGCGCCGGTGTGAATGTACGCGGAGACCAGACCGTTGCCGCTGACTTCGATGCGCTGGTGGCGGTTGACCAGCACGTTCTCGCCAATCTTGGAGACGGCGGCCACGCGGTCGGCTTCGAGGTCGGCCCCGGGATTGGTCGCGACTTTTTTCGCAATGTCATCGCAGAACGCGCGGAAACTTTCGTTGCGCGCCACGAAGTCGGTCTCGCAATTGATCTCGACGATCACGCCGAGCCGCGCGCCCGGCGCAATGTAGCTGGCGATGACGCCTTCCTTCGCGTCGCGGCCCGCCTTCTTCGAGGCGGAGGCCTGGCCCTTCTTGCGGAGAATATCCACGGCGACTTCGAGTTCACCGTTCGCTTCCACGAGGGCCTTCTTGCAATCCATGAGGCCCGCGCCCGTCATTTCGCGGAGTTTCGCCACGGCACCGGCGGTAATTTCTGCCATAAATTTTCTAAAAGTTGAGAGTTGCTGGTTGAGAGTTGAGTGAAGGAATGCGGCGGGGATGCGGTGTTCACCGGTCCCCGCGCGTCCATCGCTGTCTTAGGCCGCCGGAGCCGCCGGAGCCGCCGCTGCTGCTGCTGCTTCCGCCGGGGCGGGAGCCGCCGCCTGTTCCTCGGCCGGTTGCTCGGGGTTGTTCTTGCGCGCGCGCTTGGAATCGTAATCCGCCTTCGCTTCGCCGACCGCTTGCACGATGGCGCTGAGAATCAGGCGCACCGAGCGGATGGCGTCGTCGTTGCCCGCGATGGGGAAATCAATGAGGTCAGGATTGCAGTTCGTGTCCGCGATGGCCACGATGGGAATCTTCAGGCGGCGCGCTTCCGCGACCGCGTTGTGCTCGCGCTTCACGTCCACCACGAACATCGCGGCGGGAAACTTCTCCATCGAGCGGATGCCATCAAAGTATTTGATCTGCCGGGCGTGTTCGCGGCGGATCATCGACTGCTCCTGCTTCACGTAGTCGTTGATCGTGCCGTCTGTCTCCATCTTCTCAATCGCCTTCATGCGGGCGATGGACTTCTTCACGGTCTGAAAATTCGTCAGGGTGCCGCCGAGCCATCGCTCGGTGCAAAAAAGCTGGCCGCAGGTCTTGGCCGCTTCCTTCACAGTTTCCTGCGCCTGCTTCTTCGTGCCGACGAACAGCACCTGGCCGCCCTTGCGCACGATGCCGCCGAGATAATTGCAGGCCGCGTCGAGCTGCTGCGCGCTCTTGCTCAGGTCGATGATGTGGATGCCGTTGCGGGCGTCGAAGATGAAGGGCTTCATCTTGGGATTCCAGCGACGGGTCTGGTGGCCGAAATGGACGCCGGCTTCGAGCAGTTCTTTAACTCCGATGGTGGTCATAGTTTGATCGAAAGACGGGAGACGATGGGCCGGGGCGGGAAAGCTCTGGCTCTCGACCCTCGGCATAAGACTCACGGCTTTCAGCTTCCGTTGGTTGCGAACTGTGGCGGAAACCTCCGCCCAATCCATCCCGCGGAAAACGGGATTCAGTTTAGTGTTATTGTGGCCGCCGCGCTCACACGAGCACCGGCAAATTAAGGCCGTTCACCCCTCGGAAGTTCATCTGGCACCAGCCAGCGGGCCTTCCAAAGGGGCGGCAAGATAGC
>JBBQYK010000529.1:0-2219 GCA_038208765.1 Verrucomicrobiota bacterium
TCCTCCGTGCGCAAGATGTGGCTCACGGCGAGCGGCGGGCCGTTCCGCGATGCCAAGCTCTGGCCGAAGGAAAGGTTTTCCGAAATCACCGTCGAGCGTGCGCTCAAGCATCCGTCCTGGGTCATGGGCCGCAAGATCACCATCGACTCCGCCACGCTGTTTAACAAAGGACTGGAGATGATCGAGGCGCGCTGGCTCTTCGACATCGAAATGGCGCGCGTCGGGGTGGTGGTGCATCCGCAGAGCGTGATTCACTCGATGGTCGAGTTCGTGGACGGCTCGATGATCGCGCAGCTCTCCACGCCCGACATGTGCCTGCCGATTCAATACGCCTTGACCTATCCCGAGCGCGCCGCCAGCGACCGCGTTCAGACCAGTCTCGCAAAATACGGCACGCTGACCTTTGAGGAGCCGGACGTGGATCGTTTCCCGGCGTTAGAACTTGCACGCAGGGCAGGGGAGATTGGCGGCACGCTGCCCGCCGTCTTGAACGCGGCCAACGAAGTCGCCGTCGAGGCGTTCGTGAATGGGAAGTTGGATTTCCCCGGCATCACCGCCCACGTCCGCCGCGTGATGGACGCGCATGAAGTGGTGGAGCATCCGGCGCTCGAACAAATTCTCGCGGCGGATGCATGGGCAAGAACAGCGGCGGCCTGAAGTTTCGGCGGTCGGCGTGCAGAGTCGTCGGGCTGAAGGCAGGAATTCCAAAACCTTCGTCATTTGATGGCCTCACGCCTTGTAAGCGTCCATCCCCACGCTCGAGCACATCACGTTGCTGTCGCCGAAGACGTTGTCTCGCGGCCAGTCATGACGTCTTGGCAGGAAGATTTTGAAAGGGATTGCTCAGGCGCAGCCGCGATTCGACGACCAGTCCATCGTGCATGTCTTCGCTGAAGAATATTGTCGCACCACCTTCAAGCGCGGCGGCCATCATCAGGCTGTCCCAGAAGGCCAACTGGTAACGAGCGCGCAATCGTGAAGCTGCCCGCATCGTTTCCTCGCCCGGCACGATGACACGATGGCGCAGATAGAACGAAGCGATGAGTTCCTGAATCCGCGCCTCCGAGAAAGCCGCCTTGCGCAACAGGTTGAAGCTGACCTCGTTGATGACTTGCGTGCTGACGAGCAACTCCCTGTCACGAATAATTTCACGAGCGAGGGCGCATTTGGTCGCGTCCTGGGTCTCGAGAAGGGCGTAGAGCCAGACGTTGGTGTCGGCGAAGGTGAGCACTCGCGGCGCTTCACCCGCGCTCATAAATCTCGTCGCGAGTCAGGGGCTTGAAGCCGGGAACTTTGACCGGGCTGGCAAGCAGTTGGTCGATAAGATTGCTGCCATTCTTCGCCTGCTTCGCGGCGATGGGAGATAGCGTGGCGACAGGTTCGCTGTGTTCGCAGACGGTGAGCGTTTCACCCGTCGAACGAATCTGGCGGAGATACTTGCCGAGATGATTTTCCAACTCAGTCGATTCCACGGTCATGCCGGAACCTACCGAGCCGTGGCAGCAAGGTCAATTCACCGCTTACTGATGTGCCTCCATCCCCACCCACGAGCACATCACGTTGCGGTCGCCGAAGACGTTGTCCCGCGGCCCACGGGCGGCCAATACTTGGAGTCCCGCAGGGTTTTCACGGGGAACGCGGCTTGGCTACCCAACTTCCGGCGGCGTGCGCAGTGCGTGTGGGAAATTCATCGAACCATGTTTGATTCGCAGGACTTCCAGTTGCTGTTCGGTGACTCGGTAGAAGATGAGGTAGTTCTCAAAATCAGCGACACGCCATGAGCGGATTCCACGAAGGTCTTTCCCTTTGAATCGCCGTACTCTGCCCATGAATGGATGTTCACCAAGCTGTTCAACCGTTCGGTCAATTGCCTCAAGGAACGCGGCCGCAGCTTGCGGATGGTTCTCGTTAATGCGCTGGAAATAGCCGAAGGCATCCAACTCGGCATCGTGACGGACAAGATTTCGATGCAGCTCACTTGCGAGAGCGTCCGCTTTGATTGGCCAGGGCGGCGAAGTGGCCGGGCAGAAACTTCTTCAGCGGACTGCGCAACGAGTGGCGCAGGGCCTCTTCCAATGCCGGGTCATTCTCGTCCTGCTCATTCAATTCGTAAACGCGCAGTGCTTCCCGAATGATTTCGCTCTGCGACAAGTAACCGCCGGACTTCATCTTCTCGGCGATGAACTTCTGCTGATGCGGCGTCAGGGCAACTTTCATGG
>JBBQYK010000530.1:0-2203 GCA_038208765.1 Verrucomicrobiota bacterium
ACCGAACTGGAAAGGGAATCCGTAGCGCCCACCGCGCTCCAGCAGGTTTAACTCCTCCGGCATGTCCGCGTCGGGGCCGTTGTCCGTGGCGAACATTTCGCCGCGATCATTCCAGCAGAAGCCGAAGGCGTTGCGTAGGCCGCTCGCGAAAATCTCCGGGGCCGTCGCGCCGTCCGCCGGGAAGCGCCACACGCACGCCGTCAAATCCACCTCGCCGCCGCTGAAGTAGCGCGGGTTGCTGCCCGGCTCGTTGCCGTCCGTGCGCGCCCCGCTGCTGACGTAGATGAATCCATCCGGCCCTTGCGCGACGTGGTTCGCGCCATGATTGAAGCCGCCGATGCCCCACGGATAATAGACCCGCAAATACGGCTCCATCACGAAGGGTTTCGCCGCGCTCACACTGCGGTAGATGGTGACTTCATTCGTCACGAACGGTTGCGTTTTTTCCAGCCGCCGATTCGAGCTGACGAAGAGCCGTCCGGTTTTATCGAAGGTGAAGCCTTGCACGTCCGCCCCGCCGCGTTTCGGCTCCAGATACTCTTCGCCGCGCAACATCTGCGTCGTGCGCCCGCCGCTTTCGATGCGCCAGATGTTCCCCGGACTGCTGACCATGTAGAGTTCACGTGCGCCGGGCTTGAGCGCGAGTTTCACGGGATTCTCGGTGAAGCGCGTGACTTCGCGAATGGTGAATCCTTCCGGCGGCTTGGGCAGCGGCGCGTAATCGGCGGCGGCCTTCAATGCTTCGTAAGTTTTGAACCGCGACTTCGCGCGCACCGTGGCGACTTGCGCCGGCGTGATGACATCTTCCGCCGCGTTCCAAGTGCTGCGCACGAAGGTCAGCACCGCCGCGACCTGATCGTCGGTGAGCAGGATCGGCGGCATGGTGTTGTGGTAGTTCGAACCGTTGACCGTGATGCGACCGGACAACCCCTCGACCACCGGGCGAATGGCATTCTCCGGTTTCGCCATCAAGTAATCCGACTTGGCAAGCGGCGGAAATGTCCCCGGCGTGCCCTGACCCGCGCCCTGATGGCAGATGACGCAGTGCTGGAGGTAAAGCAGTTTGCCTTTGGAAATCAGCACGGACTTCGACTCATCTGCCGCGCGTAGCGAGAGCACGACGGCGCAAAGCAAACTCACAAAAACAACCGGGCGAAACATGGCGCGAACGTACCGACGCGGCGGCGAGCGTCGAGCCGAAAGGTGTGCCCCCGGCGTCTCGCCGGGTCAGGGTTTGGAACGTCTTAACGTCACACCCTTGTCGAGCAGCCCTCGTCGTCAATCAGTTCCGGCCCGGCGGCACGCCGGGGGCACGGGGGGCACGATCATTTTCGCAGCGCGGGAGATGTCGGCGTGAAGGTCTTGAACGTGATCACCTCCGGAGTCACACCAATCGCGCTCACATCAAAGTGAAAATACTTCGCCACCTTTTCGAAGGCCGGCAGCTTCGACACATCGATCAGTTCCGCCGTGGACTGGCCGGTGCCACCGAGCATTCCGAGGATGGTCGTGAGCTGGCCGGCGCCCAGCACTTCCGTGATCGCGCCGGGATCATTCTTCGCCGCAGCAAACGCCGCGCGCGCCGTCTCGGCCTGATTCTTGAACGAGAAATAGCCGTGGCCGGTGCCGCCGGCTTTGCCGCCAGCCTCGGCCAGTCCGGGAAACGCGCGCAGGGGACGGGCGTTCGTTTCGCCGCCGCGCAAAAACTCCTCCAGCGCCGCCGCGTCCGACGAGAGCACCACGTAGCCGCCGCTCGCCGCGTAGGTCAGCGGGCGAGGCTGGCTGCCCACGCCCATTGACGGGATGACGACGGAGTAAATTTTGCGCCCGAGAAAATCGCGCTCGCTGTACTGGATCATCTCCGGCGGAAAAATGCTCGTGACCGCGCGCAACGACGCGGCCATCTGTGCCGCGTTCTTCGAGCCGACGAGCGTGAGCGTGGTGGTAGTGGTGTTGGTGCCGCGCGGCGCTGGCTCGAACGTGATCACGTCGTCGCCCAGGTTCGCGAGCAACTGCTGGCGGAAATCGAACTTGGGATCCTTGTCCTTGCCCGCCGTGTCGAGGATGAGCTTCGAGAACCCGGCGTACTGCGGCGAGACCTCGAGCAGCATCGTCTCAATGGTCGTCCACGCCTTCTGAAGATCGATGCGCCAGCGCGTGAACTTCACCGCGTCGGCGGGAATGAACGGCGGCGGCGCGGCGT
>JBBQYK010000531.1:0-2170 GCA_038208765.1 Verrucomicrobiota bacterium
AATTGCATTCTGCTGTATCGCGGATTTTCAATCCGCAGGCTGATCGAACTTCCAACGCCTTCGCCCTCGCCGACGCCCTGCCGAATGCAATTCGGCGATACCGCAGATTACAAATCTGCGCTACGACTGACCGCCACTTCCCATCGCCCCCCCGCCTGCCCCACCCTTGACCTCGCCACCCGCGTCACTAACTATGCGCGCGCTCATGAAACTCTACGGTTCTCTCGCCCTCGCAGTGTGCGTCTTCACCAGCGCCCACGGCCAGTCGTTCACGAACATCGGCGGCATCGCCGTCATCGTGAACGAGGCCATCATCACCCGGCAGGAACTCATCGACTACATCACCCCGGCGGCGAAGACCCTCCGCAGCACCATCCGCGACAACGACGCTTTGGAGCAGCGCCTCAATCAGCTCAAGGAGGCAGGGGTCGAGGATCTGGTGAAGCGCCAGCTCATCCTCCACGACTACAAGACCGCCGGGTACAATTACCCCGAGACGATCATCGAAGACCGCATCGAGGAGCGCATCAAACTTATCTACTCTGACCGCGCGACCATGATGAAGTCGTTGCACGCGCAACTCACGACCTACGAAAATTTCCGCAAACAACAGCGCGAGGAAATCCTCATCGTCGCCATGCGCCAGGCCAAGCTGCCGCAGGACTTCCTCATCTCGCCGCAAAAAATTCTCAATTATTATCAGGAGCATCAGACCAACTACCTCGTGGGCGAAGAAGTGCGCGTGCGCATGATTGTCCTGAACAAGCCCGCGACCGACACCGGCGGCGCGAAGGAACGCGCCGGGGAAATTCTCCGCAAGATCAACGAAGGCGCGCCGTTCGCCGAGATGGCGAAAAGCTATTCCGAAAGTTCCCAGGCCAAGGACGGCGGCGATTCCGGCTGGCATCAGCGCGAAGGCTTGCGCAAGGAACTTTCCGACGCCGCGTTCTCACTGCAAGCCGGCCAGCGCAGCGGCGTGATTGATCTCCCCGACTCGGTCTGGCTGCTGCAAGTCGATGAGCGACGTGTCGCCCGCACCCGTCCGCTCTCGGAAGTCCGCGACCAGATCGAGCGCGAACTCCGCATCCGCGAGTCCGAGCGCCAGGAAGAAAAGTGGGTCAAGCGCCTGAAGGAGAAATCCTTCGTGCGCTATTACTGAGTCGCGCGATTTCCGCGCCCGCACGCCATGCTTGCCATCGCCCTCGGAGACCCGGCCGGCATCGGCCCCGAAGTGGCGCTCAAAGCCGTCGCCGCCGAACTGCCGCGCGATGACGAACGCTATTTTCTCATTGGCGATCCTGCGCTCGTCCACGAACTGAATTCCCGGCTGAAGATTGGGCTCACGATTGATTCTGGGGCAGACGCCACGGTCCGCGTGGTCATTGGAGCGCCGGCTTCCAGCACCGCTCGATCGGCAACTACCCAACGCGCCGTGCTGGAAGCCGGCGCTCCGTCCGCCGCCCGCGCCGCGCTCGACTGTCTCCGCCACGGCGCGCAACTTTGTTTGCGCGGCGAGGCCAGTGCCCTCGTCACCGCGCCGGTGAACAAGGAAGCCATCATCAACGCCGGTGAGATAAACTTCGTCGGCCAGACCGAACTGCTCTCGGCAATGGCCGGCACCGACCGCACTGCGATGATGCTCCTCGGCTGCGATGACCGAAACCGCTGGCTCCGCGTGGCGCTCGCCACCATTCACGTCCCCATTCGCGAGGTCGCCGCGCGCCTGAAGCGCGAAAAAATCGAACTCGCCATCGAACTCGCCGCGCAGGCCTGTCGCGATCTCGGGCTGCCCCGCGCGCGCGTCGCGGTCTGTGGACTCAATCCGCACGCCGGCGAAGGCGGCAAAATTGGCGACGAGGAAATCACCACCATCGCGCCGGCCGTTGTGGCCATGCGCCAGCGCGGCTGCGATGTGCATGGCCCCTTCGCCGCCGACACGTTGTTCCACCAGGTCTTTCGAGGCGATTACGATGCCGTCGTCGCGATGTATCACGATCAGGGATTGGTCCCGTTGAAAATGATCGGCTTCGACACCGGCGTGAACTGGACGCTCGGTCTCCCGTTCGTCCGCACCTCGCCCGATCACGGCACCGCCTACGACATCGCGGGCCAAGGCATCGCCAATCCGTCGAGCATGATCGCCGCGATCCGGCTGGCGAAACAACTGGCG
>JBBQYK010000532.1:0-2151 GCA_038208765.1 Verrucomicrobiota bacterium
CTTGGCGGTTTCGTCCTCGGGACTTTCGCCATCGCGCAACATGCGGACGAGTTCCGCTTCGTTCATGCGTTTGCGGGGCTTGTTGGTGATGGTGACGCTCGCGAGATTCGTGATGCCGCCGGACGTGGAGCGCGGCAGCACTTTGTAAGCATCAAGGAAGTAGGCGCGCTCATCTTCGGGATTCACGTCCACCTGAATGTCGGGCTTGAGTTGCTCAACGACCTGACCGTCGCCCGCTTTCACCGAGGCCACAGCGATGCGGAGGGTGGAACCATTCTTCAGCGGAAAATCTTTCGTGATGCTGGCCTGCCCCGGCGTGTTGGTGCCGATGAGCAAACCGATGTCCTTCTGGCGCAACACAGCCGCCAGCGCTTCCGCCGCGCCGCTGGTGTAATGGTTCACGAGCACGGCGACGGGCTGACGAAAGGCATTCGTCTTGTCCGTCGATTTGGCCGAACCCTGGCCCCAGTCGAGCAACGGCTGCTCGGAGCCGAGAAAACGATCCGCTACTTTTGCCGCCGCGTCGTAGTCGTTTCCGCCGGCATAACGCAGATCGATGACCAGTCCTTTGATTTTATTCGTGGCCTGAAGCTGGGCGAGCGCGGCGGCGAACTGCTCCGGCAGCCGCGACCCGAGACGGGTGATGCGGATGTAGCCGTAGCTCTCATCAAAAAGCGCGCTGGAGGAAACCGGCGCGGCGTGGCCGTCGGACGCGGCGGCTTTCGCCGGATCGACGAGCCAGGCACGGGCGTTCACCTTGGCGAGCAGACCGTCCACGGCGGCGCGGTTCAACTCCGTTTCGTTGAGACCGGCGGCGTTGGTGCGAATCAGATCGAACACTTCTTTGAATTCTGCCGAGTCCGCGCCGTGCATCGGTCGCGCCAGCGTCAGCGTGGCGAGCAGCGAGATTGAGAGAGCCAGAGCACATCGTGTCATGTCCGGCAAAGCTGCAAGCCACGCGCCGGGAAATCAAGGAGGCAACGCGGCGGCGTGGTGGGGCAGCCGTCCCGCCTGTTTCCGTTCTTTGGCCGTCCCGGCTGAAGAACCACCAGCCCAGAGGGCCAGTGGACAGGCGGCAGCCGGGACGGTGGCCCCACTATTTTTATCATTTCGCTTTTCGCGATTGCTGCTTTCATCGCGCCCATGCGCTTCACCCTTTCTTTGTTCAGCCTTCTGGTCGCGTTCACTTTGTTCGCGGATGGTCCGGCGGACAACGTGGTCGAGAACGTCCGGCCCGTGCCGCCCCCGGGCGCAAAGATTTCTCCCGAGGTGCGCGCGGAATTGCTGGGCGGAGCCGGCGCGCTCAACGCCGAGATCGAAAAATTACGCGGCGAGTTCAAAGGCAAATCCAACGTGCTCGCGCTGCTGCCGGACATCCAAATTTTCGAGAAGGCCGTGCGCTGGGCGGTGCACTACGACGAAATTTTTAACGCGACGAACGAAGTCCGCGACGCGCGCAATTTGCTCAAGCAAGGGATGGAGCGCGTGGCCCAACTGCGCGAGGGCCACCCCGCGTGGGTCTCCGCCACCGGACTCGTGGTGCGCGGCTACATCTCGGCGCTGGATGGCTCGGTGCAGCCGTACGGGCTGGTGGTGCCGGCGAGCTACACGCCGAGTTCACCGCACGAGTGGCGGCTGGATTTCTGGTTTCACGGGCGCGGCGAGACGTTGAGCGAACTGAGTTTTCTTTCGCAGCGCACCAAGTCGCTCGGCGATTTCACGCCACGGAACGCCATCGTCTTGCACACCTACAGCCGCTTCTGCAATGGCCAGAAGCTCGCGGGCGAGAGCGACGTCTTCGAGGCGCTGGCGGATGTGCAGAAGCGTTACGCCATTGACGAGAACCGGATCGTGATTCGCGGTTTCTCGCTGGGTGGCGCGGCGGCGTGGCACATCGCGGCGCATTATCCCGGACGCTGGGCGGCGGCGGCACCGGGCGCGGGCTTTTCCGAGACCCCAGACTTTTTGAAAGTCTGGCAGAAGGAGAAAATGCAGCCCACTTGGTACGAACAGGCGTTGTGGCATCAATACGACGTTCCAGATTACGCACTGAACTTTTTCAACCTCCCGCTCGTCGCCTACAGCGGCGAAATCGACGGACAGAAGCAGGCGGCGGATGTCATGGCCACCGCGCTGGCGAAAGAAGGCATC
>JBBQYK010000533.1:0-2142 GCA_038208765.1 Verrucomicrobiota bacterium
TACGCTCTTCACCAAAGACAAACCCATCATCTTCGCCCATCACGGCTATCCGATGCTCATCCACCGGCTTACGTATCGGCGCACCAATCACAAGAATCTTCATGTGCGCGGCTTCAAGGAAGAAGGCACGACCTCGACGCCCTTCGACATGGTGGTGATGAATGACCTGGACCGCTTTCACCTCGTGGCTGACGTGATTGATCGCGTGCCCCGACTCGGCCCGCGCGCGGCATACGTCAAGCAAGCCATCCGCGACAAGCTCCTCGAACATAAACAATACATAGCCGAACACGGCGAGGACCTGCCGGAGATTCGGAATTGGAAGTGGAGGAACTCCAAATGAACACGCAACCTCTTAGAGACACCGCAAGGGCGATGGTCGCCGCCAACCAGGGCCTGCTGGCGATGGATGAAAGCAATCCCACCTGCCACAAGCGGTTTGCGAAGTTGGGGATTCCGCAAACGGTGGAGGCCCGGCGCGCTTATCGGGAGTTGATTGTGACCACGCCCGGTCTTGGCGAGTCCATCAGCGGCGCGATCCTCTACGACGAGACGATTCGCCAGCAGAGAAAGGATGGCACGCCATTTCTCAAAGTTCTCAGCGAGGCGGGAATCATTCCCGGCATCAAAGTTGACACCGGCACGAAGGACATGGCAGGCCATCCCGGAGAGAAAATAACCGAAGGTCTGGACGGCTTGCGCGACCGACTGAAAGAATATTTTCAAATAGGCGCGCGATTCGCCAAATGGCGCGCGGTGATCGTCGTGGGCGATGGCCTTCCCAGCCGGAGCGGCCTCGAAGCCAACGCGCACGCGCTGGCCCGCTACGCCGCGTTGTGCCAGGAAGCCGGACTCGTGCCGGTCGTTGAACCGGAAGTCCTCATGGACGGTGAGCATACTTTGGAGCGGTGTCGCAGAGTCACGGAGGAAGCCCTGCGAAACGTTTTCATCCAGTTGAATTGCCAGCGCGTGATGTTGGAAGGAATCATCCTGAAACCGAACATGGTGCTGCCAGGACTGACCTGTCCGCAGCAAGCATCGCTGGAAGGAGTGGCCGACGCCACGGTGAATTGTCTCCTCCGAACCGTTCCCGCTGCCGTGCCGGGGATTGCATTCCTGTCGGGCGGCCAATCCGCTGAACTCGCTTCGGCCCGTTTGAATGCCATGAATGTCCGATTCAAGTCGCGAGCGCCTTGGGCGCTGGCGTTTTCGTTTGCCCGCGCCATCCAGCAACCGGCTTTGGAAATTTGGCAGGGCCAGGAGGCGAACGTGTTGACGGCGCAGCAAGCTCTGATTCATCGCGCCCGGTGCAACCAGGCCGCGCGCCGTGGCGAATACACAGCCGCGATGGAAAGGACATGAGCCTGACACCAAACCTGCCCATGCCACTGCGCCTTCACCTGATTCGACACGGCGAAACGGCTTGGTCGCTTTCCGGCCAGCACACCGGTCCAACCGACATTCCGCTGACGGAACAAGGCGAACAGGACGCCCGCGAACTTGCAGAACGGCTCCGGGCGGTGAGGTTCAACCGCGTGTTCACCAGTCCGCGACAGCGCGCACGACGAACTTGTGAGTTGGTCCGGCTGGATGCAGTTGCGGAAATCGAACCGGACCTGGCGGAGTGGGACTACGGCGACTACGAAGGACAGCGCTCCGTGGAAATTCGCAAGGGGCGACCAGATTGGAATCTCTTTCGAGACGGATGTCCGCGTGGTGAATCGCCCGCCCAGGTTTCCGAACGCGCTGACCGGGTGATTGCCCGTCTCCGCGCGCTGGAAGGAAACATTGCCATCTTCTCGCACGGCCACTTCGGGCGCGTCCTGGCCGCGCGTTGGATCGGATTGCCGGTGGGGCAGGCGCAGCATTTCCTTCTCACCACAGCCTCACTCAGCATTCTCGGTTACGAGCACAACCACGCCGCAGAGTCCGCCATCGTCTTGTGGAACGCCGTCTCGAACAGAATTTCCGACTTAGTGCCGCGCCGCCGCGTTGGCGACTAAGGGGCAACGACGCAGACACCATGACATCAAAACATGTATCGCGGACTGCGGCATTACTGCCGCAGCGAGGTTTTGAGTATGATGAACTTTTGAGAAAACAGCATGAAAACGAGCGTTATTGAAGTGCATGAGATGCTGT
>JBBQYK010000534.1:0-2128 GCA_038208765.1 Verrucomicrobiota bacterium
CCCCGTGCGCGTGCCCACGGGCACGGTCGGCGCGGAAGATTTCTCCTTGGGCTTGGCCATTTCGGCCTTGGAAGGGAAGGCGAAGTCGGTGCGGAAATTTGACGCGTGCGATTCTTTCTTCAAATAGCGGTCGAGCTTCCATCGCACGAGCCACGGGCGCGGCGGATGCGTCACGTAGCGCCAGCCAAGCGCGACGACGGTCGCGAAGGCCACGGCCGCGAACAGCAACATCCAGCGTTGCCGCGACAGGCGCAGCTTGCTCACTCGGATATCACGCAGGTCAATGTCTCCTTTCATGCAAAGGACTCCAGAGCGGACGGACGCGGCGAAGGTTACAGCCGGGGAAGCTCCAAGCTCCAAGGACCAAGCTCCAGATAAACTCCAAACACCAAGCACCAAACGCCCGCCAAGCCCTGGGAGCGCCGGCTTCCAGCCGGCGTGTGCGCGGTGTCTGTTCCGGCCGGTCAGGGTTTCCGGTGCATTCCAAAGCGGCGCTAAAAAACTTTACCTCACGCCAAGGACGCGAAGGACGCAAAGAAGACAAAAATGGAAAATCCTTTGCGCCCTTTGCGTCCTTGGCGTGAGGCACACGCTCGCGCCCGAGTTGGGTGTTTGGCGCTTGGTGTTTGGAGCTTATTTGAAGTTTGGTTTTTGGTGTTTGGAGCTTTATCCCTCCCATCCGCTTGTAACCCCCCGCCGCACCGCCGTGTCTGGCTGGGGAGCAAACTCTGAATTATGAACTCAACCTCTTTCACCACTCTCCGGCGCGCGGGTCTTGGCGTGTTCAGCGTCATCGCGGTGGCGCTCACCCTCACCAGCGCCAGCGCCCAGCCTGCAAACCCCGCTCCGACCACGCCCGCGCCCGGCGCACCGCCCGCCCAGGACGGCGGACGCGCCCAACGCGGCGGCGGCGGCAACAATGTCCAGCGCGGGGGCAATTTCGGCGGCGGCCTGAACTTCGATGAAAAGCAGCGCGAACTGTTGCAGGAAGCCCGGCAGGTCAACGCCGAGGAACTCCGCAAGCTCAACGAAAAGCTCGCCGACGTGCAGAAAGAATTCGTCAAAGCCGTGGTCGCCGAGAAATACAACGAGACCGTCGTGCGCGCGAAAGCCGACGCCATCGGAAAAATTCAGGCGGAAATCCTCGCGCTCAATGGCAAGTCCTTCGCCACCGTTTCGCCCACGCTCAAGCCCGAGCAGCGCGAATCGCTCGAAGGCAACGCGCGCATTGGGATTGCCATCATCAATCCGGCGGGGGGCTTCGGCGGCGGCCCTACGGGCTCGACGATGCCCGGTGGGCGCGGCAATTTCGGCGCGGGTGGAATCGGCGGTGCGGATGCGGGCGGCGGGCCGGATCGTGGCTTGCGCCGGGGCGGCGAGCGCACTCCTCCGGGAGCTCCGGGCGAGCCTGCCCCTCGTCGGCGCGGCGGCGATAATCAAGGACAGTAAACCCGCCAGTTGTTCGAGCATTGACGCCCCTGTCCTCCAGCGGACCAACGCATCCGGTGAATCGCCTACGCTTCCTTTGGGCCGCGTTTTTCATCATCCACGCCACGATCTACGGCAGCTATGAACTCGCGCGCTGCGTGGTCGAGGGCATCTGAACGAACCAGTTGCCGTTGAGCAAATTTTTCGCGGACGACGTGAAGCCGTTCAACCCCGCCCGCCCCGACGCGCCGGATCAATGTGCTTTACCCGCCAGCCCGCAGCGCGATCCGGCGACGAAGCCGGATGGGAATTAAACCACGGAAGACACGGAAAACACGGAAAGGGAAGGGAGGAAAAATCCGTGTCTGTTTTTTCCTCTTCCGTGTCTTCCGTGTCTTCCGTGGTTCATCCCAGACTGAATTCCATTTGTGCTCCCGCCGGACGGCGGAAGGCGGCGGTGGACAGCCGCACCTCTTTCTGCGGCAGGCCCGCACGACGACAGGCGACTTCGAACATCTTCTCGATCTGCTCCGCGAAAATTCCCTGACCGGTCATGCGCGAGCCGAAGTTCGCGTCGTTCAGTTTGCCGCCGCGCAGTTCGCGAATGCGGTTGAGCACCTTGTCCTTGCGATCCGGAAAATGGCGTTCGACCCAGTTCTCGAACAACGGCGCGACCGCGTAGGGCAGACGCAGCAGCACA
>JBBQYK010000535.1:0-2122 GCA_038208765.1 Verrucomicrobiota bacterium
AGACCGCTTTCCGACAAAGTCTTCTTGCCCGCGACGACGTTGTTGCCTTCGAGGCGCACGACGAGCGGCAGGGTCAAGCCCGTCTCCTTCACCGCCGCGACGATTCCCGTGGCGATGACGTTGCAGTCCATGATGCCGCCGAAAATGTTTACGAAGATCGCCTTCACGCTCGGATCGCTGAGAATGATTTTGAACGCCGCCGTGACCTGCTCCTTGCTCGCGCCGCCGCCCACGTCGAGGAAGTTCGCGGGGTTCGCGCCGAAGTGCTGGATGATGTCCATCGTCGCCATCGCGAGTCCCGCGCCATTGACGAGGCAGGCGATGGAGCCGTCGAGCTTTATGTAGTTGAGATTGAACTTGCTGGCCTCGATTTCGAGCGGCGATTCCTCGGCGAGGTCGCGCATCTCCTGGATGTCCTTGTGGCGATAGAGCGCGTTGTCATCGAGACCGATTTTCGCGTCCACGGCCACGAGCTTTTCCTTTCCGTCCGCGCCGACGCAGATGCAGAGCGGATTGATTTCCACCATATTCGCATCGGCTTCCCACCACGTCTTGTAAACACCGGCGAGGAGCTTTCCGCATTGCCCGGCGAGGTCGCCCTTGAGTCCAAGCGCGGCGGCGATCTTGCGTCCCTGCCACGGTTGAAAGCCCAGCGCGGGATCAACGTGCTCCTTGATAATTTTCTCCGGCGTCTTCTCCGCGACCTCCTCAATGTCCACGCCGCCCTCGGTGCTGGCCATGATGAGCGGGCGGGAGTTCGCGCGGTCGAGGAGCACGGCTAGATAAAATTCCTTCTTGATGTCCTCCGCCGCCGCGACGAGCACGGTGCTGACGACGCGGCCCTCGGGGCCGGTCTGCTTGGTGACGAGCGTGTTGCCGAGCATGGCCTTGGCCATCGCCACGGTTTCCTCGGCAGACTTGGCGAGTTTCACGCCGCCTTTGAAGCCATCCTTGAACACGCCCTTGCCGCGACCACCGGCGTGAATCTGCGACTTGACGACGGAGAGCTTGTTCCCAGCGGCAAAAATCTTTTCCGCGACAACCTGTGCTTCCTCCACAGTTTTGCAGGCGTCACCCGGCGGCACGGCAACTCCGTATTGTTTGAGCAACAGCTTCGCTTGGTATTCGTGAATGTTCATTCGGGAAAACTTCGATGTTCAATGTTGAGTGTTCGGTGTTCGATGTTCCAGTTCCGAGATTGAACATCGAACGTCCAACATCGAACACTGAACACTGAATGGGGAAGGCAGTTCACCGCTGCTCCACCGGCACGACTTTCAAACCCACCGGCCCGGTGTAAAGCGACTGCGGGCGGATGAGCCGGTTGTCGGAAAGCTGTTCGAGGACGTGCGCCGTCCAACCGCTGGTGCGGGCGATGGCAAAGATGGGCGTGAACAAATCCGTGGGGATGCCGAGCGACCAATAGACCGTGGCGGAATAGAAATCGACGTTCGCGTTCAGGCCCTTCTTCTCCAGCATCAACTGCGCGATGCGCTCGCTCATCTGAATCCATTTCGCATCGCCGACTTTCGCGCTGAGAATCTGCGCCATGCGCTGGAGATGCGGCGCGCGCGGGTCGAGGACTTTGTAAACGCGATGGCCGATGCCCATGATCTTGCGTTTGTTCGCCAGCGCGTCCTCGATGTATTCGTCCACTTTCTCCAGCGAGCCAATCTCCTGGAGCATCTTGATCACGCCTTCGTTCGCGCCGCCGTGCAGCGGGCCTTTCAAAGTTCCGATGGCCGTGGTGATGGCTGAATACATGTCCGAGAGCGTGGCGATGGTCACGCGCGCGGAGAACGTCGAGGCGTTCATCCCGTGGTCGGCGTGCAGCACGTAGCACAGGTCCATGGTACTGACCATTTCGTCGTTCGGCTTCTCGCCGTTGATCATGTAGAGGAAGTTCGCTGCTTCGCCGAGCGCCGGATCGGGATGAATCAATTCCTTCTTCTGCCGCGCGCGATGGGCGTAAGCCACGCAGACCGGAATCTGCGCGATGAGCCGGCGGGCCTTGCGGCGCTGCGCGTCCATCGTGTCGTCGTCCGCAATCGTGTCGAAGCAGCCGAGCGCGGACACCGCCGTGCGCAACGCGTGCATGGGCGGCGTGTTCTTCGGAAACTTT
>JBBQYK010000536.1:0-2117 GCA_038208765.1 Verrucomicrobiota bacterium
GCGGCGGGCAGATGGTGCGAACGGGCGTGAAGGCCATTCGCGAGGCGGGCCGCAACACGCAGGGCGTGAAGCTGGTGAACCTCGACGCGAACGACAAGCTCCTGGCTATCGCGCCGGTCATCGGCGAGGACGCGGCGGAAGCTGACGTGACGGGCGAGCCGCCGCCGCCGACGACGTAAATTTTCCGTTCAGGAAACGACACTCCTTCTTCGCGCCAGCGGAGGGGGATTTTTTTGCCGCCCGCCAAATTCAAACGCCCAAGGAACGCGGCCCCGCCCGGCGCGGCGCGACTTCTCGCCGCGCGAGAAGTTCTCCCACAAAAAATCCCCCAGCGCTTTCACGCCGGGGGATTTCGTTTTGGTAAACCTTCCGCGCGTCAGTCCACGGTGCGGATGCGGTAGAACTGCTGGGGCGCGTTCGTCGTGGTGTTGGTGAACGAGAGCGAGTCGCCCGTGGCGAGGTTCGTCCAGAGCGGCAGCCACTGCACGGCGTTCAGGTCGTCCTTGTAATCCACTGCGTAACGCTGACCGGCGCGCGCGCCCCACGTGAGTTCCAAGTTATCCCCATTCCGCAGACTGCTGCTGAATCGTGGTGCAGCCAAGACCTCCACGGTGAAGGTTTCGGTGTCGCTCTCCTGCGGCGAGCCATTGTCCACCACGCGCACCGTCACGCTGTTCGTACCCACGGCGCTGGGGGTCCAAACAAACGAACCGAACGGATCGATGCCCGCGCCGGAGGGCACCGGCGCTTCGAGCAGGAAGCCGAGGATTTGCGCGGGAACGTCGCTGTCCGTGGCCGTGGCGGTGAAGGCGAGGGTCTGGCCGAGATATAAAATCTTCGGGCCGATGGCTGCGAGGACGGGCGGTGTGTTTCCGGTGCCGGGCAGGTAGTTTGAGGCGCGCGGCGAGACGGAGATCGGCATGTAATAAATGCCTGCCGAACCGTCCGGGAACCGGCCCTGGCTGACATTGTTCGTCTGCACGCCAAAGGTCACGGCATCAATCTGGGTGCCGTCCGCGGCGAAGAGACCGATCGCCTCGCCACCTTGGGCCAGGGAAAAGTTCACGTGCAGATCCGCGCGCGGCACGCCGGCGTTCAGGTTCTGGTTCACCTCATTGTCCGCCCAGACCAGGAGGTAGCCCTGCGGCGGAACGATGTGCGCCATGTTGGTGGTGATTTGGAACTTGAACTTGTTGGTCAGCGCGTCGGTGAGGAAGAAACCGGCGAGGTCCACGGCGTTGGTCGAGGGATTGTACAGCTCGAACCAGTCCTCGAACTGCGCGTCGGCGGGATCGGCCAGCGTGAAGGAATTTTGCGCCATCCATTCGTTGATGAAAATGGTGGCGGGCGCGGAGCGTCCGTCGTTCGTGCCGCCGGCCGTGACATAGATGAACTCCTGGCGGTCGAAGGGCTGGCCGTCGGGGAAGGAACCGTAGCTGCGGTCATCGTGCAGTCCGGCGTAGTTCACGTAGTCGAGCACCTGGGGCGCGTTGGTATGGAGGCGCGAAAGCGCGACGGAGCCGCCGGTGGCGGGCAGGCGGAAGCTGGTGTGGTATTCCGAGTTCGTGGTCTCGCTTTCCTCCCCGTCGCAGAAGATCACAAGGAACTGGGTCGGCCCGATGCTGCTGCCAGGCGGGAAGGCCCAGTTCGTGTAGTTGGTGTAGGTGGGCGTGAGGAACAGCCCTTCGAGCGACACGACGTTCGTGCTCGTGTTATACAGCTCGATCCACGGCTCGCGCTCGCCGTTGCTGTCCACGATGCCGGTGAGGTTCACGGCCTGAAGCTCATTGATCCAGAGCGGTCGGAATGCGGGCAGGCTGGTCGCGAACGGGTTGACCCCACCGGGCGAGAAGTTGTTCGTGCCCGCAAAAAGCAGCGTGGGCGGCACGTAGTTGGAGGGCGTGAAGAAGATGTTGATGTTCGTCGCGCCGTTGTTCATGCCCGTGGTCAGGGCGCTGTTGCGGACGCGCACGTAGAGATTGGTCGCCGAGTTCGTGGCCCAGTACCAGAAGCTCAGGGTCATGGACAGATTGTTGGTCGGAGCCGGACTCAAATACTGTTGGATGAGCCGGGAGAAGGTAGACGGATTGGCGAAGCCGGCCGCGCCGTTGCTCATG
>JBBQYK010000537.1:0-2104 GCA_038208765.1 Verrucomicrobiota bacterium
TCCAGGCGAGAATCCAGCGTCTTGACATCCTGTGGGCGGGATTGAATGGGTGCCGAAGCAGCCAGGAAAAAACACCGACGATGGCGATAGCCGTTGCCGCAGTGAGAGCCGCCCGAATCCAGATGTTTCCCGGCGGCAAAACCCTGTGAACAAACCCGGCTCCGAAAATGCCGCCGATGACGACGAAGAACTGCCGCTTTTTGAGATTCATCGGAATTGTCATTTGAGTACAGGTGTTGGCCTTGTGGACTGGGGCGGAACACGGACGGCATTTGCGGTGAAGGCTTGACGTATTCCGGCGGGAAGCCCGGCGGTGCCGTCCTCCCCATTCAACGAGTGACTGAGTGTCTCGACATCACCCGGTCCGCGAATTTTCATCTCCTGTAGGTAAAGCAACGCACGACCTTCCTTCGCCGAACCGCAGGCAACCCAGAGCGTGCTGCTTCGTGTCTCCCATGCCGCCACGAAGGGATTGCCGTTGGAGATCCCCACGTCCGCGCTGGGCACTTTCCCATCCTTGGCAGACTTCGGCCAATCGAGGCGACCGTCGTAGCTGGGATTTTTCCCGTCCCCACCCACACTCGGCGGCTTCAGGGTGACGACGAAGGTCACGCCATTGCCAAGATCGTACCTGCCCTCGCGGGTCGCGGTGTGGACTGCCGGAGCCACTGCCTCCGCTCGATTAGCTTGCTCCACGTCCCGGCCCAGCGGCGCGGGCGGATACCACTTCACGATTACGTCGCGGAAAGGCACGGGCATTGTGCGAACGAGATCCCACGGCATCTCGCGCACGCCGTGATATTGTTCGTGGGCATCATCGCCCTCAAAGGCGAGGCTGTGCCACTTGATTGCGCTCGGCGAGCCGAGCCAGAGCCGCTTTGCCGTTGCATCCCAATACGCTACGAACGGCTCGCCGTCGCGCGCGAGCTGTCCGTACACGCGCGCCGGATACTGCTTCCATCCGAGCCGATATCCGCGCACGCCGGGTTTGCCGACCGTCGGATCGATCGGCCCAATGATGAGGCTGCGCGTGGTGTCGAGCGCGTGCCGGCCTTCGGTCGTGAACATCACCTGCTGTTCGAGAGTGTTGTTGTTGGTCGCGACCGTTGGAAGGGCGCTGGGATTCCGCACCGGTCCAATTACCCCTTGTTGCGCCGCAAGGACAGCCGCGCTGGGTTGCGTTCGAACGCCGGGCCGCAACGACACATCGCGGAAGTCCACCCCGAATACGTCGAGCAGGTGGTGAATCACCGATGTGCTCGACCTTGGTTGGTAATCGAGCTGGAGCCGTTCCTCTGTATCGACGGTCAACCGTAAGTGGATGAGAGTGGCGTTCGTGGGCACGTTGAGCGCCACCGCCTTGATCTCTGGTTGCGCCTGGCCGTTCTTAAACTGTCGCCCGGCCCACAAGGCTAACTCCGGCCGGGCGAAGTTGACCTCGCTACCTGTTCCTGATTTCAAGCCGGTGATGGCGAAGGCGCAGACAATCGTGCGTTCACCGGGGGGCTGATTGCTGCGGATGTCGGTCTCGCTTCCATCGAAGAGTGGCGGACATTCCTCGCCGTTGGGCAGCCACCACGGCTGGCCCTTCGTCGGATAATAGCTGAGGCCGACCAGTTGCACCGTGACACCGTTTGGAAGGGTGACAGATAACGGTGCGGAAGAAACAGGCGGTTGGACCAACTTGTAGCGAATCTTTACGCTGCGCGGTTCTTCTGTGAAGCTGACGATTTGCAGGAGACCAATCCCACCCTCACGAGTGTGAAATACGAACGCGCCATCAACATCCAGTTCATGGCGATGAAACATCGTCAAGGGTGGCATGGCTTTCTCGTTCGTTTTTTGTTTTTGAAATGTTTCGTCTGCCATTCTCAGCACTGCCCGGGCGTCTGCTGCTTCAAATGAAAGCGTGGGAAAGACAATAGCACCTCCATACAAGGCCAGAGTTACGTCTGGAGAAGTGAAGGCAATCGACAAGTCGGCTCCGCTCGTCTGCGCCCAGTTCTTGATTGGCTCATCCGTCCGGCCAGTTTTCGTGACCTTATCAAAACGATTGCGCAGCAGGTCGAACACATTTTCGGGGGCTGCGACAAAGTTTCCAGAA
>JBBQYK010000538.1:0-2074 GCA_038208765.1 Verrucomicrobiota bacterium
TGCGCGCATCGCGGAGACGTTGAAGATTGCTGACGCCACGACCAGCGCGCGCTGCACCGAGTGCCACAATCCGTTTCAAGCCGTGCCGGACGCACGCAAAGGGCCAATGGTCGGAAAACTCGAAGGCGTCTCCTGCGAGAGTTGCCACAACGCGGCGGAGAACTGGCTGCTCACCCACACGCGCCCGGACTTGAAGCATGAACAGAAGGTTGCCGCCGGAATGCGTGACCTGAAAAATCTCTACGTGCGCGCGAACACCTGCGTGGCGTGCCACCAAAATCTTGATCCGGAACTGCGCGCGGCGGGACACCCTGAACTCACGTTTGAACTTGATGGCCAGTGCGTGGCGATGCCTCGGCATTGGTCGGAGACGAATCGCCTGGGCGGCGCGCAGGCCTGGTTCGTTGGGCAGGCCGTGGCGGCACGCGAGGCGGCGGCGCAAGCGGCGGACGCGAAAGCCGGTGACGAAGTGCGTTCCCGCGCCGTCGCGCTGGCGGCGCTGTTGAGCATCGCCCCCGAGCCGCGCGCGGCGGATGAACTGGCGCGCGAAGTGGCCGGACAGAATTGGAACGAGTTCGAGATTCGTTCGCGTCTGGAAAAGCTCGCTGCGACGCACGCGCAGTTCTCGGAAGCCAAGCCTTCTGCCGAGGTCGCCCAACGCGCCGAGCGGCTGGTGCTTGGCCTGGAGCGATTGCTCGTCAGTTTGAAATGGAACCAGCACCCCGCGCTCAGTTCCAAGCTCGATGAATTGTTCAAGGACGTGCAATCCCGCCCGGATTTTTCCCCGGCCTCCTTCGCCGAGCATCTCAAGTCTTTTTCCACCGAACTGCCGAAACTGCCGAAAGACTGAGCCGCGCGCTGTTTCCAGCCGTGAACGCGATTGCAAAGGCTGCCGCCTTCGGTGAGCCTTCACACCCGTTGGACATCTGATGAAAAAAATAATCATTGTGGCCGTGCTTCTCGTCGTCGGGGCCGTGGGCGTGTGGCTCGGACTTCCCGCCTATCGTGCGGGCAAGGAAAAGAAATTTGCCGCGCAAGCGATGGCCGCGCTGGTCAACGGCGAAAACCGGAAGGCCCTCCTCAGCGCGCAGCAGGTGTTGGTGCTGAACTCGAACAACGTCACCGCCTGCCGCGTCATGGCCGAACTCGCCGACCTCTCGCGTTCGCCGCACGCGCTCGTCTGGCGGCGGCGCGTCGCCGAGATCGAGCCGACGCGCTCGAACAAGCTCGTCTTCGCCGCCAGCGCGCTCCGCTACGAGCAGCCGCCGTTTCCCATGGCCGCGCAAACTTTGACCGAACTCGGCGAGTCCACGAACGAGGTGGCCTTTCAACTCGTCTCCGCGCAGCTCGCGCTCAAACAGAACCGCATCGCCGATGGCGAAAAACATTTGCAGCAGGCCATCCGCCTGGAGCCGGCGAATGAATCGCACCGCATCAACTTGGGCGTGATCCGGTTGGAGTCGCGCGATCCGGCCGTGGCGGCTGTGGCCCGCGCGGAACTGGAACAGCGCGCCGGCAACGCGCAGGCCTTGCGCGCGCTCCTCGTCCATCACACCAGCCGCCGCCGTTTCGCCGAAGCAGAGCAGTATTCTGCCGCGTTGCTGAAACTCACGAACAGCGCCTGGAGCGACAAGCTCGAGCACCTCACCGTCCTGCGCGGCGCGCAGAGTCCGCAGTTCGATCCCTTTCTCGCCACCCTGCAACGCGACGCGGCGACCAATGTTTTCGCCGCCTCCGAACTGGTCACGCGCCTGACGGAACTCGGCGCGGCGACCAACGCCGTGGACTGGGTGAAGTCGCTGCCCGCCGCCATGCAAAAGGAACCGCCGCTGCCCGTGGCCGTGGCCAGCGCGTATTTCTCCACCGCCCGCTGGCGGGAACTGGAGGAACTGCTCAACGCCCGCGAATGGCCGGAACGCGATTTCATGCGCAAAGCGCTGCTGACGTTCGCCGTGCGCAAACAGGGCGGCACGGACGCCGCAGCGGCGCACTGGCGCGATGCGTTGAAGCTGGCGGGCGAACGGCCCGAGCTACTTGGCTCGCTCGCGCAGATGGCCAACGCCTGGGGCTGGAC
>JBBQYK010000539.1:0-2041 GCA_038208765.1 Verrucomicrobiota bacterium
GCTCGAACAAGGATTGCCCGGCAGCCTCGTGCTGACGACCAGCGCCAACGCCGTGGTCGCGAAGAAAGGTTCCATCGCCTACGACACCTCGAAGGCTGCCGCGAACCATCTCGTCGGCGAACTGGCGGTGGAACTCGCGCCCCTCGTCCGCGTGAACGGCGTCGCGCCCGCGACCGTCGTGCAGGGCAGCGCCATGTTCCCGCGCGACCGCGTCATTGCCAGCCTCGCGAAATACAACATCACCTACAGCGAGAGCGAACCGAGCGAGGCGCTGACCGAACGTCTCGCCCGCTTCTACGCCGAGCGCACGCTGACCAAGAACCCGATCACGCCCGCCGACCAGGCTGAGGGATTCTTCCTGCTCGTCTCCAATCGCCTGACGAAGACCACCGGCCACATCATCCCGGTGGACGGCGGATTGAGTGATGCCTTCTTGAGGTAAGTGGAGCAGGGCGTTCGGCTCAGCCAAACGTTCGCTTCAGGCGCCAGTCGTGATAAGCGGTGCGTTGTGCGCCGCTCATCTTATCAAAGTCCGGCTTGCCGTCAGCGAGCTTCGGCCAGTCGCCGCTCGTCCCAAGCGAAGTTGAGGACGGGGTTGGTTTTGCGCCGGCGATTGGATTGTTCCGCACTTCGACCGTAGAGCGTTTGGTCGCGCTACCGTCGTAGCTCATGGCCTGATCGGTAAGTTCGAGATCCTTCTCCAACGGGCGATGGGGCTGGATGCCTTTGCCTTGCAGCACGCCGTGGTAAGCGCGCACCGCTTCCTCAGGCGAGACCTTGCCGTCGGTGATCAGGCGCAACATCTCGATGAACGCAAGCTGATGTTCGGCGTTGTTGATCTTGCGGCCGAAGAGCGCGACGCGTGCGCCATACTTCTGCGCGTCGTGGATGAGACGGAAGGCGTCGTAGGTCGTGCCCGCGCCGCCGCCGAGGATGCCGACGACGAGGTTCGGGTCATACTGTGCCAATTCCTCCATCGCCTTCGGACCGTGATAAACGATCTTCAGGAATACCGGACGCCCCGCATCGGGCACGCCCGCGAGCGTGCGGAGAATGTTGTCGTTGATGAACTCGCCGAGCTTCTCGGGCGCAATGCCGGAAGCGACGTTGGGGTCGAAGATTTCCAGGAAGTGCCGGAACTGCTTCCGCTCTGCTTCCTCGCGAAATTCCTTGTACCAGAGCAGCGCCTCGCGGTCCTGCTCCAGTTCGTTGACGAAGGTGATCGAGTAAAGACCGAGGTTCGCCCCGGTGAACTCACCCCTGCCGTCACGTTCGCACTCGATCTCACCACACTGGATGTGGTCAATCGCCGCGCTGCGAAAGGGCTGGCTCGGCTCGCGCGTGTAAGCACCGTGGCGCGCGGCCCAAACGTCGGTCGTGTCATTCGCCCGCGCCGCCGGTGTGACGTGCGAGTTCTTGAACAGCCCTTCCTTGATCGAGAGTTGCTCGTTCACGTAGGCGGACATCAGCATGATGTCCACGAGTCCCTGGTGCGTGACCTCGCGGATGATGTCGAGGAACTCGGGCAGGTTGCGGTAGCCGAACTCGTCGCGGTTCCAGACCTCCGGTGAGAACTGCGCCGGTCGCAGCCCGTGCCCGGACAGGTATTGGCGCGGTCCCGGCGAGCGCACGCCGAACGCCATGTCCGCATCCTTCGCATCCGCGATGATGAAGGCCCGCGAGGCGCGGTTGGCTTTGATTTCGGCGAGCTTGGTATCGAGAGATTTCATTTCGTAGCCACGGATTGAACACAGATGAAACACGGATTGGGGAAATGAATCCCCAATCTGCTTTCTTTATCCGTGTTCAATCCGTGTTTCATCCGTGGCTAAAAAGCTCAGGCTTTAACTTTGGCCAGCGTTTCCTTGAGCGCGCGGGCCGAGGCCTGCAAGCCCATCAACTCCTTTGGCCAGAGCTTGATCTCCACATGCTTCAACACGCCGCCGCGCCCGACCACGCTCGGCACGCTCAGGCAGATGTCGCGGATGTCATAGGCACCCTGCACGAGCGAGGACACCGGGAGCAGCGCCTGTTTGTTCAA
>JBBQYK010000540.1:0-2036 GCA_038208765.1 Verrucomicrobiota bacterium
CGGCACATGTGGGAAGGCGAAGACAAACCCTGCCGAGATGAGGATAAGCGCCGCCGCCCAACGCAGCCGCGCGCGGTCGCTGAAATGGCCGAAGAGCGGATTGCTGATCGCTGAAGCGATGAAGAGCACGCTGATCGTCAGCCCGGTTTTCTCCAAATCGAAGCCGCGCGCCTTTTGCAGGAACAACGATCCGACCGTGCTCATGCTGCTGCCGGTAAAGTCGCGCAGGAGAAACACGAACGCCGCCGCGAGGAACATCAGCCACAGTGCGGGCGTGGGAAACATCGGCTGGGGCTTTACAAGACGCGCGCCGGAGTTGCGGACAGCCATGTCCGCAGTCGTTTCATTCTTAGCGAGGTTCTGCGGACATGGCTGTCCGCTGCTCCGATGCGCCGCGTGTTCATCCGCCAGCAGGGCGAACAATCCCGCCATCACCAAACCCGCCACGCCGAGTTCCGCCACCGGCCAGCGCCAGTCGCCGGTCATGTGTGCGCGCCAGCCCGCGTAAAGCGGTCCGAGGCAAAACCCCACGCTCGCGCCGATGCCGAGAAAGCCGAGCGCGCGTCCCGTTGTCCCCGGATACAATTGCGCCACCAACGCCGTCGCCGCCGGATGAAAAAAACTTCCGCCCAACCCCGCAACAATCACGCACGCCAGCGCCAGCGGATAAGTGGGCGCGAAAGCCAGGCCGATGAAACCCATGGCGTTGATGAGCAACCCGAACGTCAAAAGCTTTTTGCGGCTGAACCGATCCGCCAGCACGCCCATCACGTAGCTCGGCAGGAAATACGCGACGAGCAGCGCAGTCACGAGCAGCGTCGCATCGTCCACCGAGTCGCGCCGGAAGAACGCTTGCATCGGCAGATACAACGGGATGAGCGCCATCTGGTAGATGTGCGTGAACGCGTGCAACACAGTGGTGAGCGTGAGCGTGCGGGTGCGTTGCGATTCGTCGTGGCTCATGATTTGTGCACCACGGAAGACACCGAAGACACGGAAGGGAAAAGAAATTTCATGTTCGAGTTCCGTGTCTTCCGTGTTTTCCGTGGTTCAATTCTTCGTTCAAGCTCATCAACGAGCAACCGCGCGGCTCGGCTTGAGTGGCGCGACCGATTAGCTCGAAGCCGTCACCTCGTTTCACGGCCAAATCTTCCGTCTGAATCGCCAGCACGCTGCGGACATTCGCCAGATCGAAAATGCGAAGCAACCCGGTTTCGCCTTCGTTCACCTCACGGCTGGTCTCGGGTGAGACGACCTGAGCACGGCACCAGGGAGGAAAGTGGAAGATGGGGAGACTTGCGCTCGCCTGACCTTGGGCTTCTCCCGTCACGCGGTCATACGCCTGCGAACTCAGTTCGCTCATGCCGTATTCGGTCACGATATTTTCTGGCGCGATGCCTAGATGTTTCGTGATGAGCGCGTGCAATTCGGCTTTCGGCACTTCACGCGACTGGCCTTTGTAGCCGCCGGTTTCCAAGACGCGTGAGCCGCGCGCGAGTTGGTAGCGCATGTTGTTCGCGGCGAAATGATCGAGGAGGTGAACGAAGTTGAATGCGGTGCCAAGCAAGACGACCGGACGATTCGCGCACATGGATTTGCGGATGGCGAAGAGCGCGGAGTCGAGGTCGAGCGTCCACGCGCCGCTGGCACTCGCAGTAGTGGGACTGGCGCCCTCGCCAGTCGCCAGTCCGGCCAGCGCCCCCGCTGACCGAACACCAAGCGGGCGCGCTTGGTGGACTATGACAGGCAGGGGCGCCTGTCCCACCAGTCCGGCGAAGAGCGAATCACGCGCGCCGAACTCGCGACGCACGGTGTCGAACATGTGAACGAGCGAAGAGTTTGGCGCGGCGGTGGGCGGCGGCGTGAGCGCGAGGAGCGGCAGTTTGTCGAGCGGTCCGAGGAGTTGCTCGTCCATGAGATCGTTCAGGTCGGCAAGCAGATGACGCTCGAACCACGGGAGCAACGAAGCCTCGTAAATTGTCAACGACTCTGCCGAGTGAAAATGCCGGCTGCGGCGTTGCTCGGTGGTGCCGCTG
>JBBQYK010000541.1:0-2034 GCA_038208765.1 Verrucomicrobiota bacterium
TTTCCCGGCACCGCGATTTTGGAACACGGTCATGAAGAGCGACTCGCCGGTGATGAGCCGCTTGCCCGCGCCGAGCAGCGTGCCGAGGAAGCCGCTGTTCTGGTTCGAGCCGTCGCCGAAGATCGTCTCCATCTGGATGCCGTCCTCCATGAACATCATGCCGCCCGCCTCCGCCACAGCGGCCTCCATCGGGTCCAGTTCGATTTCCACGAACTGCATGTCGTCGCCATAAATCTTGTAATCAATCTCGTGCATCGTCGCCATAGTCTTGTCTCTGTTGAATTGTTTGCGCGCGAGGTTGCGGGAACGGAAGGGAAAGTCAACCGGGCCGCCGATGGAATACGTCCGGGATTTTTCCAACGCGAAACTTTTCTACGGCAGCACGGCCCGGAAGTAGCGCGGACTGGCCGTCGGCGGAACGGCGAGCGTGAACGCGCCGTTGGGGCAGGGCGACATCGCCTCGTTGCTCGAGCGTCGCACGTTCACGAATCTGGCGGCGCACCTTTTGTCCACACCGCCGCGGAACACTTTCCTCGATGCCACCACGGCCGATCGCGGGCAGATCTTCTATCGCTTAAAGGTGCAGCAGGCCGGACCAGCGAGAGGGCGTGTCAATACGGCGGCAGTTGCCAAAGCCGCCGCGCGTCGGAATAATCTCAGCGCGATGAAGCGAAACCTACTCTTGCACGGCGGACATCAGCATGACCACGGCGGTCACGGTCACACGCACGAGCCGATGGAGCATCCGGGGCGTTTCGATGAGCGCGAGCAGCCGCTGGCGCGCGACTTCGGCCGGCGCGCCTTCACCGTCGGCGTGGGCGGGCCGGTGGGCAGCGGCAAGACGGCGTTGATGCTTCAGCTCTGCAAGAAACTGCGCGAGCGGATGAGCATCGGCGCGGTAACGAACGACATCTTCACCAAGGAAGACTGCGAATTCCTCGTGAAGCACGGCGCGCTGGAAGCGGAGCGCATTCGCGCCGTCGAGACGGGCGGCTGTCCGCACGCCGCGATTCGCGAGGACATTTCCGCGAATCTGCTCGCACTCGAAGATTTGCACCGCAAGTTCAAGCCCGATCTCCTCCTCATCGAATCCGGCGGCGACAATCTTGCCGCCTGCTACAGCCGCGAGCTTGCCGACTACACCATTCAGGTGATTGATGTTTGCGGTGGTGACAAGATTCCGCGCAAGGGCGGCCCCGGCATCACGCAGTCCGACTTGCTCGTCATCAACAAAACCGATCTGGCCGCTGGTGTCGGCGCGGATCTCGACGTGATGGCGCGTGACTCGAAGAAGATGCGCGGCAGCGGGCCGTTCATCTTCGCGCAGGTGAAGCACGGCGTGGGCGTGGAGGAAATCATCGCGCACATCCTCCACGACTGGCAGCACGCGACGGGCGTGGCGCACGCGCACTGAGCGGTCGCCGTCGCCGCCTCGCTCCCGCCCGTCCCCAAATAATCCGCGTCAGTTTGCCGCCCGCTCCTGATCCGCCTTCTCCATCGCGGCTTTCATTTTCTCGTCCAGGATTTCCACGCGCGCGTCCTTCTTCACCTTGGCGAAAAATTTCGGCAGTTCCTTGTCCAGCGCCTGTTGCGTCAGGAAGTCCTTGATGCGCTCCTTCGCCTCGGCGAACGGCACTTTCCGCGCGGGGATCAGCTCGTGCAGCTTGATGATGTGATAGCCGTAATCGGTCGTGACGAGGTCGCTGACCTGGTTCGTCGCGAGTCCGAACGCTGCTTTCTCGAACTCCGGCACCATCGCGCGGCGCGGGTCGTCCTTGGCCCGGGCAAACTTGTACTCGCCCTTCGTCTCCTTCGTCGCGGGATCTTCCGAGAATGTCGTGGCCAGCATCCCGAAATCCTCGCCCTTGCGCGCGCGATCCAGCACTCCTTCGGCCCGCGCCTTCTTTTTCAATTTGTCTTCCGTGCTGAGTTCCTGGCCGTTGGCGAGGTCTTTGGTCGCGAAGAGAATGTGCGTCGCCCGCGCCAGCTCGGGTTGCTTGAACGCCACGTCATTCGTCTCCCAAAACTTCTGCA
>JBBQYK010000542.1:0-2000 GCA_038208765.1 Verrucomicrobiota bacterium
ACGGCGTTCGCGAAACGCGCGCCGTCCATGTGCATGCGCAAGCCAAAAGATTTCGCCTTCGACCATACGGCTTTGATTTCGTCCGGCGTGTACACGGTGCCGACTTCGGTCGCCTGCGTGAGGCTGACGGCGCGCGGTTTGGGGAAATGGATGTCGGTGCGCTTCTTCACCATGCGCTCGACGCCGGCGGGATCGAGCTTGCCGTTCGTGGCGGGGACGAGCAGCACCTTGGTGCCGTTGGAGAAAAATTCCGGCGCGCCGCACTCGTCCGTCTCCACATGCGCCAGTTCCGAGCAGAGAATGCTGTGATAGCTCTGGCAGAGCGACGCGAGCGCGAGCGAGTTCGCCGCCGTGCCGTTGAACGTGAAGAAGACTTCGCAGTCGGTTTCGAATACGTCGCGCAAAAGATTCGCCGCCTGCTCGGTCCATTGATCATCGCCGTAGCTGCGCTCGTGATGGGCGTTGGCCTCCTCCATCGCGCGCCAGGCTTCGGGGCAGATGCCGGCGTAATTATCGCTGGCGAACTGGCGGTGGCGCGTGGAGCTGTTGCGCGCGAACTGGGCGCGGGTTTGGGAATCCTGTTGGTGGTTGGACATGTTGATCTACTTGAGGTCGAGCGTCACGCGCAGGGCGTTATCAATCTGTTCCATGAACGGAAGATGGCCGAGCTTGGATTCAATCGCCTTCAAGAGGACGGTGGCTAAGTTGTCCGTCATGATGACGGAATCGGTACGGAATCCTGCCGCTTTCGCCTCCGGTGAATTCAGCGGAACGAAAACGCGGCCCTCGTGGCTGAGCCGGTCAAGATTGCTCGTGACCATTGCCACCACCACTTGCGGCAGGGCGGTGCGAAGCTGATCGGATTGCACGATGAGGGCCGGGCGGCGTTTGAACGTCTGCAAATCACTGTTGGGAAACCACACCAGCACGGTGTCGCCACGACTAAGGCCGGTCATAAGATTCCATGCCCGGTGCGTTCCAGTCCTGTTCCCACGCCGCGAGATGCCCGCGCATTTCGGACGCTTCCTCGCGGGTCAGCGGAACCGGCGGATGGCTCGCGCGCGGAGTCAAATTTTCCACCCATTGCAGCACAAGCGCCTGGGCCGGCTCAGGCAGCGCGCGGGCTTTTTCAAAAATCTTTTCGGCCGTGCTCATGCCGCGACGTTAAAGCGACACGACTTTCAAATCAACGCCGCATCTGAAGGCTGGGCTTTGGCTTTCAAAGTGTCTCCAAATTTTGCCACCTTGCGCGCGGTGCAAATTGAAATCATCAACATCGGCAGCGAGCTGATGCTCGGGCGCGTGCTGAACACGCATCAGCAGTGGCTTTGCCGCCAGTTCACCGACCTCGGCTATACGGTGGCGCGGCAATTGGCGGTCGCGGACGAAGGGGAACCGGTGCAGGCCGCGCTGCGCGAATCGCTGGCGCGAGCGGACCTCATCATCGTCACCGGCGGACTCGGGCCTACGAGCGATGATCTGACGCGCGACTTCATCGCCGGGCTGCTCGGTGTGGAACTGCATGTGAACGACGAAGTGCTCGGGCGCATCGCACACTTCTTCACGTCGCGGAATCGGCCCATGCCAGAAAGCACGAAAGTTCAGGCGCTCGTTCCGCGCGGCGCGGCGGTGTTGATGAACGCGCACGGCACGGCCCCCGGTCTGATCCTGTCGGTGGCGGCGGGAAAATTCCGCGAGCACGCGACTTGGATCGTGATGCTGCCCGGCCCGCCGCGTGAGCTGCGCCCGATGTTCACGAACCAAGTCGTGCCGTGGCTCTGTGCGACGCGGCCGGTGGAAGGCGAGTTCGTCTGCCGCACCTTGAAGACCACGGGGCTTGGTGAGTCGCGAGTGGAGGAAAGCATCGCGCCGCACTTGAAGCATCTCACCGACGCGGGCTTGGTGCTTGGCTACTGCGCGCGGGTCGGCGAGGTGGACGTGCGTTTCGTGGCGCAAGGCTGTGGAGCGCAACAAACGGTCAGCGAGGCCGAGTCCATCAC
>JBBQYK010000543.1:0-1983 GCA_038208765.1 Verrucomicrobiota bacterium
TGGAATTTATTTGGAGTTTGAAGTTTGGGATTTGGTGTTTCCCCTCCGTTGTGTCACCAAGTAGCGCATGGCCGCACCGTTGTTGAAACTGGAGAACGTCAGCAAGAGCTACCGCGCCGCAGAAGGCCGCGCGCCCGTGCCGGTGCTGCGCGACGTGTCGCTCGAAGTCGCCGCCGGCGAATCGCTCGCGATCGTCGGCCCCAGCGGCTGCGGCAAGAGCACGCTGCTCAACATCATCGGCACCCTCGACCACGCGGACTCCGGCCGCGTGCTGCTGGATGAGAAGGATTTGAGCACGCAGGACGAACGCGCGCTCGCCGCGATCCGCAACCGCGAGATCGGTTTCATCTTTCAGTCCCATCACCTGCTGCCGCACTGCACGGTCTGGGAAAATGTGTTGGTGCCCACGCTGGCGGAAAAAAATTCTGCGATAGCCAACGGAGCCGAGCAGCGTGCCGAACGCCTGCTCAAACGCGTCGGACTCAGTGATCGCCTTCACCATCGCCCCGGCCAACTCTCCGGCGGCGAGCGCCAGCGCGTCGCCGTCGTCCGCGCGCTCATTAACCAACCCAAGCTGCTGCTCGCCGACGAACCCACCGGCGCGCTCGACCGCGCCTCCGCCGATGAGCTGGCCAAGTTGCTCGGCGAATTGAACCGCGAAGAAAACGTGACCCTCATCGTCGTGACCCACGCTATGGACCTGGCGCGACAGATGGGAAGGGTGTTTGAAATTCAGGACGGCCACTTGGTGCAGAGGTCATGAAATCTTCGGGCAAGAAATGAGGCCAGCATGCTGACCAGACCCACGCACGCCATCCCGCAACCTGAAGGGTTGCCAGAAAGTAGCCGGGGGTTGAGGAGCGCCCAGCGCGACGACACCCCCGGTGGCGATCCTCAATGGCACACGACCCCGGCGGGGTCGCAGAACCGTTCGCCATTCGTGAGGCGCAACTCTGGCACCCCTTCAGGGTGCAGAACCTTTGATGACACCTTTCCAGGAGTGTCGCTGCGCTCAACCCCTGGCTACTTTCTGCCAAACCTCCGGCTTGGTGCCCCGCTCGACTCATGACCTTTCGCACCCTTACCACCCGCAGCCTGCGCTTCCATTGGCGCGCGCATCTCGGCGTCGTGCTCGGCGCGGCCATCGGCAGCGCGGCGCTCATCGGCGCGCTTATTGTCGGTGACTCGGTGCGCGAGAGCCTGCGCGAGCGGGCGCTGGAAAGACTGGGCCGCGTGACCCAGGCCTTGCATGTGGGCGACCGGCTTTTCCGTGTTGAATTGGCCGAGCAACTGCCCGCGCCAGCCGGCGAAATTCACCGCGCGGCTCTCGTCGTTTCCGGCACCGCCACTCGGCAGGATGGTACGGCCCGCGCCAACGAGGTGCAGGTTCTCGGCGTCACCAGTAATTTTTGGGCGCTCGCAGACGTGTCCGTCCCTTCGCCGGGCAATGGTTCTCCGCTGATCATCAATCGCTCTCTCGCCTCTCAGCTTCAGGCTGGTCCGGGTGATGAAGTCGTGCTGCGCCTGCGCAAGCCTTCCGCGCTTTCGCAGGACGCGCCCATCACGCCGCAGAACGACGCGTCCGTGGCCTTGCGTCTCAAGGTTGGGGCGGTGATCGAGGATCGGCAGTTGGGGAACTTCAGCCTGCGCGTCAGCCAGATGCCGCCGCGCAACGCCTTCCTGCCCCACGACTATCTCGCGCGAGAGCTTGGTGTCATCGGTCGGGCTAATTTACTGCTTGTCGCTTCCCCGGACACGTCGGTCACGAATCCACCAGCCGTTCCGTGGCAACTGGAGGATTTTCAATTGTCGCTGCGCGCCACCAATGATCAGTTCGCCCTAGGCACCGACCGTGTTTTTCTGGACGAACCTGTCGGTCGGGCCGCGTCGAGCGCGGGCGGCAACGCCTCGCCCATTCTGACTTATCTGGTGAACCTGATGCGGGCCGGCACGAACAGCACGCCCTACTCGATGGTCACCGCC
>JBBQYK010000544.1:0-1971 GCA_038208765.1 Verrucomicrobiota bacterium
CCCGATGGTCAAGAGCGCGGTGCGTGCGATGGACACGGTGCAGGCTTACACGCAGCGCGAACATGGCGAGAAGATCGAGCGGTTCGTGGTCGGCGGCGCGTCGAAGCGCGGCTGGACAACGTGGCTTTCCGGCGCGGTGGACGCGCGCGTCGTCGGCATCGCACCGATGGTCATCGACATGCTGAACATGAAGGCGCAGACGCAGTGGGCGCAGAAAGTTTATGGCAAACAGAGTGAGCAAATCAGCGACTATACGGAGTTGAATTTGATCGAGCGCATGGACGAGCCGTCGATGGTGAAGTTGCGCGGCTTTGTTGATCCCTACAGCTACCGCGCCCGTTACAAAAACATTCCCAAGCTGCTCCTGCTCGGCACGAATGATCCCTACTGGACCGTGGATGCGCTGCGCCATTACTGGGATGAACTGCCGGGTGAGAAGCTTGTTTTCCAGACGCCAAACGCCGGGCACAACTTGAACGGCGGCCTGCAGGCCATCGACACTCTCGCCTCGTTCTACCAGATGATTGCGGACAAGGAACCGTTGCCAAAAGTGGAATGGAAACTGACCGCAGGCGACCAGCCGCACCTGAACGTCCACGTCAATCGCGCCGCGAAAAGCATCCGCCTCTGGACGGCGGACTCGCCCGACCGCGACTTCCGCAACGACAAGTGGTCGAGCCGGGATTTGGAAGTGAAGCCAGGCAGCGCGCTCGCCGACACGGACGTGGCCAAGCCCGCCAGTGGCTACCGCGCCTTCATGGGCGAGGTCGTTCTCACCAACCGCTTCGGCCGCGAATACAAACTCTCCACGCAGGTGCAGGTCGTGCCGGATGAGGTGAAGTGAGGTGCCCGTGCCCCCGGCGTCCCGCCGGGCGGAGGTGTAGTGAGTTTTATGATCACTCCCTTGGCGAGCAGCGTTCGTCGTCAGTGCATTTCCACCCGGCGGGACGTCGGGGGCACGTTGGCACGCTTTGAAATCCGCTCTTTGCCCCACGCCTGGTTGCCGCTATAAATCATCCGCATGTCGAATCCGCCGCGTGAACGTCTCGACCGGTGCTGGCGCAAAGCCCGCATCGCCGCGCGTATATTGCTGCGTGAGGAACAGGGTCGCATCACCGCGCGCGACGTGCGGCTCGGACACCGGTTCGCGCAGGACAACGGCGTGACGGCGCGGCTCATTGACCAGGCAATTTATGGAATTCGTGGCCGAAAAGTCCGACTGGCAAGGGAAAGCCGGGCAGCGGCTTGACGAACTGGCCCGCCGCCTTCCGCCGCAACCGCGACTGACCATCACGGTCTTCGGCTCCACGCCGCTGCAACTGTTTGTGGAGAGTAGCTTCTTGAGCGAGGACATTGATGTCTTCGGAGACAAGGACACCACCGACTTTCTTGAAGCCTTTGTCGGCCTCCACGGCTGGGCGAAGGGCGACACCGATCTCTACATCCAGGTTTGTTCGCCGCTCGCATTCAAAAGCACCATTGACTGGGCGGGCCGCGCCATCGAGGTCGAGCGCCACGGACACCTGTTTCGCTTCGTGCATCCGTGGGACGTGCTGGTGAGCAAGCTTCAACGGTTGGAGGAAAAGGATTTTCATGCCTTCCAGCTCGTCACCAACAAGACCGGGCATCCGACTGAGGATGAATTCGCCCAGTTCGCGTTCCAAATCCTGCGCGGCCAGCGCCCACGGCATCGGGCGCTTGCGATTGGATTCCATTGGCCAACTTTTCTGGAGTGTAGGGTTTGGCGGCAGCCGGGACGGCTGCCCCACTAAGGTTGCGGCGCTCCAAAAACATTGAGGCGCGACCATTCCCGCCGCACGGTGTCTGCATAACATGACGATTTCACGCCGCACGCTGGTGCTGGGTTCGCTCGGGGCGCTGGCCGTTCTCATTTACGCCTGCTGGCCGGGACGGCGCTGGGATTTTCAAAATCTTCCACCCACTGCGACCGGCCCGTGGGTGGCGTTCGGC
>JBBQYK010000545.1:0-1959 GCA_038208765.1 Verrucomicrobiota bacterium
CACAGCACTGACCTCGAACTCACACCGCTCAAAAAAACCGCGCTGCTCATCACCGGAAAATTCCAACCGCTCACGATGATCCGGCTCGTGTGCGTCATGCTGGGCGGACTCGGCCTGCCGTTGTTGCTCACGATGCACTTCACGCCCATGCCCCGGCTGGTCGCCATCGCCGCCTTCGCGCTGCTGCTCACTGGCGAGTTGCTCGAACGCTTTCTATTCTTCACCACGGTGGCCGCGCCGAAGATGCCGGGAGGGCTGCCGACATGAAATTTTCACGTAGGACAGGCGTCCCGCCTGTTCAACAAATTGAAATGAAATTAGTTGGTCAGGCGAGACGCCTGACCTACGCCACATGAATTCAGTCACCAGCAAACTCGCCCCGCTGCTCCGCCAGTGGCACGGGCCGCTCACGCAGGAACTGGTGTTGCACCCCGGCGAGTTCGGCCTCGGCAAAATTCCCGCGCGCCTCCAGCCGGACGCCACCACCACGATGGTCTGCGGCTTCTGCTCCACCGGTTGCGGACTGAACGTCCACTTGCGCGACGGCCAGGCCATCAATCTCAGTGCCTCGGCAGATTATCCGGTAAATCTCGGCATGGCCTGTCCGAAAGGCTGGGAGGCGCTCACTCCGCTCTCCGCGCCCGACCGCGCGACCACGCCGCTGCTCCGCGACCAGCACGGCGAACTGGTCCCGACTGATTGGGACACGGCGCTGCAAGTCTTCACCGTGCGGATGAAGGCCATCCAGGACCAGCACGGCGCGGACTCGGTGGCGTGGATCGGCACCGGACAAATCGCCAACGAAGAGCTCGCCTTCCTCGGGGCGCTGGCGAAGTTCGGCATGGGGATGATTCACGGCGACGGCAACACGCGGCAGTGCATGGCCACGGCGGTCACGGCTTACAAGGAATCGTTCGGCTTCGATGCGCCGCCGTACACTTACAAAGATTTCGAGGAGTCAGATGTCATCGTGCTCATCGGCTCCAACCTCTGCATCGCGCACCCGATCATGTGGCAGCGCGTGTTGATGAATCAGAACCAGCCGGAAATCATTGTCATTGATCCGCGCCGCACCGAGACGGCGACGGCGGCAACGCAACATTACGCGCTGCAACCGAAGAGCGATTTGGTGCTGCTGTACGGCATCGCCCGCATTTTGATCGAGCGCGGCTGGGTGGATCGCGAGTTCATCGAGAAGAACACGAAGGAGTTTGAAGCGTTCGCGGCGTTTGTCCGCAGCTTCGATGAGGCAACCGTCATTGCCTCGACCGGTCTTTCCGTCGCACAACTCAACCGTTTCGCCGAGACAATCCACCAGGGAAAGCGCGTTTCGTTCTGGTGGACGATGGGTGTGAATCAGGGCCACGAAGCCACGCGCACGGCACAGGCCATCATCAATCTCGCGCTGATGACCGGGAACATCGGGCGTCCCGGCACGGGCGCGAATTCCATCACCGGCCAGTGCAATGCGATGGGCTCGCGGCTGTTCAGCAACACCACGAACTTGATCGGCGGCCACGACTTCACGAAGGCGGAGCATCGCGAGAAAGTCGCGCGCGCGCTGCGTATCCCAGTGGAGAACATTCCGCAGCGCAACAGTTGGGCCTACGACCAGATTCTCGACGGCATTCACTCGGGGAAGATCAAAGGACTGTGGATCATCGCCACGAACACGGCGCATTCGTGGATGCAGCAGGAGCGCACGCGGCATCTGCTCCGCAAGCTCGACTTCCTCGTGGTGCAGGACATGTATGCCAGCACGGAGACGGCGCAGCAGGCGCATCTCGTCCTGCCGGCGGCGGCGTGGGGCGAGAAGAGCGGCACGTTCATCAACTCCGAGCGGCGCATCGGGCTGCTGAAGAAAGTCGTGCGGGCACCGGGGCAGGCCTTGTCGGATTTCAAAATTTTCCAACTGATCGCGCACTACTGGGGCTGCGCGGAACTGTTCCGCAAATGGAC
>JBBQYK010000546.1:0-1949 GCA_038208765.1 Verrucomicrobiota bacterium
CCCAGTAGTTCACATTGGAGCGCGCTTCATCGAACACGATGCCCGGATCGCTCACGGCCACGAGGGCAAATTTTTCCCAGAGCGCGCCGGCGAACAGCGCCCACTTGCCGCCGTAGCTGTGACCAACCACGCCGATGCGCGCGCGATCCACTTGCGGCAGATTCGCCAGCGCGTGCCAGCAATTCGCCGCCACGTAAGCGTGAAAGGACAACGGCTGGCACAAGGCCGCGCCCGTGTCGGGTTTCCAGGCGTTGCCGCCCGGCGTGCCGATGGAGAGCGTCACGAAGCCGCGGCGTGTGAGTTGCAACGCGTAGTCGCGGAAGGGTTGCTTCGGATTCAAACCCACGCTCGTTTCCGGCTCGTAGTAAACCACGAGCGCGGCGGGGAATGGTCCTGCGCCTTCTGGCAGCAGCAGCCAGCCTTCGCCCGTCTGACCCGGCGCGATCTCCACACGCACACGCCGTTGCGTGAAGGACTCGCGGTTAGTTTCAGAAAGAGTTTCGACTTTCGACTGCTCGATCACTTTCGGCCACGGTCCCATCAGCTCATGCCATTCGCGTAGGATTTCCGCCCGGCGCCGCGGCCAGTCCGCGGCTTGGCGCACAGGCTTGCCATCCTCGAACAAGAGCGGCGAACGCAACGTGCTCGACGCGGCGGCCCAATCCTTCGGCGGATGAAAGAACGGTTCGATGCTTCGCCACGCTGATGCCGTGTCCCTCACTTCCACCACCGCCCGGCGATAGCGTGTGAGCGGCGGCGAGCCTTCATCCGTCACGGCGACAATCAGGTGAAAGTTTTTTCCGCCCGCGTCGTCCGGCACGCGGACGGTGGCCAAGAAATTCTTCGTGTTGATTTCCACCGCGCCGCGATACGTCCCCGGCTCGGGATAGTGGAACCAGTCGAAGCGCAGTGGCCGTCCGTCTGGATCGCGGCTGGCGCTCGCGTCGAATTTCAGCGTCGCCCCCGCCTTCGCATGCAGGCGCAAAATCTCTCGGCTCACATCACCGTTCAGTGCCGCGCGCGGTGGATGATTCGCCTCCGCGAAGGGTTTTACGCACCAGTCGAGGCGCGCGCGGAAGTCGTTTTGCAAATGCGCAGCCCAGCGCGCGAGCGAGTTGTCCCGATGCGTTGAACCGTTCCAAGTATCGGATTGATTTGCCCAGTAGTGATGCTGTCCCGCCGCGTCCTCGCGCAAGCCGTAGCGTCCGGCCCAGCTTCCCCACGTCGGCTGGTGCGGGTCGTTCATGCCGGTCGGCACGAGGTAGAGAAACGTCATCGAATCGCCTTCCTTCTGCGCGTGCGTGGTCTTCGCCGGATAGAGCGCGCCGAGCGGGCCGTGGCCGATGAGCACATCGCGCTGGAGATCGAAACCGCCCGCCCGCGCGGTCAACGCGGAGAACTGGTGATACCAACGCCTGCCACCCACCGGCGGCTCAAAGGTGTTGACCCAAAGTTTCCAACCCGGCGCGCGTGCCGTGTGGTCGCCGAACTGATCGCGATGACAGATGATGCGCAGACGATTCTTGAAAGTGGCGTAGCCCCCCTCGCCGCGCTCCCGCAGGACGCGATCCAGCGCGCGGCGCAAATTGTTCGTGCTGGAGCCGTGGTCGCTGCCCCAGTCCGCGTACCAGATGGGACGAGGATCATCGCGATCCACGGCAGCGATGATGAGCCGCACCGCGTCGTCGGTGCTTTCGTCGCCGGCCACGGTGCGCGCGAGCAAGGTCTCGGGCCGCGGGTAGCGCGCATCGTGCAGCACGAGGTTCGTCCAGCATTCGCCGTAAGCCCGAACGAGTGCGCGCACCATCCCGGGGCCGGTGCGTTCGCGATTGCGGTTCTCGCCGTCGCGGGCGCGGGCGCGATTGGCGATGATGCCTTCGACTTCCCATTCATTCGCATAGAGCAAGAACCGCACGAGCGATTGTTCGTCGTCTGGATCACCGCCCGCG
>JBBQYK010000547.1:0-1938 GCA_038208765.1 Verrucomicrobiota bacterium
GGCGTAGCGCGCGCCCTCCGGCGCAAAACCAATCGCGCGGAACGAACGCCCGAACGTCGTGCGATGCACGAGCAGCCACACCGCCACCGCCACGACCGCGAAGACCGGCACCTGCGCCGGAATGATGCCGCCGTAGTAGCCCTGCCCGAACGCGAGGAAGTCCGCCGGGAAGCCGGTGAAGTTGTCCGTACCCCGTGTGATCGCCTCCGCGAGTCCGCGAAAGAGCGAGAAGCTGCCGAGCGTGACGATGAGCGGTGGCAACCGCAGCCGCGTAATGAGCAGCGCATTCACGCCACCCGCCAGCGCGCCGATGCCAAGCGTCAACACCGCAGCCAGCGGCCACTCCATCCCCGCATCGCGCCAGAATTTCCCGAAGCACACCGCGCACAGCCCGAGCAGCGAGCCGACCGACAGATCAATGCCGCCCGTGAGAATCACCGGCGTCATCACCAACGCGAGCAACCCGATCTCCACGGAGAATTTGAGGATCTCCAGCGCGTTCCCCTGCGTGGCGAAGTTCGTGCCGGTGTGGGTGAAGATGACGCACTCGGCAGCGAGCACGATGAGGAGCAGCGTCTCGAAGCGAAACAACACTGCCTTCCAGGCTGATGACTTTGAATCCGGTGTCCTCATGATCGGCTGGTGAGTGAGCGATTGAACTGCACGGCCCCGCGGGCTAAACTTCCGCGCAATGACAACCACGATGACAGTTCACTTCGACGGCAAGGTGATCGTCCCCGACGAACTGGTGCAACTGCCCGTGAATGAAAAATTCCAGGTGCAAGTCGTGCAGGCCGGCGAGAACGGGCTGAAGGCATTCGAAGAATCACGCCGGCGCGTGCTCGCGTTGGCCAAGAATCTCGGCTGCGGCATCGGCCCCCGGACTTGGACGCGCGAGGATTTGTATGACCGTTGATTGCCTGCTCGACACGAACGTCATCGCCTACGCCTTCTCGAATCTCCCCACTGACGCGCCCAAGCGGCAGCGCGCCGAGGAAGTCATGCGCGCTCATCACTACGCCATCTCCGCGCAGGTGTTGCAGGAACTTTACACCGTCCTGACCCGCAAGGCCGCGACACAAATGCCCCCCGAACATGCCCGCATCGTGGTGGAGAATTTCGACGGCACGCCGTGTGTGCCGACCGATCCCGCGCTGGTGCTGGCGGGAATTGACCTGAGCATTCGCTATCAAATCTCCTACTGGGACGGTGCCGTGCTCGCCGCTGCCGAACGCCTGGGTGCGGCCACGCTTTACACCGAGGATCTGAACCACGGTCAGCGCTACGGCACCGTCACGGTGATCAACCCGTTCAGGACTTAGCGAACTGGCGGAAGTTGTTCGGTTAATTCTTTTCACGTTTGCTTCTCCATCCATCCGCCGCGACGGCGAGCAAGATGATCGCACCCTGAATCGCCTTCTCCCACTGCGGCGGCATTTGCAGGAAGACCAGCGCGGGCGCGATGCACGCGAGCAGCAGCACGCCGACAAGCACGCCCCAGAGATGGCCGCGTCCGCCGGAGATGGCCACGCCGCCCACGACGACGGCGGCGATGGTTTGCATTTCGAGTCCGGTGCCGGTCTTTGGGTCCACGTCGGCGAACCGGATGGCGTTGAGCAACGCGGCCAGTCCGACGAGCGCACCCATGAGCACGAACACGCCGAAGGTCACGCGCGCCGGACGGATGCCCGCGAGCCGCGCCGCCTCGCGGTCTGAGCCGACGGCATAAACGAATCGTCCGGCAGCGAGATGTTTCATCGCGAAGACCAGCGCGCCGAAGACCAGCACCGCGCCGAGGAGAATCGCCGCCTGTCCGCCGCTCTGGCCGAGGCCGAACCATTGGAAGCGGTCGGGCAAGTCCTTCACGAACTCGCCCTCGCGCCACCAACGCAACGCCTCGCGCCACGTCACCATCGTCGCGAGCGTCACGACGATGCT
>JBBQYK010000548.1:0-1923 GCA_038208765.1 Verrucomicrobiota bacterium
CTCGTTGGAGAGTCGAAGTCGGCTCGCAAACCAACGCGCTCAACCCAAATTTCAATCCCGCGCTCTGGAAGAAACTCTACGAGGAAACTGACCCGTCCCGTTACTCACCAATCCGGGCCACGGACGAAGATCGCACCCGCGTCGCCGCGTGGCGACGCCAGATGAACACGGTGCTGCCCAAGAACTGAGCCACAAAAAAATCCAGCACCGCCGCACAAGTCAGCGGTGCTGGATTGGGAATCTTTCAGGACGGCGTGATTACTTGTTGGTCACAGCACCGGTAACGGCGTCCGCAGCTTTTTCTTCAGCCGGTTTTTCGCAACCTGCGACGAAGGCAATCATGGCGATCAGCGCGAGGCTAAACAGTTTTTTCATAGGCGTTTGTTGGCGAGTTTGTCCCCTGGCCGCTCATGTCACACTGCACACACAGCAGACGTTTTGCAGGCCGCGCCTTCCGTTTCCACGGGTCGTTTTCACGAGCACAGTTGGAAATTTCCGGCACCCGGAGCGGGTAAGGGAACGCTCTCGTTGGCCGAAATCTGACTAAAGGCACCCCTGATGCCAAGCGCGAAAAGCGGCCTTGGTGACGGGGTTGAAGTATCGGGGCGCGTTTACTTGGGGTGAGCTTGTGGTTTGGAACCGGTCACGAGTTTCGCTTGCATACGCGCCAGTTCCACCAGATCACGATCTCCGCACAAATCCGCGAAACGAAACGGCGGCAGCCCGCTCTGCGCGCCGCCGAGCAATTCACCGGGGCCGCGCAATTTCAAATCTTCTTCGGCAATCTCGAAACCGTCGGTCGTCTTTTCCATCACGCGCAGGCGTTGCGCCGCATTCTCCGTCTTCAAGTTCGCGACCAAAATGCAGAACGACTCGTGCGCGCCGCGCCCCACGCGCCCGCGCAACTGGTGCAACTGCGCCAAGCCGAACTGCTCAGCGTTCTCGATCACCATCACCGTCGCATTCGGCACGTCCACGCCGACTTCAATGACTGACGTGGCGAGCAGCACGGCGATGCGATTGGCGCGGAAGTCCTCCATCACCGCCTCCTTCTCGCGCGAACTCAGACGTCCGTGCAGCAGCCCGACGCGATGCGGCGCAAAATCTTTCTGCCAGCGCGAGAATTCCGCCGTCGCCGCCTTGATGCCCGCCTCCGTGTCCGCCACGTCCACGCGCGCATAAACCACGTAGGCCTGCCGCCCCTCGCGCAACTGGCCGCGCATGAACTCATGAACTTTCGCCAGTTGCTCGTGGCTGCGCACGAAGGTGCGGATGCGCCCGCGATTGCCCGGCAGTTCATCAATCACCGACGAATCCAGATCGCCATACAGCGTCAGCCCCAGCGTGCGCGGAATGGGCGTAGCCGTCATTACGAGCAAGTGCGGATAGCGTCCCTTGCGCACCAACTGCTCGCGCTGCGCCACGCCGAACTTGTGCTGCTCGTCGATGATGACGAGGCCAAGCCGGCTCATGTCGAACGACGGCGTGATGAGGGCGTGCGTGCCGACGTACAAAGTCGAAGGTCGAGAGTCGAGGGTCGATGGCCGGACGGCGGGTGTCTTGCTCTCGACCCTCGACTCTCGCCCCTCGACCGTCTTCCTCGCCCCCGTCATCAGCTCCACGCGCACGCCGAGCGGCTCGAACCAGCGGGTGAAATTTCGAAAGTGTTGCTCGGCGAGAATTTCCGTCGGAGCCATCAGCGCCACGTTGAAGCCGCTCTCCAGCGTCATCAGCGCGCTGCACGCCGCCACGGCGGTCTTGCCGGAGCCGACGTCGCCTTGCAGCAGGCGGCGCATCGGAGCGCGGACCGCCGAGTCCGCGTGTTCAACTTTTGCGACGGTTGACGAATCTCCGGGCGGCAGTGGATTCGCGCGGACATGGCTGTCCGCGCTCCGTCCTGACATGTCCTGACGGATTTCCCGG
>JBBQYK010000549.1:0-1919 GCA_038208765.1 Verrucomicrobiota bacterium
TCGCAATGCTGGCGCGAGACGGACGGATGCGGCACGAGGAAATCATTCTCGCCCTCGCGTCCGAGGCGGTTGCAGCCGGGCGTGAGGAGAATTTCCGGCAGCGCCAGGCTGGAGTCTTTGGCCAGCAATCTTGCCATGTGAATGAGTCTCGAACTGGCGGACAAATTTCTCTGCGTGTGTTCCGTGCCGCCGCACGGTCATGAGCAATGTGAGGGAACAGTGATGCGAATGCTCCTAAAAAAAGTGCTCCCGGCGTCCCGCCGGGCCGGGGCTTCGGGACGATGTGGATCATTCTCCAAGGGAGGCACGTTTGGACTGCGAGCGCCTCATCCCGGCGGGACGCCGGGGGCACCTCCATTGTTTCTCTCAATCGCCCGTTAAAAACTTCTCGCATCGCCATTGCCGCCCGCTCCGTGTAAATCCGTGGTCATCCGTGGTTGAAAAATGAAAAAACTGTTGCGCTCCCTGGTCGGACTGCTGTTCCGCTTCCGCGCTTACAACGAGGAAGTGTTGAAGACGCCCGGCCCCGTGCTGCTCCTGCCGAACCACTCCTCGTGGCTCGACTGGCTCTTCCTCCTCATCTGCACCGACGAGGACTGGAAGTGCGTGGTCTCGCAAAAGACGGCGCAGACCTCGTGGCTGCATCGCAAGATCATGATCAACCGCCGCACCTTTCCCATCGACACCGATTCGCCCTACGCGGTGAAGCACATGGCGGAATTTTTGAGCAAAGGCGGACGGCTCGCGCTCTTTCCCGAAGGCCGGCTCTCGCGCTCCGGCACGTTGATGAAGCTCTTCGACGGCACGGGCTTTCTGCTGCACAAGACGAAAGCCAAGGTCATCACCTGCTACCTGCGCGGCGCGCACCGGCTGCCGCTCTCGCCGAATCCGAATGACAAAAAATGGTTCCCGACCATCACCGCGCACTTCAGCGAAGTGCTCACGCCGCCGCACGTCGAGAAGATGAGCACGGCCCAGGCGCGCGCGCTCTTCACCAACTGGCTGCGCGACCGGATGGTGTTGCAACAGTTCGACACCGAGATGCAGTTCGGCCCGCAGACCATCATCGAGGCCGTGTCCGAAACCGCCGCGCGTTTTCCCAAGCACGTCGTGATGGAGGACGTGAGCACCTGTGTGAATTACCGCCGCCTGCTCGTCGGCTCCGAACTGATGGCGCACCAACTGGGCCGCGTGTTGAACACGGAAAAGTCGCGCGTCGGCGTGCTGCTGCCGAATGTGAACGCCACGCCTGTGGTGCTGATGAGCCTGTGGGCGCTGGGCAAGGAGCCGGCCATCTTCAATTTCTCCACCGGCCCGGTCATCATGCTGGCGTGCGCGCAGCTTGCGGGCGTGAAGCAAGTCATCACCTCACGCGCCTTCCTCTCACGCGCGAAGCTGGACGTGAAGGCGCTCACCGACGCGGGCGTGGAATTCATTTACCTCGAAGACATTCGCAAGCGCATTTCGGGCGTGGCGAAACTCAGCACGTTGTTGAAGCAAACCTTCGCGCCCGGATTGCTGCCCGGCCGCATTGGCTCGAACAGCACCGCCGCGATTCTTTTCACCAGCGGCTCGGAAGGCGTGCCGAAGGGCGTTGAGCTGACGCACCGGAACATTCTCGCGAACATCCGCCAGATGCTCGCCGTGACCGACCTCACCGACCGCGACAAGATTTTCAATGCCATGCCGCTGTTCCACAGCTTTGGCCTCACCGTCGGCACGCTGCTGCCACTGGTGCGCGGCATGTCGGTGTTCATCTATCCGTCGCCGCTGCATTACCGCGTGGTGCCGACCGTGTTCTACAACACCGACTGCACCATCATGCTCGGCACGAACACGTTCCTGAACGGCTACGCGCGCAAGGCGCATACCTACGACTTCCGCAGCCTGCGCTACATGTTTGCGGCGGCGGAAAAATT
>JBBQYK010000550.1:0-1864 GCA_038208765.1 Verrucomicrobiota bacterium
CCGCGTCCGCACCATCGCGGACATGATCAGCACCGGCATGATCGAGTCGAAAGTCTATTCGATTGACGACATCCTCGCGGAGATCGCCGCCGCCCGCGTGACCGAACGCGGCTCACGCGCCGATGACAAGGCCAGCGAAGCGGCGATGGAAGACCGGAAGAAGGCGGGATACTTCTGAACGCCCGGTTCGCAGGTCTTGAAAAACCAACCACAGCCGAATGCTGACCTGCGCCCCCAAGAAAGCCCCAAGGATGTTTAGTCGCTGCCGGGACGGGCGGAGACGAAGAGCCGAAAAGAAAGCGCGGGGAGGTTCACATCGCCCGGCCGCCGAAGCTGGCGCTTTCGAGGAGTGAGAGTGAAGGCGCAAAGTAATTCCTGAATCGCGGCCGGCCACCGGCGCCTGCATCGCGCTTCCCTTCCGGTTGGTGACTCGTGAAACAACCGCCGGAGATGCATGGGTGTCTCCGGCGGTTCCCGCTTCCGCAGTCAGAATTCGTCTGCCCCCAATTCGTTTGCCTCGTCTTCCCTCCGACTGATGAGGGCAAACGAATTGGAGCAGACGAATCAAAACTCCAAATGAAGGGTGAACTTGGGGGTGCCTGCGCTCGCGCTACGCCAGCACACCCTTGACCACTTTGCCCGCCACGTCCGTCAGACGGAAGTCGCGGCCATTGTAACGATAGGTGAGCTTCTCGTGATCGAAGCCGAGCAGCGCCAGCAGCGTGGCGTGGAGATCGTGGACATGAACTTTGTCGGTGATCGCCGCGCCGCCGAATTCATCGGTGGCTCCATACATGTTGCCGCCTTTCACACCGCCGCCCGCGAGGACGGTGGTGAACGCCTTGTTGTTGTGGTCGCGACCGGGATTGTCGTTGCCGTTCCGATCCTTCACGGGCTTGCGACCAAACTCGCCGCCCCACATCACGATGGTTTCATCAAACAGTCCGCGCTTCTTCAAATCCGCGAGGAACGCCGCGAAGGGCTGATCAATTTCCCGTGCCTTCTGCGCCAGGCGGTCTTCGATGTCCTGATGATGATCCCAGCCGCCGGCCCACACCTGCACGAAGCGCACGCCGCGCTCGATGAGCCGGCGCGTGATGAGCAGTTGATTCCCCTGGCTGGTGTTGCCGTAAGCCGCGCGCGTCTCGGCGGATTCTTTTGAGATGTCGAAGGCGTCCGTGGCCTCGGTCTGCATCTTGAACGCCATCTCGTAGGCTTCGAGGCGCGCTTCGAGCTGCGCTTCCTTCTGGAGATTCTGGCTGTGCAATTCGTTGAGCTGGTGGACGAGATCAAGCTGGCGCCGCTGCTCGGGCAACACGGTGTATTGGTTGCGAATGTTTTTGATCAACTGATCCACGCTCGTGACTTGCGTGTTGATGCTCACGCCCTGAAACACGCCGGGCAGGAAGGACGAACTCCAATTTGAACTGCCACCGCCGGGCTGACCGCCGGGCCGCAATGAAACAAAGCCCGGCATGTTCTGATTCTCGCTGCCGAGTCCGTAGAGCACCCACGAGCCAATGCTCGGCCGCGCCACGCGCAATGAGCCGGTGTTCATGAAAGTCGTCGCGACATCGTGCGCGGGAATGTCCGTGTAGCAGGAGCGGATGATGGAAAGTTCATCCACATGCTCGGCGAGTTTCGGGAAGACTTCGCTGACTTCGATGCCGGACTTGCCGTGCTTGTTGAACTTGAACGGCGAGGCCATCGCGACTCCGCCGCCCTGCCCCGGGATCGTTTGGCCATCGTACTTCGCCAGCGCCGGTTTCGGATCCCAAGTGTCGATGTGCGAGGGCGCGCCCTGCGCGAAAATGTGGACGACGTGCTTGGCCTTGGCGGGAAAGTGCGGCTTCTTCGGCGAGAG
>JBBQYK010000551.1:0-1819 GCA_038208765.1 Verrucomicrobiota bacterium
TTCGGCGGTTGCGTGGGCGTGCCGGAGAGTTTGGATTTGAGCGCCAGCGGCGTGAGCGGCGGAGCGGTGACTTGTTGGGCGACGGATGTATCAGCGGCCATAATGCGTAATCAATTTTCAGTTCAAATTTAGAGCGGCGAACTCTAGGAACCGTCTGGCGAAAGGAAAAGTACGAAGTCCGGGGCTTTTCGGGATGAGGTGCATCTTGCCACTGTTGTCGTTGAGCCTCGGCAAAGGCTTTTGGTCGCGGAGCGACCGCAGGAAATTAGCCCGGCACGAAGTGCCGGGTGGGCGGTGGGAAAGTGTTTTCGTCCCGGCGGGACGGCGGAACTCCACCGTCCTTTCAGGACGCACCAGGGTCGATTCCCATACCAGACACTTCGTGTCTGGCTAATTTCCTGGGCCGCTTCGCGGCTGACCAGCCACAGTGGCAAGATGCACCCCGACTTGAAGGCGACTTGATTTGACATTGACTCAGACCGAGTGGATTCCGCCAAGATCGCGCCGTGATTTCAGCGCCGTCCATATCCGTCCTCATCAGCACCTACCGCAACGCGCGGTTCGTTGCCAAAAAACTCGCGGAGCTTCGCGCCCAGACCTGGTTTGAACACGCCGAATTTATTTTCATCGAAACGGCGTCCCCCGAACGCGAGCGCGAACTGCTCGCGCCGTTCTGCGCAGCGCATCCCAACTGCCGCCTCCTCACCACCGAAGACCGCCGCACGCTTTACGAAGCCTGGAACCTGGGCTGGCAGGCCGCGCGCGCGCCGCTCGTCTGCTACTCGAACATGGACGACGCCATGCACCCGCGCCTGCTCGAGGCCGTCGTCCGCGCGATGGCCCGCCATCAATGGGATGCCTGCTCCGTGCTCATCGCCGGACAGATGGCGACGGACGCGCGGCTGGATGACTGGTCGCCGCGGCGGCTTCGGCGGCTGCGGATCAACAGCCGGCCCGGCGCCTTCACCGCGTGGCGCAAATCGCTGGCGGAAAAAGTCGGCATGTTCGACGCCGGGTTCGTGGCGGCGGGCGATCTGGATTTCTGGTCGCGCCTCGTGGCGAACAAATTGCGCGTCGGGCTGGTGCCGAAAATTTTGTATCTCTACACGAAAAGCCCGGAGCAGCTTTCTAAAACCAATCACGCCGGACGCGCTCCGGATCGCGAACGTCTCGCCGCCAAGCCCTACCCCATCACCTGGCCGCCCGGGAACAGGCGGCGGGTTTACGCGCTGCGCGTCGTGGCGCGGATTTTCCCGTGGCTGGTCTGCTGGGCCGACAAAGCTTCAAAGCCGGTCTGAATCATGCAGCGCCGGTTTCCAGCCCCGGCTCACGGGACAGCAGGGATGCTCGCCGCCATCAACAAATTTTCAGTTGCCTTTGCGCGGCGTTGCCATTGACTGGCGGCATGAAACCAACACTGCTCCTTGCGCTGCTCGCGTTTGCTCTCGCTCCGATTTCCCGCGCCCATGTCGCGGGCGAAGAAATGGCAGCGGCGGCGAATAAATTCCTCGATTCACTCCGCCCTGAACAACGCGCCAAGGCAACGTTCGAGTTGAAGGGCGACGAGCGGCTGGACTGGCATTTCATCCCCAAGGTGCGGAAAGGTTTGACGCTCAAAGACATGTCCGACGCGCAGCGCACGCTCGCCCACGCGCTCCTGCGCAGCGGCCTGAGCGCGCACGGCTACGCGAAGACCACGAACATCATCAGCCTCGAAGACATTCTCAAAGTCATGGAGGCCGGGCGCGGCACGATGGTGCGCGATCACGAGCTTTATTATTTTTCCATCTTCGGGAAGCCGGAAGCGGCGGGCACCTGG
>JBBQYK010000552.1:0-1806 GCA_038208765.1 Verrucomicrobiota bacterium
ACTTGGGAGGATCGCGGCCCGGCGGGACGCCGGGGGCACAGTGGCGCACTGCTTCGCCAGCGCCTGACGCAGCGGGTCGGCCTGCTCGCTACAGAAGCCGAGGTGCGAGTGACGCCGCCAGCCTTCGGCGTGCATGAAGCGGCGCGACATTTTGCCGACGGCGCGCGACGTGTCCTCCATTGTGCGCAAGTACGAGTTCATGCCCTGGCTCACGTCGAGCCAGTCCTGCTGCGTGCGATGCGCGGCGAGCGCGGCGAGTTTGGTGGCGTGAACGGAAGTCGTGTTCACGAAAAGCTCGGCGGAAATTTTCCGGCGCAACCCGTCGTGCAATCCGTGGGGCAGGGCGTGATAGATCGTGACGTCGCCTTCGACTGCCGGGCGCTTCGGCGTGGTGATGAAGTTCGGCATCCCGCGCGCGAACGCCGCCGTGACCGCGAGGCGTGAGGTGTTCATGTGGTCCTCCATGTAATCCTCCGGCGAATGCGTGAGGACAATGGACGGCTTTACTGCGCGCACGACTGCGGCCACGCGGCGGAGCAACTTGAGGTCGTAGAAGATTTCCAGATCGTCCGCGATGGGCGGGTGAAAATGTGCGCCGAGAATTTTCGCGGCGCGTTTCGCCTCGGCGAGTCGCAACCGCCGCGTCGTGGCTGCGTTGTGGCGCGCGCTGCCGCAGTTGCCGGTGGAGAGGTTGAAATAGTGAATCTCCCAGCCGCGCTCTTTCAGCAACAGGAGCGTGCCCGCCATCATGAACTCGATGTCGTCCGGGTGCGCGGCGATGGCGAGGGCGGTGTTCATAAACCGCTAATTGGCGCTAGTCGAAAAACGCGCGGGGCGTTTCGTACGTCATGGCACTTCAATGACGTCTGCATGGTCTTCGGGTGAATCGTGGAAATCACGGGCGATGTAATCGTAGGCAAGCCAGTCGTAGTGCTCCAAACCGAGAGCCTGCGCTAAAAGCTTTGATGGCTCGGTCTCGAACAACTCATCGAAGTCCTTCGGGTGCAAATGCCGCTCGAAGTCATCCAGCAACGCCGGCTGGGCCGGTGTCCCAATCTGCTGGAGTGCCGCCCGCGAATATCGGGAGTCATCAACTCTGATGTCGTCGTCCCAATCACAGCGGTAGCTACAGACCACTTTTGCGCGGTCGTAGAACGTGAAACTCCAACCGTGGTCCTCGGCGGAGACGTAATGCAACAAGGGATGAGTAGCGGCGGTGACGATCCGCTCGTCTGGTTCGAAAACACCTTCCTCCGCGAGAAACGTAACCCAACCGTTGACCGGCTGATAAACGTAGCCCTTGCGCTTGGCGCGACGAAGCAACTCAACAGCGTCCTCTGGGCGCTCGCTTCTGAGGTGGTAGCTCTCACTGAATTCGCTCATATGTGAATGGGGGTTAGAAACGCCTGCCAACTCAAGTCAGCAGTTCAAAGTTTCACCGTCTTCCCAGTCGCCGCCGATTTGTCCGCTGCGAAAATGATTTCGTGCGTCTTGATCGCGTCGTCGAGGCTGGTGAGCGGCATGTGTTTGTTCTTCGCCAGCGCGTCGAAGAACGCCGCGAACTGTGTGGTGTAGGGATGGTCGGACACGTCGCCGGAATCGAGCATCTTCATCGAGAGGCTGCTCCAGGCGTTCTTGTTCAATCCGCCGAGCTTTGTGGAGTGGAACTTGTTGTCGAGCAGACTGCCGTGGCTGCCCACGAGATGCGTGTGGAAGTAATACGGCTGGAGGCAGTCCACGATGGCCGCGCACTTGCCGATCTTGCCGCTCTTGAACTTCAGAATCGTGACGCTCGACGTGGTGTAT
>JBBQYK010000553.1:0-1792 GCA_038208765.1 Verrucomicrobiota bacterium
GGCTTGCAGCCAGCGACCGTCGAAAGCCTGGCCGAAATTCGGCTGGTAGTCCGCGTGCAGCTTGCCGGCGAGGTGCAGGCGAATTTTGTCGAGGTAACGGGGCAGGTGCATCCAGCCGCACATGGTTTCGCGCGGGCTGCGGGGGTAAATGATTTGGTCGCTCATGGGCGCGGAATGTTTGCGACGCCAGAGGCGGTGTCAATGGGAGGTGATTAGAAGTGGCGGGGCGGCCAGATCGGGTGGAGCCGCAGGCTTTGGGACTGCTGCGCGCATCGCAGCTCTGGATTCAAGCGGAGCGTTGGCCACCAAGGGACTCGCCTCGGGCGGGGAACCAGAGCGGCAATTCTTGCCGCAGTCCCAAAGCCTTCGGCTCCACTGGCCCGGCGCGATCCGCGGTGCTTACCCGCCCCTTCTAATCGCACCCTGTCAATGGCGGGAGCGCAGGGCGTCGCGGCCTCGCTCCGTCGGGTGAGGCGTCATCATTCTGCTGCGTGCCACAGTTCAGCGTTGCGCTCATTTTCAACTGCGGCCTTACTGCGCGCGTGAAATCCCTGAACGCGCTGCGGTGCTTCGCTGTGATTCTGATGCTGGCTTTCAATTCGCGCGCGCGCGGCGCAGAGCCGCAAGTTTTTGCCCGGGCCGCCGTCGTGTCGCAGGACCAGATCGCCTCGCAAGTCGGCGCGGATGTTTTACGACGTGGCGGCAATGCGGTGGACGCAGCGGTCGCGACGGCCTTCGCGCTCGCGGTCACGCATCCGGCGGCGGGCAACATCGGCGGCGGCGGATTCCTCGTCTTCCGTTCGGCGCAAGGCGAGGCGGTGGCCTACGACTTTCGCGAGCAGGCTCCGGCGGCGGCGCAGGCGAAAATGTTTCTGCGCGACGGGAAGTATGATTCCGACCTCCACCACAACCACCATCGCTCCGTCGGGGTGCCCGGCACCGTCGCGGGCTTGCACCTTGCGTGGAAAGAGCAGGGGAGCCTGCCGTGGGCGGAACTGGTGCAGCCCGCGATTCAACTCGCGCGCGACGGGTTTGTCGTCAGTGCGGGACTGGCGCGGTCGTTGAAATCCGCCCTTCCGTTGCTGGCGAAACATCCCGCCTCACTCGCACAGTTCACGAAGAGCGGCGAGGCGTATGAGGCGGGCGACACCTTGATCCAGTCGGACCTGGCGCGCTCGCTGCGTCGGATCGCGGGCGACGGCCCGGCGGGGTTTTATGAAGGCGCGACGGCGGCGCTGATCGAGAGGGAGATGCAGGCCCACGGCGGCATCATCACGCGCGCGGATTTGAAAAACTATCGCGCGGTGCGGCGCACGCCGGTGCGCGGCACGTATCGCGGCTGTGAAATCATCTCGATGCCGCCGCCCAGTTCCGGCGGCGTGGTGTTGGTAGAGATGTTGAACATTCTCGAAGGGTTCGACCTGCGCGGCTCCGGCCCCAACTCTGCGAGCAACATTCATCTGATCTCTGAATCCATGCGCCGCGCCTTCGCAGATCGCGCGCAGTTTCTCGGCGACCCGGACTTCAATCCTGATTTGCCCGTGGCGCGGCTCACGTCGAAGGAACATGCGGCAGCGTTGCGCAAAACGATCTCGCCCGGACGCGCCACGGTTTCTTCCACAACAAATTTTGCCTGGCCGCCCGAGAGCAGAGAGACGACGCATCTCTCCGTCGTGGATTCCAACCGCAACGCCGTGGCGCTCACCTACACGCTGGAGGAATCGTACGGCTCGGGCATCGTCGTGCCGGGCGCGGGATTTTTGTTGAACAACGAGATGGGCGACTTCAACGC
>JBBQYK010000554.1:0-1763 GCA_038208765.1 Verrucomicrobiota bacterium
CGCGATTCATTGAGCAAGGCTGGTCGTCGAAGGAGTTGATTCGTTACCTCGTCACCACGCGTGCCTACCAGATGTCGAGCGACGTGTCGGCGAGGGCGGTGGAGATTGATCCCGACAACCTCCTGTTCTCGCACGCGCGCACGCGGCGGGTGGGGGCGGAGTCCATTCGCGACGCATTGCTCACCATCAGTGGACGGCTGGACACGAACATGTTTGGTCCTGGGGCGAACGCGCTGGCCGCACCCGGCCAGCAGCGCCGCCGCAGCGTGTATCTGATGGTGCGCCGGAATTTTCTCAGCCCGTTCCTGGAAACGTTCGACGCGCCGAAGCCCTTCACCACGCTGGGCAAACGTGACGTGACGAACGTGCCTGCGCAGTCGCTCGCGCTGTTGAATGATCCGTTCGTCATCGAACAGGCTGCGCAGTGGGCGGAGGCGGTGCTGCGCGCCGAGGCAGAGACCGATGCACGCGTGCGTCGAATGTTCGAGATGGCGTTCGCCCGTTTCCCAAGCGATGCGGAAATGGCTGGGAGCCGAGCCTATCTCACCGACCTCGCGCGTGAATACGGCCAAGGCAAAGACAAGCTCGTCTGGCGCGACTACGCGCAGTCGTTGTTTAATTTGAAGGAATTTATTTACGTGCGATGAAAACTTTTCCAGCCAGAGAAGAGAAAGTCGGGCGCGATAGTGGGGCAGCCGTCTCGGCTGCCATAGTCCCTTGGCCGTCCCGGCTGAGGGACACCAGCCGAGACGGCCAGTGGACTAGCGGCAGGCGGGACGCCTGCCCCACTAGCTGGGAGCACCGGCGTCTCGCCGGCCAGGAAGCGTCACGTTGTCATGAACTCGCCGGCTGGAAGCCGGCGCTCCCAGGAGGCGCGGCCATTCGCGACAAGCCATGAACACTTCAACTGATTTTGAGAGCGAATCGCTTGCCCGATTGACACGCCGCGAGATGTTGCGGCGTTGCTCGCTGGGATTTGGTTCGCTGGCGTTGTCGGCGTTGTTGTCGGAAAAGATGTTTGGTGCGGCGGCACCGGCAGGGCTGGTGAGCGGGCCGCATTTCAAGCCGCGCGCCAAGCACGTCATCTTCGCCTACATGAGCGGCGGCGTGTCGCATCTCGACTCGTTTGATCCGAAACCGGAGTTGAAGAAGCGTCACGGGCAGCCCATGCCCGTGCCGGTGAAGCCGACGATGTTCAATGACGTCGGAAATATTATGGCCAGTCCGTGGGAGGCGCGTCCGCGCGGGCAGAGCGGCACGGTGATCACCGAACTGTTTCCGCAGCTTGCGGAACTCGCGGACGACCTCGCGGTGATTCGCTCGATGACCACGAAAGTGAACGAGCACGCGCAGGGCAGCTACATGATGCACACGGGCTTCCCGTTCGCAGGTCATCCGAGCGCGGGTGCGTGGACGGGTTACGGACTCGGCTCAGAGAATCAGAATCTTCCCGCCTTTGTGGTGCTGCAAAGCGGTGGTGCGACGGTGCCGCACGGCGGCGTGGGCATGTTCGGCGGCGGTTATCTGCCAGCGGAGTTTCAAGCCTCCATGTTGCAAGTGGATCGCGATCCGGCGTTGGCGAACGTGAAACCCGGCGAGCGCGACGCGTTGCAAAAGCGTCGGCTCAGTTTCATCCGCGATCTGGACACGCGCTTTTCTGCGACGGCGGGCGAGCCGCAGATTGACGCGGCGATTCGTAATTACGAAACCGCTTACCGCATGCAGACCGCAGTGCCGGAATTGTGCGACCTCAGCGGTGAAAC
>JBBQYK010000555.1:0-1753 GCA_038208765.1 Verrucomicrobiota bacterium
TCGGCGTCGAGCACGAGTTCGCGCGGGAGCGAGGTGTCGTTGGTGGTGAGCACGACCATGACGCTGGAATCAATGCCGAGGAAATTTCCCTGCGGCGACGTGCGGTTGAAAATCTCGGCGAAGAAACGCGGCGAGGTCGAATTCATCGAGTCGCAACACGGCATGCGGAAGGCGACGGGTTTGTTGCCGGGAATGGTGTTCAGCAGATCGACGCAGGCGTGGTAGTTCGTGGACGCGAATTGGAAATCCCCTTTCTGACAGAGCGGGCACGGATGCGAAATGGTGTGGACTTCGAGCGACACGCCTTCCTTGAGCCACGACTGCAACTGTGTAGCCGCGTCTCGTGAGAGCGCGGCATTCTGATTGGGAAAGTTGGCGGCGCTCTCACGAGACGCCGCTACGAGGGTGTTCACCATGATGCTGACGGGCGCGCGGCCATCAATTTGTTTGAGCCGGTTGAGAATGGGGCGGAGGAAGGTTTCGTACTTCGCCGTCTCGCGCATGTCATCAATGGAGAGGATCACCACCGCGTCCACGCCGTCCTCGCCGATCCATTGCGGCGTGATGAGCTTCGGGAAATCCCGACCGGGGTAGAACGGATCGTCCGAGTCGAGATACGTGAGGCGGTTGCCATTGGTGGAGAACGGCGCGGCGACGGCGCAGTGAATCGCAGCGAGCAGAACAGCGAACGTGACGCGCAGTTTCATAGGAGTGGCGGCGAGGATACGGGGCAAACAACGGGCGGCGAGATTTTTTACCGGGGCATTGGAGCACCGGCTTCCAGCCCGGCGCGTGGTGTCTCCGATGAATTCCAACGCGCCGTGCTGGAAGCCGGCGCTCCATCGTTTGCTCAAAGCCCCGGGTACACCATCACCCGCGTGTTCGCGTTGAGGCGGATTTCCTGCGCGGGGCGGGTGGGCTGCGGACTCATCATGGTGCGGCCGAAATTCCACGCGACCCCGGCGGGTGTTTTCCAGTCCGGCCAGTAAAGCGAAGGGCCAGAGGGCGACGCATTCATGCGCGCCGCCAGTCCGCGCGACTCGGAAGCATTCTCCGGCCACGCAAGAAACTCCGTGGCCGGATGACCGGGAATCAACCGCTCCAGTTTCACCGTCGGCACGGTGGCGGCGGGAACTTTTGCCATCGGTTGCGCGACGCGCAGGAGGCGGGCGAGGTCGGGATTACTCTCAAGTGATGGAGCAGAATTCGTCCGGGCGAATTGCCAGCCGTCCGTCGTGAGATGCGAGAGCGCCATGCTTTCCGCCAGCGGTTCCATCGAATGCCACGGCTGGTGCTCGCGGAAATATTTTGCCCCGCGTTGTTGCGCGGTGAGTTGCGTGAGCGCGCGGGCAAAACGGGCGCAGGCCAGCGCGTAGGTGTCCGCGTCGCCGAGGCGGTAGGCGAGGCGGGCGGTGCCGAGGGAGTCCATCGCCTGCGACAGCGGCCGGCGACGTTCGCGCGCGAAGGCGGGCCACGATGAACTGGTGCTGTTGAGAAACTCGGCCCGCAACGTGGGCCAGTGCGCGCGGGCTTTTTCCCAATCACCGCTGGTGTGCGCCTGCTGCCACACGTCGTAACTGAGCGCCCGGACGGTGTTGCTCCCGCCGAGGTCCACCATCTCATGCACGTAGCGCAGCACCGGCAGCGTCACGTCGAACGAGTCCACATCCTGCACGCCGTAGAACGGGCCGAAGGGTGTGGCGATTTCCATGTCGAAAGGTTGGGCGGAAAACTCGGCGGGAAATTTTTCTTG
>JBBQYK010000556.1:0-1723 GCA_038208765.1 Verrucomicrobiota bacterium
GAGGAGCTGAAGTGAAAGCGGAAAGCAAACTCATGTGGAGGCAGGCATCCTTGCCTGCCCGTGAACCGTGGCTTCCAGCCCGGTGGGGAAAGAGCCGGTTCGAGATGCTGGCGATAAAATTTTCCAAAGCCTTCGCCGGGCGAAGCTCAATTTCCGGGCGGCTGGAAGCCGGCCCTAACTGGCAGGCAGGATGCCTGCCGCCACCGTATCGCGCATGAAGTGGAAGAACACATGGATCCTCGTCGGCTGCGCAGCCTTGCTGTTCGCGTTCATCTTTCTTTTTGAACGACGGCTCAAGGAGAGCGGCGTGGTGGAGCCGACGGCCCCATTGTTCGCCGGTTTCAAACCCACCGCCGCCACCGGGCTGTCCCTGCGGCGCGGCACGGAATTTACGCTCGCGCTCCAGCGGACGAACGGCGCGTGGCAGCACCACAAGCCGTTCACCTATCCCGCCGCGTCGTTCGCCGTGCAGAGTTTTCTCCAAGCCCTCGAAAACGTCATGCCCGCCACGCGGATCACGCCGCGCGAGATTCTCGCGCGCAAACAGACCGCCGCGAATTTCGGCTTCGACGCCCCGCCCATCGCCATCGGCCTGGAGCGCGGGGACGAGCGGGTGGACCTCAAGTTCGGCGCGCGCACCCCGGCGGGCGATCAGGTCTATGTGCAGATCGGCAGCGATCCGAGTGTCTTCGTCGTCACTTCGGAACTGCTCGACCGCGTACCGCGCACGCCGAACGACTGGCGTCATCCCGCGCTCTTCGACTTCGGCACCGACACGCCGGACCGCGTCGAGGTTGGCCAAAACGGCACGCGCTACGAGTTGCGGCTCGATGCCACGAACAAACTGTGGCGGCTCACGCGCCCGGATCATCGCGCGGATCAGAACCAGGTGCATGAATTCCTCAAGCGCCTCCAGGCGGGCCACGTCGTGGAATTTGTGACCGACGACCTGCGCGCGGACAGCGAAGCCTTCGGCCTGCTCACGCCGGAGTTTGAAGTCACGCTCGCCGCCGGTGCCGTCGCTCGCCGGATTCAATTCGGCCAATCACCGACCAACAATCCGGGTCTCGTCTATGCGCGGATGCTCACGCACAGCAATGTGGTGCTCGTGCCCAAGAGCGCGGTCGAGCCGCTGGCCATGCCCTACACCGAACTGCGCGAGCGAGCGCTGTTCCCCTTCGCGCCAGAATTCGTGGACCTCGTGGAAGTGCGCGGCGACGAACGTTTTGACCTGCGCCGCGCGGAAGGCGGCGTGTGGAAAGCAGGCGAGCAAATCGCCGACGCCGCGTTCGTGGCCGAGTGGCTGCGGATGCTTTCGCAAATCGAGGCGAATGAATTCGTGCAGGACGTGGTCACAGATTTCACGAAGTACGGACTCGATCCCGGCCAGCGCCAGTACACGCTCCGCACCGCCGTGACCAACGGGGCGACGGTGACGAACCTGCTCGTCGCGCGGCTCGCCTTCGGCACGAACGCCACCGAGGGCAAGGCCTACGCGCGCCGCTTCGATGAGGATTCCGTGTACGGCATCCGCCCGTTTGATTTTCTGCACCTGCCCGTGGCCGCGTGGCAGTTCCGCGAACACCGGATTTGGAATTTCACGACCAACCAGGTCGCGCGTATCACCGTGCGCCAGGGTGGGACGGTGCGCGAAGTCATCCGCCAGCCCGATGGCCTGTGGATCGGGGTGCGCGGCTGGGCGCGGGAGATCAACCCGTTCGCC
>JBBQYK010000557.1:0-1723 GCA_038208765.1 Verrucomicrobiota bacterium
CGTCACCAGAGTCGAGCTTCGATACCCGCCGCTTTTCAACTTATCCGTGATGGTCGCAATCGACGGCATGTCGTGAAACTCCACGCCGCGTCCCAGCGCGTAGGACAGCATCCGCTCGGTGACATTGCGCGCGAAGTCGTCCTTGCGCGCGAGCAGCAAGCTCTTCAATTCCGCCGGGCCGGTGAATTTCTCCCCGCTGCTCATCGACCCGGTTGCGTCCACCGGCTCGTTGCCGATCTTCGTCCGCCAACGGCCAATCGCATCAAAGTTCTCCAGACCAAAGCCCAGCGGATCGAGCCGCGAATGACAGCCCGCGCATTGCGGCTTCTTCCGATGCTCCTCCAGCCGTTGACGAAACGTGAGTCCGTTCTTCGGCGCGTCTTCCGCTGGCAAACCGCCCGCGTCCGGTGGTGGCGGCGGCGGTGGCTGACCGAGCAATTCCTCCAGTACCCATTTACCGCGCAGCACCGGACTCGTCCGCTGCGGATACGACGTGAGCGTGAGCACCGCGCCCATGCCGAGCACGCCGCCGCGATTCTTGTCCGGCAACGCCACCCGCCGCAGTTCCGCGCCCGTGATGTTCAGATTCGTCAGCCCGTAGTGCTGCGCGAGCGCTTCGTTGAGGTAAGTGTGATCCGAGTCCAGCAACGTCAACAGGCTCGCATCCTCGCGAATCATCGCCGCGAAAAATTCAATCGCCTCCGCATACATCGCCTCGCGCAGCTCGGGCGTGAACTTGCGGAAACGGCCCGGGTCCGGTTGCACCGTGGTTTTGAGTTCGCGCACGCGCAGCCATTGGCCGGCGAAATTCTCCGCCAGCGCGCGTGCCTTCGGGTCGCGCAGCATTCGCTTCACCTGCGTCTCCAGAGTCGCGCTCTCGTGCAACTGCTTCTTCCCCGCCAGCGCGAACAACTCCGCATCCGGCATCGATGACCAGAGGAAATACGACAGCCGGCTGGCCAGTTCGTAATCGTTCAGGCGATACGGCTCCGGCACGCCGCGATCTTTCTCGATGCGAAAGAGAAAATGCGGTGACACCAGTACCGCCTTGAGCGCGTGCTTCACCGCGTGGTCGAAATTCTCGCCGCGCTGGTTCGCCTGCTCGAACAATCCCATCAGCGCATCCAGCTCCGTCTTCTCCACTGGACGCCGAAAGGCCCGCGCCGTGAACGATTCGATGTTCTTCCGCGCCGCTGATGATTTCGTCTTCAACCAACCCGGTCGCTCCACAAACAGATTCGTCGGCGCCGCCGCCAAGACTTCGCCTGCCGCCTCCAGGTATTTTTCGAGCAGAATGGGCGGCACGAACAGCGTGTCCGCGTTGTTGTCAAAACCGCCGCCACCACCGCCGTCCGCCGGGAACTTGTCCGCCGGCTGATTCGTCACGCCCAGCAGATCGCGCACGGTGTTGTTGTACTCCACGCGACTCAGCCGATGAATCGTCACGCGGCCCGGGTCTTTGGGAAATTTGGAATAATCAATGTGCGCCAGCGTGAAGCGCCCCCAGTCCACGAACTTCTGCCGGTCCTGCTCGCTCGGCTGCGGACGCTTCCCCGGCGGCGGCATCTCGCGGTCGCGCACGAAGCGCACCAGCTTTTCCAGCAGCCTCGGGTCGCGCTCGTAATCCGCCTGCGACTTCAACGGCGACAAATCCAGATCGCCCTTCGCCGTCGTCGCGTCGTGGCATTTATGGCAGGTGTTTTCGACGATGGCGTGGAACTGC
>JBBQYK010000558.1:0-1717 GCA_038208765.1 Verrucomicrobiota bacterium
GCCCCATTCGCCAACATGCACGCCCACGCCGCGCTTCTCCAGCACCTGCCACGGAGCGATCCGTTCACGGCGCAAGCGGTCCTTGTTCCATTCCGGCTTGTCGCCTTCCTTCAGCGGCCACGTCGGCTCAGGCCACTTGTCTGAGCCGTTCACCCAATTGGCTTTGTGATGACTCACGCGCATCGGGTCGTAGCCGCGTGTGCTTTGTCCGATCCCAAAACCGACCAGTCCCTCGACCGGATCGCGGCCCCAACGCAAACCATCCGCGATGATGAGGCGCTGCGAATCCTCGGCGCGGATGGCGGCGACGAGATGCTTCACCACGCGAACGTAAGTATCGGCGGGAATGTCCGGCGGTTCGTTGAGCAGATCGAAGCTGACTTCGCGATTGGGAACGCCCTTGAAGCGTCGCGCGAACGCGGCCCAGTGATGCGCGCAAGCGTCGAGCGCCTGTGCGTCCTTCCAGAGATCGAGCGGCTCCTTCGGCGGATTCACGCAGTAGCCGGGCGCACGATGGAAGTTCAGGTTCACATGCACGCCGTGCTTGCGTCCGAGTTCCACCACGTCATCGATGTGCTTGAGCTGCGCCTCATCCATCTTCAGCCAGCGCGCCGGGTCCGGCTCCGACCAGCAGTGGTAGGACATCGGCAAGCGCGCGAAGTCGAAGCCCCACCCCTGCATGATTTGGAAATCAGTCTCGCGGAACGCAGGATTACCCTCGCGCCGTGCGGTGAATTTTTCCAGCAGGTTGAACCCGCGCCAGCGGGGAAGTTTTGCGGCCGACGGTTCGATGGCTGCCGCCCAGATTGGTTGCGGAACTAACAGTGGCGCAGCCGCGGAACAAGCGGTCACAGCGGCGGTGGTTCTCAGGAATTGGCGTCGGGAGATGGAGTTCATCGTGTTTGTTCGTAAGCGCGATAGGCCTGTTTCACTTTTTCCATGTCCGGCACACCGCGATGAATCCACACGCGGTAGCGGCAGCGGATGGTTTCGTCGGGCTGGAAGGTTTTCGGTTTCACGCCGGGCCAGCCGAGGCAGAGCACGCCGTAATGTCGCGTGAGCCATTCGGGCGGGTAGTCGGGATGCTCCGGCGCGACGAAGATGGCGGCACCACTCGACTGCTCACGTCCGGCGAAACGCGCGGAGAGATCCGCCCACGGGAGCCGTGTGATGCTGAGATCCTTGCCGCCCTGGCCGAGCGGAGTGGTGATGACGGTGTTGGTGCGTGGCGCGAAACGGAGCGTCAATCCGCCGTAGCTTTTCTCCTCCGCGCCTTCGAGCGTGAGCGGTTCGCCGAGCGGAACCCAGGTGAGTTCGATGTCCAGCACCCGCTCGTCTTTGCTTGAAGGAGCAGCGCGGAACCAGACTTGTTCCTGCACAACTTTGCGGTTGCCCACGAACCAGCCGTTCTCCACGCCCAGCGTCGCGCCGCCGGGGCCGGCCTCGCGCGCGAGCCAGCGCACGAAGCGTTGCTCAATGCCTTTGAGCATCCAGAGATCGTAGTGCTGATCGCCGATGCGGACATGCGGCCACGCCCAGAAGAGTCCGCGATGATGGTAGTGGTCGTTCGGAAAATCGTCGCTGAGCACCTCGCCATCAAGTCCGTAGAGCGGATGCACGTAGGTGCTGCGGGCGCGGTCGGGAGGCACGCCGGGTGGCGGTTGAATGACGCCGTGGTTGTAAACGAACACGGGACGAGTGCCCTCGAACAGAGCGA
>JBBQYK010000559.1:0-1712 GCA_038208765.1 Verrucomicrobiota bacterium
TGGGACTGGAACCTGAGCTTCGGCAATTGCGACGGCAAGCAGGGCTACATGCCCGAGCGCTGGCTCTGGCCTCAGCTCAACGACCAGGAGTATTCGTGGTTTCGCCGGCTCTTTGAAGACCCGGACTTCGGCCAGCGTTACGTGGATCGCTGGGGCGAATTGCGCGCGACGCTGTTCGCCACGGCCAGCATGATGGCGCGCATCGACGCGCACGTCGCGCAGATCGGCGAGGCGCAGGAACGGAACTTCAAGCGCTGGCCGATTCTCGGTCGCGAGATCAACCCGAACTATTTCGTCGGCGACACGTATCAGGAGGAGATCGTGTGGATGAAGCGCTGGACTTCCAACCGGCTGGCGTGGATCGAGAAGCAATTCGTGCCCGCGCCCTCCGCGGAACGCGGCGCACAACTCCAGCTCGCGACCACCGCGACGAACACCGGCGCGCAAATCTATTTCACGCTCGACGGCAGCGACCCGCGCGCGCCGGGTGGCGAAGCTTCTGCGCAGGCCAAGCTCTTTAAGACGCCCCTGGCTTCCGCAAAAGACGCCAAACTTTTCGCCCGGACGCGCGTTGGCCCGCGCTGGAGTCCGCCGGTGATTCTGCCGTGAGTGTCATCAGCGGGAAGATGATCGAGGCGGCAGCGGCGCTGCGTGACACCGTGGAACGCCTCTTGTTTAGTGCGCCGGTTTCGCACACTTACAATCCGCTCGAGTACGCGTGGGCCGCGCACGAACTCTATTTGAAAAAGTTCGCCACGACCCGGAAGCGCATCGTGTTCCTGGGCATGAATCCCGGCCCGTTCGGCATGGCGCAGACCGGAGTGCCGTTTGGCGAAGTGACTGCGGTGCGTGACTGGATGGGCCTGCGCGCCGAAGTGCGCAAGCCCGCGCGCGAACATCCGAAGCGGCTCGTGCAAGGTTTCGACTGCCCGCGTCGCGAAGTGAGCGGCGAGCGGCTCTGGGGACTTTTCGCGCAACGCTTCGGCACGCCGGAAAATTTTTCGCGTGAACATTTCGTGGTGAACTACTGCCCGCTCGCCTTCCTCAGTGCCACGGGCAGCAACCTCACGCCGGATAAACTGCCCGCGCGCGAAACGGCTCCGCTCTTCGCCGCGTGCGATGAGCATCTGCGCCGGGTGGTGGAAATTTTGCAGCCCGAATGGCTCATCGGCGTGGGTGCCTTCGCGCACGGGAAGTTGTCGGCGCTCATGGAAAATCAATCCGCTCCGCGCCTCGCGCAGATTCTTCACCCTAGTCCCGCCAGTCCCGCTGCGAATCGTGGCTGGGCCGCGGCCGCGACGCGGCAACTGCAGCAATGCGGCGCGTGGCCGGTGGTGGAGGGTTGAGCACCGCCAGTTTTCGCTTCTCGCCGTGCGGCGGGGTTCGCCATGCTGCGCGGGATGGATTTGCTCCCGCAGGAATTGATCACGCGCCACGTTCTCGCCGCGCTCATGGAGGACGTGGGCAGCGGCGACGTCACCACGCTGGCGACGGTGCCGGAGATCGCCATCGCGCGCGCGGTCGTGGTGGCGCGCGAAGATCTCGTGGTGTGCGGAATGTCGCTCGCGGACACGGCGTTCAAAAGCGTGGCACCGGAAACACAGGTGCAGCTTGGCGCGAGGGACGGCGCACGGGTCGCGCGCGGGGAAAAGATTTTGGAAGTGAACGGTCCGGCGCGCGCGTTGCTGACGGGCGAACGGGTCGCGTTGAAT
>JBBQYK010000560.1:0-1711 GCA_038208765.1 Verrucomicrobiota bacterium
GGCCCAGCTTGATGGTTTGGTGTTTCTTGCTCGCGACTTGTTCCGCGCGAACTTCGGAGTTATTTAATTTTTGTTCGTTCATGGTGTTGGTGGGTGTAGCGCCTCCGGCGCTCGCCCACCAACTACTCATGTCATCTACCATCCTAGGCTGTCTCGCACTCCTCACGGCAGGAACTTCCCAACGCCACGAGAAAATAAATCGGCGGACGAGACGCATCCCATCGGCCGATTGAAGAACCTTTCCCTAACAATTAGGGCGTCTTGCAGCCCTTGCAGGTGTGCTCGGCCACTTCGGTCTTGGCCTTGCCGGCACCCTTGGTCGTGAGCTTCGTGCTGCACTTGCCGCACAGGTGCGTGCCGACCACCGTCTTCTCCGGTTCGGTGCCCTTCGGGGCTTTCGTCAGCTTCACCACATAGTCGTCCTTGCAGTGCGGACAGGTCATCAGGACGTTTTCTCCGGCGACAATTCTCGGGCCGGGGCCCTTGCCGACTTTTTCATCCGCGGCGTTCCCGCCGAGAACAAACGCCGCTGCGACCGCCACCACCACCACCATACGAAGGAATGTTTTCATATTTGCTCTTTCTGTTTTGCTGCGACCGTCATTGGTCGCCTCTGCGAAAAAGCTAGGGCCAGTCCCCGGTGCCCGCTCACCATTCCTTGGCAACGAAGGTGCTTTTATTGGTCAGCTTTTGGGAAGTGCACGAAAAAGAATTTCCCATCCCGCCCCGTTCTCGCAACGCTGCGCGGCATGAACTTCCAAACGAACGCCGCTGTTCTTGCCTTGCTCGGCTTGCTGGCCGTGAGTTGTTCCTCGCCGCGTGGCCCTTCGGAAAAGGACGGGCGGGCGCAGGCCGGGCAGTGGCGTGCGGAGCATCGCATCATTGACCTGCACCAGCATCTCAACGGCACCACGCAGCATCTCACGCGTGCGGTGCGCATTATGGACCGCGTGGGCGTGGGCGTGGCGGTGAACTTGAGTGGCGGCTACGTGTCGCGCGGGACGAATGCCGCGTCGCCCTTCGAGAAGGTGAAGCGCCTGGCGGACGCGCTCGCGCCGGGCCGCATCGTTCACTACATGAACCTGGATTACACCGGCTGGGATGCGCCGGACTTCAGCGAGCGCGCCGTGAAGCAGATCGAGGAGGGGCATCGGCTGGGCGCGGCGGGCTTGAAGGAATTCAAGCGCCTCGGCCTGAATCTCAAGGACGGCAGCGGCAAGCTGATCAAGATTGATGACCCGAAGCTCGACCCGGTGTGGAAACGCTGCGGCGAGTTGAACCTGCCGATTTCCATTCACGTCGCAGACCCGCGCGCCTTCTGGCTGCCCTACGAGCCGGGCAACGAACGTTGGAAGGAACTGGGTGATCACAAGAACTGGTGGTTCGGCGACAGCAACAAATATCCGGCGCGGATGGAATTGCTGGAGGCGTTGAACCGAGTCATCGCGCGGCATCCGAAGACGACGTTCGTGTGCCTGCACTTCGCGAACAACGCGGAGGATTTGGAGTGGGTGGACGCGTCGCTCTCGAAGTATCCGAACATGATGGCGGACCTGGCGGCGCGCGTGCCGGAGATTGGGCGTCATGACCCGGCGAAGGTGCGCGCGCTCTTCACGAAGCATCAGGACCGCATCCTCTTCGCCACAGATTTCATGGTGTACGACAAGTTGATCCTCGGCTCGTCCGGCAACGAGCCGCCGCCCACGGATGA
>JBBQYK010000561.1:0-1703 GCA_038208765.1 Verrucomicrobiota bacterium
ATTGAGCAACTGCACGCTCGCCTCGTTCGTCTCGCCGAAAAGGACGTTCATCACGCAGCCACGGATGAAGCCGACACGTCGCTGTTTTGGAGCGCCGGCTTCCAGCACGGCGGGAAGAGATGATCGCGCCGTGCTGGAAGCCGGCGCTCCGGGGGAAAACTCCGGCCACGTTCCCGCGCGTCCGTCCGGAGGCACCAACGCCAGCGCTTCGCGCGCGAACTTCGGCAGCCAGCGTTCCAGGCCGAGCGCGCGAATCACACGCACGGGCGCGAGCGCCAGTTTCATCCGCCCGGGGAAGGGAAAGATTTTTTCGATGGCGAAGCGGCGCAGGAAGGTCTGCCCGACGGAACGCCGGTGATGCTTCTCGATATGCTCGCGCGTGCCTTCCAGCAGTTCGCCGTATTGCACGCCGCTCGGACATGCGACCTCACACGCGCGGCAACCGAGGCAGAGGTCGATGTGCCGTACCGCATCGTCGCTCAACGGCGCGCGGCCCGACTGGATCGCGCGCATCAGGTAGATGCGCCCACGCGGCGAATCGTTCTCGTTGCCCGTTTCGAGGTAGGTCGGGCACGACGACAGGCACAGCCCGCAATGCACGCAGGCGAGAGATTTTTTCTCGTCGAGGAACTGGTTGGTGAGAGTGGCGTTCACGATGGGAACTCCGGCAGAAGGTTCTTCGGGTCGTAGGCGGCTTTGACGCCTCGCATCAATTCCACCGGCATCGTCGCCGCCGGCCCAACGCGTGCGCCGCGATAATAAATTGTGCCGTTGCCTGCGCGCGCGACGAAGGGACGATCGCCCAGCATCGTGATGGCTTCGGTCAGGCGGGAGGGGAGGACAGACAGTCGATGCGCGGGGGCGGTATCGTTCCAAAAATTGGCCTCATGCTCCAGCGACGCTTCCGCGTGAAAGCCCAGCTTCGCCGCGAGCGCGAGCTGCCATTCGACTTCCGCCCGCGTGCCGGCGAAGCCGAGCACGATCCCCATCGGAGCGCGGACCGCCGAGTCCGCGTGTTCGTTCGTGTTCGCGCGGACATGGCTGTCCGCACTCCGCTGCGCGTCCAGAATCACCGGCGTCAATTCGGAACTCAGCACGGCGCGCAGCGACTCCTTCATCTCATCCAGCGACTCGACCTGTCGGCCCACGATCCGCTCCACCTCTGGCCAGGGACGCAGCTTGAACGTCGCCTCCACTATTGCGCCGAGACTCCCACGCGCGCCGATGAACAATTTCGCCAGGTCGTAGCCCGCGACATTCTTCACCACCTTGCCGCCGGACTTGATGACGCGCCCGTCCGCCAGTGCGATTTTCATCCCGATGAGATGTTCACGGATTGTTCCGTAGCCGAAGCGCCGCGGCCCGCTCAAATCGCGTGCGAGCAAATCATGGATGGTGAGCGCGTCCGCGTTCGGCGGATCGATGGGCAGCCATTGCCGATGTGTCGCGAGTTCCTGTTGCAGCGCACCAAGGGCGAGGCCGCTCTCGACCGTCACGGTCATGTCGGCGGGCGTCAGTTCCAAGATACGGCCGTGCGAACTCAGATCGGTGGGCATGGCCCGGAGGGAATTACGAGAACACCGCTGCGAGGTCGGCCGTGAGTCCCGTCACCGGGTCGGTCGCCACGCCGGTGTTCAAGACGATCTCGCGGTCGTCGGACGTGAGGATTTGGATGCTGTGCATGGGCGGCGAGACGATCCAGC
>JBBQYK010000562.1:0-1689 GCA_038208765.1 Verrucomicrobiota bacterium
CGGAGACTCGCGAATGAAATACGTGCTGCGCAGCCAATTAAACGGGCGCTACCTGAAACGCTCCGGCGTCTGGGTGCCGCGCCTTGATGACGCGATCACCTTCACCGACGCGGGCGAGGCGCGGGAATTTTGCCAGGCGCATCACATCGAGAACGTGCAACTGATGCAGTGTCCGATGCCGTATTTGATGACGCTGCTGGCGGGGGCGACGTCGCCGAGCGCCGGGGCGTAGAGAAATGGAACGGCGCTGGCAGGGCGCGCGGTCCTCAACGCGGCGCGGTGAGGACGCCGCGCCCTGCCTCCGAAGCGATATCCAACCTTCCGTCGCTGCTACAACTAACAGCATCTCGCCCGAACCACCGCGCGCCGCGCAGCGTCCGAGGACGCACTCATGAATTCTCTGATTGCTCCGCGTTTTTTACGCCGATACGTTCGCGCCATGTCGTCACCCAATTTGCTCCGCACCGTGCTGCTATGTGCCCTCGTCGCTTCCGGCCTGCTCACTTCCGCCCGCGCGGCGGAAGACGGTGTGAAAATGATCCAGACCAACGACCGCGTGCGCGTGGAGATCAACGGCGAGTTTTTCACTGATTACTTCTTCCGCATGAAGCAGCACCCGGCGTTGATGACGGCCAAGAACGGCGTCACGACCACGAACGCGACGAAGCACACTTACTATTACCCGCTCATCGGACCCGGCGGCGTGAACATGACGCGGAGTTGGCCGATGAATCCCGACGCGGAAGGCGAGGAGAAGGATCATCCGCATCATCGCTCGCTCTGGTTCGCGCACGGCGCGGTGAACGGCGTGGATTTCTGGGCCGAGACGCCGAAGGCCGGGAAGATTCAGCACGCGGGTTTCAGCGAAGTGACTTCAGGCCAGGACGCGGGCTGGATCAAATCCACGAACAAGTGGGTCGCACCGGATGGCAAAATTGTTTGCACGGACGAGCGCGTGTTCCGCGTGTACAACCGTTCGGCGAAGGAACGTCTGTTCGACTTCGAGATCACCATTCAGGCTCCGGCGGATCGCGATGTTCTTTTCGGCGACACGAAGGAAGGCACGATGGCGGTGCGCGTGAATGAAGAGATGCGCCTCGTCCACGGAAAAAATAAACCCGGTAAGGGCCACATCGTCCTGAGCAGCGGCGTGCTGGACGCGCAGACGTGGGGCAAGCGCGGCGAGTGGTGCGATTACAACGGGCCGATCAACGGCAAGACCGTCGGCATCGCGATTTTTGATCATCCGTCAAACCCCGTGCATCCGACCTACTGGCATGTGCGCGACTACGGTTTGTTCGCGGCGAACCCGTTTGGCATTCACGATTTTGAAAAGAAGGCGCCGGGCACGGGCAACTTGAACATTCCCGCCGGCAAGAGCGTGACTTTCAAGTATCGCTTCTACATTCACGAAGGCGACGAGAAGCAGGCCAAGGTCGCCGAGCGCTACAAAGATTACGCCGCCGGAAAATAATTTTCAGAACCCCGTCGTCCAGAAATTCAGCACACCATTTTATGAAAGCACTCAACCGCCGCAGTTTTCTCACTCGCACCGCCCTGGCCACCGCCGCTGTTAGTTGGACGGCGCGCTCGTGGTCGCAGGTCGCTGGCTCGAACAGCGACGTGCGCATCTCGGTCGTCGGCTTCGGCGGGCGCGGGCAGTCGCACCTCAGTGAGTTTGGCAAAATG
>JBBQYK010000563.1:0-1681 GCA_038208765.1 Verrucomicrobiota bacterium
GCCATGGAACGCCGGGCGCAGATTCTTTCGCAGACTCCTTTCGCCGTGATCCTCGGCTGCTCGGACAGCCGGGTGCCGACGGAGCTCGTCTTTGATCAAGGGCTGGGCAGCCTCTTCATCGTCCGCGTGGCCGGGAATGTCACGGTGCCGGCGACCGAGGGCAGCATCGAGTATGCGGTCGCGCATCTGAAGACGCATGTGGTGGTAGTGATGGGCCACGAGGGATGCGGCGCGGTGAAGGCGGCGACGTTGCCGAAAGCCGCCTGGCAGGCCGAGTCGGAGAATATCCGCTACCTCGTCGAGCAGATCGCGCCGGCCGTCGCCGGGCTGCCGCCGATCCGCGACACGAAAGCGCGGCTGCGCGAGGCGGTGATCGCCAACGTGCGGGTGCAGACGCATCGCTTGAAAGAGAACCCCGTGGTCGCCGCCGCGATCAAGGGAGGAAAGCTCGCGGTGATTGGCGCCTATTACGAAATCGGGAGCGGTGCGGTCGATTTCCTGGAGTCGGATGAAGACCTGCGCCTGACCCCCGAAGAGCTGGAGCGCGTGGCGCAAGGAGTTCGCGAGCGCGCGGCCGCGCACCATCAGAAGCCGGGCGCAACGCCCGCACCGAAGCGCTGAAACTCGAAGGCTCCGCGCCATGAGAAGCTCTTCAGCAACCTCGCCATCGTCGCACTCGCCAAAAAGTGAACGACGTTGAAGCGGCATAAATGCCGCGCTCCTGCGCGCCAGTGCCTTCTCTTGATGTTCAGCGTAAATCCCAACTGCATCATTCCGGCTAAAACCGCCGTTCGTGATCCGGACGAAACACGGCGTGGTGAAAAAATTAACAACACGAGACTGGAAAGCCTTGTGGTCATTGCCCCGTCGCGGGCGCGGCCATCTTCTCGGCCTGGCGGATGTATTCGTAGAGCGCGGTGAGCTGCTTCTCCGCGTCGCCTTCGTAGTAATCCGTGAGCGCGCTTTTTCCATCCTCGAAGTAGCCCGGCATCTTCGTCTGCGGATCGACGGCCAGCGGCGCGCGCATCCAGCGGAAGAAATACGGCTTGAGCAGACGTGCGCCGGTCAGGCCGAGATTGATGCCCTCGCTCTCGAAGACTTCCAGAGCGGGCAGATCGTTGATCGCGTGACAGGAGATGCACGACAGGCCGTTGTCCTTGCCGATCATCTTGTGACCGATCTTCGCGGCCTCCTCGTCAATCGCGCCTTCCGCGCGCGTCTTCGGCGCGTAGCCCTGTTGCATGGCCATCGCCTCGGCGAGCAGTTTGGCGCGCGACTTGAACGCCGGCATCCGCGCGTCCACCCACGGCTCGCCTTTTGGATGAATGTCCGCGCGCACCTTGAACGGCTCGCCGCCGATGAAGGCCGCCGCCCATTCCGGCTTCAATTTTCCTCCGAGTTCCTCGAAGCCGGGCACCAGATCGATTTGCCCGTGGCACGCGGTGCAACTGAGCAAGCGTGTCTCGCGCGCCGCAAACTCCAGCGGACTGTGGCGTGAGAGCGAGGCGAAGTCCGTCTTCACGAACGCCGCCAGCGCCGCATGCTCCTTCGCGCTGAAGGCGAAGTCGGGTGCTTTCGACTTGTCATCGCGCTTCTCGGCCAGGCAGCCCTTCGCTTCCTTCGCTTCCTTCGCCAACTTCGCGAGACCCGGCGCGCTGAATTTATTCTCCAGCTTTGACGC
>JBBQYK010000564.1:0-1679 GCA_038208765.1 Verrucomicrobiota bacterium
TTCAAATCCGCCTCCAGAAATTTCCGCACCTTGAGCATGACCAAGCCGACGCCGCCGATGCAGCCGAAGGCCAGCGCCAGCCCGATGAAGACATCCTTGCGCTTCTCCTCCGGCACGAACTTGAGCGGGTACAGAAACGCCATCACGCCCACGAGCAGCAGTCCGGCGGAGAAGACGATGAACTTTTTCCGCCGCTGCTCCGGCGCGCGCTCCGTGGCCATGCGCGCGATGAGCCGCCAGTAAAACCACGTCACGGGCGCGGCCACAAGGAAGGAGATGACGGCTCCGGCATTGAGCTTGAAGCTCAACCCGTGCGGCGCGCGTTCCAGCGCGAAGAGCGTCGCGACCATCACACCGAAGGCCACCGCCGCACCGTAACTGGCGATGTTGAACAGCGCGCGAGTGTTGGATTGTTCGGCAGATGACATGGCGGATGATCACTCGACGCGCGACCGGCCCGTGCCAGAAACCACTTCGCCAATCGCCCACGCGTCATGGCCCGCCGCGCGGATGGCGTTCAGGACGTTGTGCGCCGCGTCGTTCGACGCGATGACCACCATGCCGATGCCCATGTTGAACACTTGATACAACTCCTGCTCCGGCACGCCGCTGCGCTCGTTGATGATTTTGAAAATCGGCAGCATGTCCCACGAGCCTTTGTGGATGACCACGTCGCAGTTCTTCGGCAGCACGCGCGGAATGTTGTCAATGAAGCCGCCGCCGGTGATGTGGGCGAGGGCTTTGATCCCTTCGCCGGTTCCCGGACGACTGGTTGCGCCCACCCGGCGGGACGCCGGGGGCACGTTGAAACGCTTGAGCAATTGCTGCACGAGCGGGCCGTAGCTGACGTGGACTTTCAGCAGCTCGTTGCCAATCGTGTTCTTCAACTCCGGCACGCGCGTGTTGATCTTCATCTTCAACTGCTCGAAGAAAATTTTCCGCCCGAGCGAATAACCGTTCGTGTGCAAGCCGCTGGACGCGATGCCGAGGACCACGTCGCCGCGGCGGATGGATTTCTGCCCGTTCAACATGCGCGACTTCTCCACGACGCCGACGATGGTGCCGCTCACGTCGTATTCACCCTTCTGATAAAAGCCCGGCATCTGCGCCGTCTCGCCGCCGATGAGCGAGCAGTTGTTCTCGGTGCAGGCCTTGGCGAAGCCGCGCACGATGTCGGTGAAAACTTTCGGCTCCAGTTTCCCCGTGCCGAGATAATCGAGAAAGAACAGCGGCTCCGCGCCCAGCACCGCGATGTCGTTCACGCAGTGATTCACCAAGTCCTGCCCGATGGTGTCGTGGCGGTTCATCTGGAAGGCGATCTTCAGCTTTGTGCCCACGCCATCCACGCTCGAAACAAGGACCGGCTCGCGAAACTTTTTCACATCGAGCGCGAAGAGTCCGCCGAATCCGCCGACCTTGCCGAGCACTTCACGACGATGCGTGGAGGCGAGGAGTTGCGGCAGGGTGGCCTTCATTTTGTTGCCGAGGTCGATGTCCACACCCGCGCGCGCGTAAGCTTTCTGTTTCATTCAGGGCGCGGATTTAAGCGTCTGGACGAAACCCGCGCCAACAGAAATTTGCCCGCCATTGGAGGGCGGACCGCCGAGTCCGCGAGTTTGTTGTTTGAAAAACGCGTTGACCACGGAAGACACGGAAAACACGGAAAGGAATTTTGCCCG
>JBBQYK010000565.1:0-1667 GCA_038208765.1 Verrucomicrobiota bacterium
CCCAAGGCCACGAGCCGTTCGCGCGGGCGCTCCTGCTCCGGCAGGTCGCGTATGAGGAGGTGAGCCATAAAAATCCCCGGTTGATTTCGGCTCAGGGGCGTTTGCGAATCACGACCTGGATTTCCGTGCAAAGCCACGGCGCGAGGCGGCCCATTTTGCGATTGAGCCGATACCACCATTCATGCGCCTCAAGCGGCGTGAGCAGGCCGCCGGACACCCAGCGGAAGCCGCGCGCCTCGATGACCTCAAACGAAGGCCGCGTTTTCAGCAGCGCGCAGAACGAGCCGCAGGTGAAGGTCTGCACATGCGAGCGGTGCGTGCCCGTCATCTTCTCGCGCAAAACGCCCGCCAGATGGCGCAGCCAGGCGATGCCCGGCGGAAACGTGGGCACGCCGAAAATCGCCAGCCCGCCCGGCTTGAGCACGCGATCAATTTCCGCGACCACGCCCTTCACGTCGGTCAGGTGTTCGAGCAACTGTTCGCACAGGCAGACATCGAAGTGTGCATCGGGATAATCCAGCCCGCGCGTCACATCAGCTTGCTTGAGTTGCCAGCGCTCCGGCTTGTAAATCGTTTCCAGCCGCCGCTCGCTGATGTCCACGCCGGACCAGTTCACGTTCTCCGCCCCGCCCTCGGCTTCGAGGAAACGCAGGCTGCGTCCGCTGCCGGGCGCGATGTCGAGCAGGTCTACTTGGCCGCGCCCGGCGGATTGGTGTTCTTTCACAAACGCGGCGAGCGTTTCGGCGAGACCTTTATAGCGCGCGAGCCGCAGCCGGAAGCGACGGGAGTTGCGCTCGACGCCGAACGCCAGGATCGGAGCGGCCGCAGCCGGTGCGGGAGAATTGCTCATGACGTGCTACGGCAGAACTTGGATCGTGATGTCCTTGTAGCTCACTTCCGCCGCGCCGCCGCCGTGGACTTGCAGTCCGATCAAACCGTGCTGCGGCAGCGTGTCGTCCGTCTCGGTGTAGCGAATCATCACCACGCCGTTGATCGCCGTCTCGATGGTCTGGCCGCGCGCGCGGATGAGATACTCGTTCCAGTCGTTCACCTTCACGGCCTTCTTCACTGCGTCCTCGTCCGGCTTGATCAGCACCTTGTTGCGGCGCGATTCATCGTAGAGCGCGCCCCACCAGCCGGGGCCGATGTCGCACTGGTAGCCGACCATTTCATTCGTCGGCTTCGTCGCGGGCTGGCTGCGAATCTGCACGCCGCCGTTGATGAAGCCGTTCGTGCCCGCGAGCCTGAACTTCAGCTTGAGAATGAAATTGGTGTACGACTGCTCGGTGCGGAGGAATTCATTGCGCGGCACCTGCTTCTCCAGTGTGCCGCCCACGAACGCGCCATTCGTGTCGATGCGCCACGTCTTGTTCGTGTCGCCGATCCAGCCGGTGAAGGTCTTGCCGTCGTTCAGCGGAATGGGCGCGGCCCATACGCCCGCCGCCGCCAGCATCAGCACGCAAGCGAAGAGTGATTTCATGGCGCCAAAAGTAGGAAGCGAACTGGAAACACGCAACACCGGACATCAGAGCCTGTGCCCCCGGCGTCCCGCCGGGTGAAACCTTCCAAACTTGCAAGTGCTGCTCCCCTTTTCGCGTCTCCACCCGGCGAGACGCGACGGGCACTTCACACCACCTCTTCCACCACCGCCGTCCCGCTGCTGAAAC
>JBBQYK010000566.1:0-1660 GCA_038208765.1 Verrucomicrobiota bacterium
CGCACACTTCGCGCTTCATGCTTACTGTTTCTGGCATCAGCAAAAGTTTTGGCGGGCGCACGTTGTTCGAGGACGTGTCGTTCCAGGTGAATCGCGAGGATCGCATCGGCCTGGTCGGCCCCAATGGCGCGGGGAAGACCACGCTCTTCTCGCTCCTGCTCAAAACGGACGAGCCGGATGACGGCATGATCTCGATGGAACGCGGCATCACGCTCGGCTTTCTGCCGCAGGAGAGCGCGCCCATCGCGGATGAAACGGTGCTGGAGCTGGCGACGGCGGTGTCGCCGGAAATTACGGGCATCCGGCGCGCGCTGGAGCGGGAGGCGGCGGGAATTCACGACGAGCACGGGCACGAGGACATCCATTCCATGCAGGCGCGCTTCGATGAACTCGGGGGCTACAAGCTGGAGGCGGCGGCGAAGAAAATTTTGCACGGGTTGAGCTTCCGGGAGTCGGATTTTAACCGTCCGGCCAAGGAGATGTCGGGCGGTTGGGTGATGCGGGCGCACTTGGCGCGGCTGCTGGTGCAGGAACCGGATTTCCTGATGTTGGACGAACCGACGAACCACTTGGACCTCGAGGCGTTGCTGTGGTTTCAGGATTATTTGAAGACGTATCCGGGCGCGATCCTGATGATTTCACATGACCGCGAGTTCTTGAACCAACTCGTCACGAGCATCTTCGAGATTCGGCTGTCGAAGGTGTTCCGTTATCGCGCGAATTACGATGAGTTCCTGGTGCAGAAGGCGGCGGCGGAGGCGCAGCACCTGGCGGCGTATAAGAATCAGCAGAAGGACATCGCGCGCTTGCAGGAATTCGCGGACCGCTTCCGCGCGAAGGCCAGCAAGGCGTCGCAGGCGCAGTCGAAGCTCAAGCAGATCGAGCGCATGGAAAAGATCGAGGCGCCCGAGTCGGAGAACAAGGAGGTGAACTTCTCCTTCCCGCAGCCGCAACGGAGCGGGCAGCGGGTGATCAAGCTGGAGGACATTCATCATGCCTACGGCAATCACGTCGTGTACACGGGAGTTGATCTGGAAATTGAACGCGATGAGCGCACGGTGCTGGTCGGGCCGAACGGGGCGGGCAAATCCACGCTGTTGAAAATCCTCGCGGGCAACCTGCCGCCCACTTCGGGCACGCGCACGCTGGGGCACAACGCGAAGACCGGCTACTACTCGCAGTATCGCGTGGAGATGTTGCAGCCGAATCGCTCGGTGCTGGACGAGGCGCTGGACACGCCGCAGCGCATCACGGAACAGGGCGTGCGGACGTTGCTGGGGAGCTTTCTTTTCCGCGGCGATGATGTGTTCAAGAAAGTTTCCGTGCTGAGTGGTGGTGAGAAGAGCCGTCTCGCGCTGGTGAAGCTGCTGCTCGACCCGCCGAACTTCCTGCTCATGGACGAGCCCACGACGCATTTGGACATGGCGAGCATTGATGCGTTGGTCGGGGCGCTGCAGCAATTCCAAGGGACGGTGGTGTTCATCAGCCACGATGTGTATTTCATCCGCGCGATTGCGAATAAGGTGATTCACGTGAAGCACGGGCGGATTCATCGCTACCCCGGCGGGTATGATTATTATTTGGAGAAAACCAAGCCGATTTCCGAACGCGCTGGCCTGACCGCTGGCAGCGGAATGCCCCAGGCTCCGAAGGCGCAGGC
>JBBQYK010000567.1:0-1648 GCA_038208765.1 Verrucomicrobiota bacterium
GTCACGCTCGCCGGCATCGCCTCGCTCCTGTTGCTCGTCGTCGGCGTTTTTATCGTGGAACGTCTCATCCGCCGACAACTGGTCACCCGCCTCCTGCGACGCACGCGCCTCGATTCTTCATTGCAATACGCCATCGCCCGCATCGCCGGTTACGTTTTCATCGCGCTCGGCCTTTACATCGCGCTGCAAGTGGTCGGCATCAACCTCACGTCGCTGGCCTTCATCGCTGGCGCGGTGGGCGTGGGCATCGGATTTGGATTGCAGAATGTGGTCAATAATTTCGTCAGCGGAATCATCATTCTGGCGGAGCGGCCCATCGCCATCGGCGACCGCATCGAGGTGGGCGGCGTGGCCGGTCGCGTCACGCGCATGGCGCTGCGCAGCACGACGGTGGTCACAAACGACAACATCTCGATCATCGTGCCCAATGCCGACTTCATTACGAATCCGGTCACGAATTGGAGCCACGGCGATCCGCGCGTGCAGATGCGATTGCCGCTCGGAGTCGCCTACGGGAGCGACCTGGACAAGCTGCAACGCGTGTTGCTCGAAGTCGCGCACGACAATCCGCATGTGATGAAAAACCCGGGGCCTTCCGTTTTCTTCACGAGCTTTGGCGAGAGTTCGCTGGATTTCGAGCTGGGCGTCTGGACGCAGGACATGGTGCATTCGCCGCGCCGCTTCCGCAGCGATCTTTACTTCGCCATCGAGAAGAAGCTCCGCGAGCACAAAATCGAAATTCCTTTTCCACAGCGCGATCTGCATCTGCGCTCCGGCCGTTTCGAGGCACCGGTTGAAGAGTGAAAACGAAACTCGCGAACTTCGCCGAGCGTTTGCGTTCCGCAGCAGAGAAGGCGCTGAACACGCCTCGGACTGCGGAGGCATGACTCCGCTTTGGCTTCATAATCGTAAAACAAGATCGTTGGCCCATTTCGCCGTGCAGGAAAAGCGGAGTCCGTGCCTCCCAGTCCAGAGTGCGTTCTTTCATTTTCGCGCCGTTCGCAAAGTGAGCCTTGCCCCAATCGTTCGCGCAGTTAGCCTCTCGGCATGAAATCAAAACCCTCGACGACGAATCCTTCCGATGTCGAACAACGTCTCCAACGACGGCAGCGCCGCCGCGTCATTCGCATGGCGGTTGGCGCGGTGATCGGCAGCGTGATTGCGGGACCAGTGGGCACCGTGGCAGGCGCGGTTGCCGCTGGTGGTGTGAAGCGCGGCCCACGCGCCAAAACTGTGCCCGCAAAGAAAACTCGCCCGGCGCTTCCCACCAAACCGCGCCGGAAAAGCTCGGCGTTGAACAAACTCCCGAAGAACGCGCCCTTCATTCCTTGAACCGAATTCCCGTCGTTCACCACTCCCGCTCACCATGAAAATGACTGTCACGCTCTATGGCGCGGCGGGTGAAGTCACCGGCTCCGCATATCACGTCCAGACCTCGCGCGCCTCCGTGATGGTCGATTTCGGATTGTTCCAGGGACGCGAGATGGCGCACGAGGCGAATCACGTCCCGCGCAAGCTCGACGTGGAAAAACTCAATGCCGTCATTCTCACGCACGCGCATCTCGATCATGTGGGCCGATTGCCGCTGCTCATTAAGCGCGGTTACAAGGGGCCGATCTTCGCGACGCCGGCGTCCATCGATATCGCG
>JBBQYK010000568.1:0-1648 GCA_038208765.1 Verrucomicrobiota bacterium
GTCACGAACAAGATCAGCTACGGAACGAAGGCGGCGTATCAGCAGCATGGCATCTGGTTCGCGCGGAACGGCTACGTCTGCCTGGTCATCGACACGCTGGAGTCCGGTGAGATTCTCGGTGAACACCACGGCACGTATCGCCAGAACATGTGGTGGTGGAACTCGCGCGGCTACACGCCCGCCGGTGTCGAGTGCTGGAACGGAATGCGCGCGCTCGATTACCTCAGCACACGGCCCGAGGTGGACACCAACCGCTTCGGCGTCACCGGCCGCAGCGGCGGCGGTGCTTACAGTTGGTTCGTCACCGCGATGGATGAACGCATCAAGGCCGCCGCGCCGGTCGCGGGAATTACTGATTTGGAGAACCACGTCGTGGATGGCGCGGTGGAAGGGCATTGCGACTGCATGTTCTTCGTGAACACGTATCGCTGGGATTATCCGCAACTCGCCGCGCTGGCCGCACCGCGCCCGCTGCTCATTTGCAACACGGACGACGACGGCATCTTCCCGCTCGATGGCGTGGTGCGCCTCCGCGACAAGGTGCGGGGCGTGTATGACCTGCTCGGCGCGGGCGACAAGTGCGGCCTCGTCATCACGCCCGGCGGCCACAAGGACACGCAGGAGTTGCAAGTGCCGGTCATGCGCTGGTTCAACAAACATCTCAAAGGCGAGGAGACGTTGATCGAGAACGCGGCGGTGAAATTGTTTTCGCCGGAACAGTTGAAAGTGTTCGCCACGCTGCCGGGCGATGCGGTGAATGCGAGGATTCACGAGACGTTTGTTGCTCCAGCGCCCACGGCGATGCCGATGACTAAAGAATCTTGGGGCAGGGCGCGCAGTAATTGGCTATCAGCGTTGGATGAAAAGGTGTTGGGCGGCTGGCCAAAGACTTCGCCGAACCCCAAGATCGTAGGTGGCGCGGGCGGAAGTTCGGGTGGGACAGCAAGCGGCAACATTGATCTCGCGACTGATTCAGTAACTCGGATTCGCATCACTTGGGCAGCGTCGACCCGTCTAAAGCCAGAGCGTCTCATCCTGCGCGTCTGGAATCCTGCGGAGACAAATGCTCATCCGCATGGGCCATACGGAAGCGCAGTAGTCGGTGATTTTGCGCCGCGCGGGATGATAGCAGGCGATCAGAAAAAGCAAACGCAGCTTCGACGTCGCTTTATGCTGCTCGGCACGACAGTGGACTCAATGCGGGTGTGGGACATCGTGAACGTGATTCAAGCGATGCGTATGTCAGAAACCAACCAGATGATGTTTGGCATGTCCGGCGGTGTGGGCAAACTCCCCATCCGCCTCGAAGCCGAGGGCGACATGGCGGTGAACGCGCTCTACGCCTCGCTCTTCGCGCCGGTGGATGAACTGGTGCTCACGAATCTCCCCAAGTCGCACATGGACGGTGGGCCCGACTATCTGAACGTGCTGCGCATCCTCGATATTCCGCAGGCCGTGGCAATGGCCAGCGAACGCTGCAAGGTTGAACTGCGCGGCGCGAACGAAGCCGACTGGCAGTATCCGCTGCAAACCGCGAAGGCGCTCGGCTGGGAAAAGAACCTGCGCGTGGTGAAGTGACGTGCCGTGCCCCCGGCGTCCCGCCGGGAACAACTTTTCACCAACCCGAACGCGCCACCCTTTGACGAAC
>JBBQYK010000569.1:0-1607 GCA_038208765.1 Verrucomicrobiota bacterium
GAAAATGTTCGCGAGATCAACCTGCGCGGGAGCGATCTTGATTTTGCCTTCGAGAAAGTCCGTGGCCTCGCGCAAATTCTGAATCGGAATGACGCGCAGTCCTTCGACCACGGCGGCCTCGGCGGCATTCTCGGCGGGAACCAGCACGCCCAGCTTCCCTTCCGCCTTCGCGCGAATCGCGACCGATAGAACGCCCTTCACCGAACGCACCGCACCGGTCAGTGCGAGTTCACCTACGACGACAAAGTTGTCGAGTTGATCGGTTTCGATCTGTTCGCTGGCCGCGAGCATCCCGATGGCGATGGGCAGATCGAAGCTCGGCCCCTCCTTCTTCACGTCGGCGGGCGCGAGGTTGATGGTGGTGCGGCCCATCGGGAATTTGAAACCGGAGTTCCCGAGGGCCGTGGTCACGCGGTCGCGCGATTCCTTCACGGCCGCGTCCGGCAAGCCCACGATGACGATGATGGTTTCGCCCCAGCCAGCATTGACTTCAACCTCGATGGGATAGGCTTCAATACCCTGGACCGCAGCGGAACAAACCCGGGCTAACATCTGCGCATCGTGAGGAAGCCACGTGCGCCAAGCAACTCAAGAAATGGTCCGACGCAACCGGGCGACGACCTCCGGCCCGGCGGGAGAAGGAGGGAAGCGTTCCCATAGACTCAGGGCAGCCACAGATGAAAACAGTCTCTCCAATCAGCGGGAATATTTCGTGTTCGGAGTAGGTCAGCGCACCAGTTCCGTCCCCACGCCGGCGTCGGTGAAAATTTCCATCAGCACCGAGTGCGGCACGCGGCCGTCCACGAGCGAGACCTTGTCCACGCCGGAACGAATCGCCGCCACCGCGCTGTCCATTTTCGGAATCATGCCCTTGTCAATCACGCCGCTGCGTTTCAGTTCTTCGATCTGGCCGGTGGTGACTTGCGTGAAGAGCGTGCTCGCATCTTTCGGATCGCGCATCAGGCCCGGCACATCGCTCATGAAGACGAGGCGCTTGGCCTTCAACGCAATGGCCGCCTGCGCCGCCGCCACGTCCGCGTTGCAGTTGTAAATCTGCCCGCTGGCATCGCGCGCCGTGGGGCTGATGACTGGCACAATGCCTTGCGCGATGCACTCCAGCAGCGGTGCGGTGTTCACCGCGATGACTTCGCCGACGAACCCCACGTCAATCTTCGCGCCGGGGTTTTCCTTGTCGTCGAGCAGCAGCTTGCGGCAGGTGAAAATGTCCGTGCCGGCAAAACCCTTCGCTTTGCCGCCGAGCGCATTGATGGCCGCGACTACCTCGGGGTTGATCTCGCGCGAGAGCACTTGATCCACGACTTGCACCGTGGCCGCGTCCGTCACGCGCTGGCCTTGGATGAAATTTGCGACAAGGCCCGCCTGCTCCATCGCGCGCGTGATGGCCTTGCCGCCGCCATGCACGACCACGGGATTGATCTCGACCGCTTCGAGAAAGACGATGTCGCGCGCCACGCCCGCGCGCACCGCCGGGTCCGGCGAATCCATGAACGAACCGCCGTACTTCACGACGAACGTCTCGCCGCTGAAGCGCTGAATGTAGGGCAACGCTTCAAGCAGCGTCGCGGCCTTGGCAATGAGGTCTTGCA
>JBBQYK010000570.1:0-1601 GCA_038208765.1 Verrucomicrobiota bacterium
CCGGCGGCGGCCAACGTCCGTGGGTTTTCATCCAGGAACTCAAGCGCGATTACACCGTGCGGCAGGTGCCGATGGACGCGGAGAAAATCGATGACGACATCCAGGTGCTCATCGTGGCGCATCCGAAGAACATCACGGAGAAGGCGCAGTTCGCGATTGATCAGTTTGTGCTGCGCGGCGGCAAGCTGCTGGCGCTGCTCGACGCCATGGGCTTCCTCGACCGCGAACAGCAGCAACCGAACAATCCATTGGCGGGCATGATGCCGGGCGCGGGTTCCACGCTGCCGAAACTGTTGGCCGCCTGGGGCGTGACGTTCGACACGACGAAGGTGGTCGCGGATTTGTCCTTCACCAAGAAGCTCTCGTTCAATCAACAGGAACAGCCGCAGGATCGCCCTACATTCCTCTTCATCAACCCCGACGGCATCAACAAAGAAGACGCGTTGACGGGGCAGCTCGACAATCTGTTGTTTCCCGAGGCGGGTGCGTTCGGCGGCACCCCGGCCACGGGCTTGCAGCAGACGGTGCTGCTGCACACGACGAAAAAGTCCGAACTCGTGGACGGCATGACGGCGCGGTTCTCGCCGTCGAAAACGATGAACGAGTTTAAGTCGTCCGACAAAGAGCATCCGTTGGCGATCCGCTTGAAGGGCAAATTCAAGACGGGTTTTCCCGAGGGCGCGCCCGCCGCCGCTCCCGTGGAAGGGGAAGAAAAGAAAGATGAGAAGAAGCCGACGGCGAATTCGCTAAAAGAGTCCACCACGGAGAGCGTGGTCATTCTCGTGGGCGACGCGGATTTTATCTACGACATCATTTCGTTCGATCAGCAGATGCTGCAATTCGGCGTGGCGAATCCGGCGAACGGCAACTTCGCCTTCGCGCAGAACATGATCGAGCAGTTGTCCGGCGACGTGAATCTCGTCGGTACGCGCTCACGCGGCGCGCTGCGCCGTCCGTTCACGGTGGTGCAGAAGATGCAGGTCGAGGCGCAGGATGAGTTTCGCGAGAAGATTACGAAGCTGAACACCGAGCGCGAGGCGGCGCAGGCCAAGTTGCGCGAGCTGCAAGGCAAGAAGGAACCCGGCCAGCGGCTCATCGCGTCGCCGGAACAGATGGCGGAAATCAAGCAGCAGGAAAAGCGCGAGCGCGAAATCGGTCGGGAGATTCGAGAGATTAACAAGCGATTGCGCGAGCGCACCGAGTCGCTGGAAAACAAAGTGAAGTGGGGCAACATCGCGGGCGTGCCCGTGCTGGTGGCCGCCGCCGGAATTTTCCTCGCCCTCGTCCGCAAGCAACGCACCAAGGCACAATGAACCGCAAGCAACTCATACTTTTGATCGTTCTCGGGGTCGTTTTGGGCGGTCTCGGCTACGTGGTCCATAACAAGAAGCAGGCCGGCTACGAGCGCGGCACCGCCAGCGAGAGCGGGCAGAAAGTTCTCAGTGGCGTGCCAGACAGCGCCATCCGCGACGTCGCGCACATCACGCTCAAGCAGAGCGCGAGCGAAGTGAATCTCGCCGTGCAGGGCGAACGCTGGGTGGTGAAGGAGCGCGGCGGTTATCCCGCGAATTTCAACAACATCAGCGAACTGGTGAAGAAGT
>JBBQYK010000571.1:0-1544 GCA_038208765.1 Verrucomicrobiota bacterium
ACGTCAAAGGCACCACCGGGCAGGGCTTCAATTCGCATCAGTATCACGGCTCGCTCTCGCTGGTGCCGGTGCCTGGCAAACGCACCTTGGAAAAACTCTCCGCCGTGGTCTGGAAGAACTACCGCCGTGAACGACTCGAAGAAGCGAAGCTGCCGCCGCGTCCCGATCAGCCCGCGCGACCGGTGCCGGAACGCATCGGCGAGCCGAGCGTGTTCAAGCACGTCGTCTACATCATCAAGGAGAACCGCACGTACGATCAGGTGCTGGGCGACGACCCGCGCGGCAATGGCGATCCCTCGCTCTGCATCTTCGGTGAGCGCATCACGCCCAATCAGCACAAGCTGGTGCGCGACTTCGTGCTGCTCGATAACACCTATTGCAACGGCGTCCTGAGCGCCGACGGCCATCAATGGTCCACCACCGGTTTTGCCACCGACTACATGGAGAAATCCTTCGCCGGTTTTCCGCGCAGCTATCCGGACGGCATGGGCGAAGACGAGGCGGATGCGCTCGCGTATTCGCCGGCAGGTTTCATCTGGGACAACGCGCTCAAGCACGGCAAGACGCTGCGCAACTACGGCGAGTTCGCCGAGCCGAAGGTGACATGGCGCAGCGGCAAACGCGGCACGCCGGATTTCCTCTCCTGCTATCGCACCTGGACCGGCGAGAGCAATCTCGTGAACTTCGCCAGCGCGCCGATGATTGAATCCATCCGCCCGTATCAGCCGACGAACTACGTCGGCTGGGAGATGAACGTGCCCGACCAGTATCGCGCGGACTTCATCATCCGCGAACTGCGCGACTACGAGGCGCGCGGGGAATTTCCGAACCTGACGATCATCTGCCTGCCCAACGATCACACCAGCGGCACGAGCAAAGGTTCGCCCACGCCCGACGCCTGTGTCGCGGACAATGACCTCGCCTTTGGCCGCATCGTCGAGGCGATCAGCCGCAGCAAATTTTGGAAAGAGACGGTCATCTTCGCCATCGAGGACGATCCACAGGACGGTTGGGATCATGTGAGCGGCTATCGCACCACGGCGTATTGCATCAGTCCCTACACCAAACGCGGCGCAGTGGTGAAGACGCAATACAACACGACCAGCATGTTGCGGACGATGGGGCAAATTCTCGGGATGCCGCCGATGAACCAGTTTGATGCCACGGCCACGCCGATGTTCGACTGCTTCACGAACACCCCGGACTTCACGCCTTTCACCGCGTTGAAGAACAACGTGCCACTCGATCAGATGAATGTTGATCCGAAGAAACTTTCCGACCCGCTGCTGCGCAAGAACGCCGTCGTCTCAGCGCGCCTGAACTTCCGTCAGGTGGACGCCGCGCCCGAAGACGTGCTCAACCGCATCCTCTGGCACGCCATGAAAGGCAGCGCCGCGCCGTATCCCGTCTGGGCCGTGCGCGCGGTGGAGGATGAGGACGATGATGACTGAGCTTGCTGCTTCGCCCACGCTCCGCAGCTTGCGATGCGGGTGATAGGGCTATCGGGTCTGGGCGCTTTTCGTCCGGCTCGAAACCAATTCAAT
>JBBQYK010000572.1:0-1537 GCA_038208765.1 Verrucomicrobiota bacterium
ACCCCAAGCGGCCCGTCGAACGCGCCCGCGTTCCGCACGGTGTCGAGATGCGAGCCAAGAAGAAAAGTTTTCGCGCCCAGGCGCGCGGCTTCGTAGCAGCCAATTAAATTTCCAATCGCATCCTCGCGCACCGTCATTCCCCCCTCGCGCATCCAGGCACCCACGCGATCATTCGCGCAGCGCATGCCGGGCGAACCGTAGGTGCGCGTGATTTGCTCCGGCTCATCGCTGATGCGCGCGAGTTCCGCCAACCGCGCCATGATCCGCTCCGCGCCTTCATCGACCTTGGACTTTGGACCTTGGACTTTGGACATCACTCAGCTTCCGCGATAGGTGCTGTAAGCCCACGGAGAGCACAGCAGCGGGACGTGGTACGACGCGATGGCATCGGTGATGCCGAAGCGCACGGGCACCGTGTCGAGGAAGCGGCCCGTGCTAGGCGTCGTGGTCTTGGCCGCGAAATAATCACCGACGAAGAAGACCAGTTCGTACTGGCCCGCCTTCATTTCATCCGCAGGCAGCAGCGGCGCATCCGTCCGCCCGTCGCTGTTCGTGAAAACGGTTTTCAACAACGCGCGCGTGCCGTCGAGCCGCCACAACTCGATTTTCATCTGCGGTGCGGGACAGCCGTGAGCAGTGTCGAGGACGTGCGTGCTGAGTTTTGCGGGCATAGTCAGTTTGTGATCAGGTCGCGCAGCCGCAGCTCGGCGATCTTGAAAATCTCCGCCAGAGCTGCGGTCACTTCCTGCTCGGGCGAATTGTGCAGCCGTGCCTCGAAGCCGGCAAGAATCGCCTCCTTCTTGTTCAGCCGCGCACAGATGACGAACGGGAAACCAAACCGCGCCTGGTACGCCGCGTTGTTCTTGTGAAACAGCGCAACTTCCTCCGGCGAAAGGTTGTTCAGCCCTGCGCTCGCCTGCTCGCCCGTTGATTCGCGTGTGAGCGTCCCCGCCAGTGCGGCGCGTCCGACAAGATCAGGATGCGCGCGAATCAAAGCCAGCTTCTGCGCCTCGTTCGCGTCGCGGAGCACCGCGCTCAACGCCGCGTGCAAGGCGGCCACGCTTCCGAACGGACGCCCCACCCACGCCGCCTCCGCGATCCACGGCGAGTGCTCGAACACCGGCCCCACGACCCGGGTGAAATCAGCGCGAGAAAGGGAATTGAGTTCGGCGAGCGTCACATGATCAGCACCAGGACCTTAGCGCGGGCACGCGGCGGCGGCAACGCTTTGCTGCACGTTGCGCAGGTCAGACACATCCAAGGTGGAAGTCTGGGCGCGGCCTATGTCAGGCGCGTGAAGTGAGGGCGGGAAGCTGAAAACCGATACGCTGAAAGCCTGAAACGAACGAGTCCAAGCGGTTAGATTATTCAAGAACGAGGCGCTCCAGTCCGCCGTCGCGCGACGGCTCGCACAGCGAAGCCGTTCCTTGGGGTGCGGCGCCGACCCTGTGTGAAAGCAGTCGGACCGGGCAACTTGCGCGGTCACGCTTCGTCTCCATTGCAAAACGCCGGAAGGAACTCATCGAAAGCGATGATT
>JBBQYK010000573.1:0-1501 GCA_038208765.1 Verrucomicrobiota bacterium
GCGTGTCGCCGAGACGCACGCCGGTCTCAACACGGAACCAGAACGTGGACACGGCATTCGAGCGGCGACGATGTGTGGGACAGCCGGCGGCGTAAAAGTCGCGCACGCCGACGAGTAACGCGTCGGGCTGCGCGCGGGCGAACTCGAGGAACTTCGGCAAATCTTCGGCGAAGTGCTGCCCATCCGAGTCCATCGTAATGGCGTGCGTGAAACCGAGTTCCGCCGCGCGATTCAGACCGGCCCGGAGCGCCGCACCTTTGCCGGAATTTTTCTCCAAGCGCAGACGCAGGCAGCCGGGCATTTCGGGGAGGGCGATTGTTGAACCATCATCCACGATCAACACCGGCGCGTGGGTGAGCGCCGCCAGCGCCACGGCGGCCACAGTCGTGACGTGGTTGAAGCAGGGAATGACGATGCAAGGTTTCACCGTAGGTCCACGAACGTGCGCCGCTTGCGCGCCTGCGGCGGCATCTGCAACGCCTCGATTTCCTCGCGCCCGGCCCGGCGGATGGGCGGCGAGATTTTTGACCGCGCCTGCAACGCCTCGCGCAACGTCTCGACCGACGCCGCACCATGCACCAGCACTTCCAACGAGTCCGAGAGTTCGTTGTCCGTGCGCGCGATGATGACGAATGATTCGACGCCTTCCGACTGTTCGAGCACTGCGGAGAGCGTGGAAGGAAACAGCGACGCGCCTTTGAATTTCAGCTTCTGATTTTTGCGCCCCACAATGGGGCCGAGGCGCGGTGTGGTGCGACCACAAGCGCAAGGCGCGTGGAAAAGCGCGGCGCAATCGCCGGTGCGATACCGGATCAGCGGCATCGCTTCGACGCCGAACGTGGTGGCGACGATCTCGCCGACTTCGCCTTCTGGCGTGGGCTTGCCGTCGTCATCCAAAACTTCGAGATACAATTGTTGATCGTGCAGATGGCCGCCCGCGCCGGCGTCGCATTCGCACAACGAATTCGCCAGTTCAGTCACGCCGTAGGTCGAATACACTTTTGCGCCCCAGTCCGTTTCAATCGCGCGACCGGCGAAGTTCAGTTGCAGCGCGCGGTCGCGCACCGGCTCGCCGATGCAGATGGCCTTCTTCACGGACGACGACTGCAAATCGAAACCAGACTCGCGCGCTTTCTCCGCGAGCATTCTCAGAAACGACGGCACCGCGATGATGGCCGTAGGCTGCGTGCGTTGAATCATTTCGAGAACCAGCATCGGCGAAGAGGCTCCAGCACGAACGGCGGCACAGCCGAGTTCGCGCAAGCCCAGCCAGTAGGCCTGGCCCGCGATGAAACAACGATCCAGCGCCACGGCCAGCAACACGGTGTCGCGCGCCGTGAGTCCGGCGCACTCGAAGGAGAGCCGCTCGTTCACGGCGAGCCGCTGCACGTCGGACGTGGTGAGCATCCAGAGCAGCGGCTGACCGGTCGTGCCGCTGGTGGTGACGATTTCCACCACGCGCTCGCGCGGCACGCAGAGGAAATCCAGATTGCGCTCGGAA
>JBBQYK010000574.1:0-1501 GCA_038208765.1 Verrucomicrobiota bacterium
CGCGAATCCAGAACACGTTGCTCGAACCGCCTTCGCAGACGTGGCCGTCGGTGTTGACGAGCAACGCCTCCTCCGCCTCGCGCGCGGCGGCGTGTGCGGCGGCGAGGACTTGCAGCAGACGGTTGCCGGTTTTGTGACCGACCAACTGATCCGTGGTCGCGACGCGAATCGGACACGTCGCGAGCTTCCAGCGCGGGGCGGGGCGGGGCGGGGCGGCGTGCGCCGTCATCACGATGACCGGTGAGTCCGCGCCCGTGGGCGCGTAGCCGCGCGGGCCGGAGCCGCGTGAGATTTGCAGACGAAGCAACGCCTCGCGCAGGGAATTGTGTTCCAACAGTTCGCGCGCGGCTTTTCGCAATTCCTCCGGCGACCACGGGATGGCGAAGCCAAAAAATCGTGCGCTGTTCAGCAGCCGCCCCCAGTGCTGTTCCCAGCGAAAGAAATTTCCATTCCCCGCCAGCATCGTCTCGAACAACCCGTCGCCGTAGCGGAACGAGCGGTCGAAGACAGAGACGACCGCGCGCTCCTCGGGAACAAATTCGCCGTTGAGATAAACGATCATCGGGCGGGGCCGTTGGTCCAACGCAGTTCGTCGATGGTGGCGTTGGTTCGCAGATGCCTGGGCACCACCGGATCGGGCGTGCCGAGCAACGCGGGCCGCCGTCGGGGCCGCGTGTCGCGCCACATCCAGAAGACGGTGCTCAGCGTGACAATGACGAGCATGCCCGCCAGCGCGGCAGGGAAGACCCACTTCGGCAGGTCGTGCGGATTTTTTTCGTCAGCCATGTGGGGCGAATCCTAATGAAAGCTTGGCTGGAAGCGAGTGTTGTCCAAAGCGGCGTTTGATTGATTAAGAAAGGCCCGGAGGGCCGAGAGAAATTAGCCGGTGGCGTCAGCCACCGGAATGAGCGGGATCACGCAATCAGCCCCGGTAGGGGCGGCACGGATCGGCCTGTTGCGCCCCGCTGGGGCTGCACCAGTTTCTGCCTCTTTCCGGTGGCTGACGCCACCGGCTAATTTCTTACCGGCCCTCCGGGCCTCTGGCTGCTACGCTGTCTCCGGCGTCTCCAACTCCTCCAGCTTCACCGCCGCCGCTTCCCACTCCGCCGTCTTCGCCGCGAGGTCATCCACCACTTCCATCAGCTCACGATTGATTTGCTGGGCGCGTCCGCCGGCGTAGCTCTCGGGCTTCTCCAATTCGGCGGCGAGTTCGGTCTGCTTCAATTCGAGTGCTTGGATTTGCTTCTCCAAACTCTTCACGAGCTGATGTTGCGCGCGCTGTTCGCCGCTGCGGGCCTGACGTTGCGCGGCTTCGCGGCGTTTCTGCTCTTTGCGATCCACAGCGGGCACAGCAGGCTTCGCCTGCGCCTTCGGAGCCTGGGGCATTCCGCTGCCAGCGGTCAGGCCAGCGCGTTCGGAAATCGGCTTGGTTTTCTCCAAATAATAATCATACCCGCCGGGGTAGCGATGAATCCGCCCGTGCTTCACGTGAATCACCTTA